>DAIOTT010000026.1:0-26538 GCA_036751885.1 Candidatus Sumerlaeota bacterium
CCGAGCGGTGAAGGGGACATCGGGAAAACCGTTGGAGCTGGTAACAAACAAGGATGCATCGGCCGCCAGAATCGGCGCTGCAAGCTGAGTTCGGCGAATGAGTCGAGCATCTACCCCGCCCGAAGTTGCCCCGATGCCCACGATAGAACCATCGGCAAAAATTGCTGCTTCAACCCAAACATTTTCAGTCAACACGGCCCAGAAATCAACGTCCAACGCGTAGTACGAAAGCCCGGGAATTCCATTGGGTGGTACAAGTGCAGAGGTATATTCAGGGCCAACGGAAAGGGAAGGCTGCGCATCGGCAATTGAAACGGAGCTAATACTGAAACCCTGAGCGCGAGCATCGAAACCCGTGCTCCCGGGCCCAATTGCGGCACCGCGGCCGTATATCAGGGGAATACTTGGGCCGGAGGAACTGACGTTTGGAATCAGATCAAGACCTGTAGCATTTCTTGTGCGCCGCAAGCGAACGAGAAATGAATTCGGCGGTGTAGGCTCATTTAGCTCATCGAAACCCGAGGGGAAATCATCACGCTCATAGTAGTTGCCAAGGTTGTACCCTTCGTCATGGCGCTGTGTGGGGTCATAGTTTCCGGAAAGCATATCACCATGGGGCAAGTTAGCAGGGTTGGGAAGTAATTCAGGATCATAAACTGAGGTGCTTACAATAGTACCACCATCTAAATCGCCGGGGATCATGGAGGTGAAGGTATACGTTGGCCCGGCACCTAAGAACAGGGAATCTGCGGCTGTATCGAAGTCATCGTCAAACACATGGGCAACATGTTCACTTGCGGCAGCACGGCGATCAACGGGTGCATCGCGCAACTGCAATCCGCGAATGGCTGCCCCATCCGAGGCAGTTTGCATTTGCCGCTGAGTAAGCCTAAGTATACCCATATCAATGGCCAACGCAGCTAATGCAAAAATGATTAGTAACGATATAGCAAAAATAACAAGAACAACTCCCCGCTTGCGGGAAGTTGACGTTCTTGAAAAGAATTTTACTACGGGGTATTTCACGAACACAGGGCGCCCTCAATCAAAGCAGGTGTAGGGGGGAATGGATTATTGATTGTCTGTGTACTGAAACTCAGACCGTTTGTTCCCTACAATCACTTCAATTGATTTTACTGTTACGGGTGCTTCGTTGGCTACCTCAACAGCTGGTGCTGTGTTTGGTACATTGCTTGTTGTAAGCGCTTTCGGGATAACAATTTCCAGTTCATTGGCACCAGCACCAACTTGCCCGGAGCGAACAACAGCAACAAGCTCTTGGTTTGAGGAGATTGCTGCCGTAAGAGTTGCCACTTCATTTGGGCTAATAGCGATAGAAAGCTCGTTTACGGGAGTTTGCTGAATCTCAGTTTCTGAACCGATCATCCCTTTGCGAACTTCACGAGACTCAAGCCGCGGTGTAACACTGCGGAGTACTACCCCACCATTTACAACTAGTATGGTGGAACCTGGTGCGCCGTAACCCAACGTGGAACCCAGAATTGAAGAAGTATTCGCCGCAGTTCTTGAATTCACTGTAAGAAGAAGATCAAACGTATCGCCTGCTTGTAAGCTGTAGGCACCGACAATTTTATCTGCCCGCACTGTAATACCGCGCTTACCAGGAGGGGTTGCACCAGCAATACCAGACTTAGTCCCGATGGGCATGAAGTCTTCTTCGGCAAAGAAACGACCCGCCAATTTGTCGGTTTTCAGAATTCGGCCGTTGATCTGTGTAGCATCCGTAATGGGTGCAGGGCCGGTGATCATGCTCTCTTTTACAATCACCATTGCAACGTCTTGAATGCCTACACGATCAAATGCGGGGATGTTGAATTTGCTGATGGGTAATAGAATTTCACCTGCTCCGGGCTTACGATCTTCAGTTGTTTTATTGCCGGAAAAAATCTGGGTTACCCCAATCAGATCGGTTGTCAGGATTGTTGCAAGGATGCCGATAATAAGCGCAATAACGACGATAACAATAGACTTCATGGGGGAACCTCTTATTCAAATAATTCTCGTGGATAAATTGCTTGGGTGCTAACAACGCGCCTAAAGGGGCGTAGCTGCTGCATCCAAGATAGTTGGACGCCTAGTCCATATTGTCCAGCCATTGGCCCGCTTGTTTGCCCGGGGTCAACAACTGTGTAACTACCTAAATTGGTCACCGTGACGAGTGAATCGTCGGCCGTGATGGATTTCTTATTGATCGTTCCCTGCATTTCAACTGATTGATAAGGATAATTCATGCGAAGGGCAACTAGGCCACGTTCCGCGGAATTAATGCTGAACGGATCAGGCGATGCGCCGGTGTTGTCCGATGCAAGCTCCTCGGTATCAATCTCCTCAAGAACGGGGACTAATTTGATGGTGGTATTACCATCAACATCTAAGGATTGTACCAAGGGAATCACCACGCTGTAACCACTTGGGGCCGTGGCACTTTCTACCAGAGTACCCGGGTAACGAAGCAGTGTAACAGGCCCCACGGGTTGAATCATCATGACGGGAACAAGCTGGCGGTTAACTTGGGGAATGCTGATGGAATCAAGGTACTCCAGCAGGGAAAGCCCACCGGGCGCAGCAAGCCAGGGCGTGATGTTGATGGCCAAGTAATCTTCACTATAAACTGAGGTTGAAAACTGATTTACGGAATCGCGAACCTCTTCAAAGGTAATCGCTGCAGGCAATGGAGTTCGTGCTAATTCTCTCGCAGCAGAGTCAACTGCTGTGGTGGTGGTTTGGGCCACAAAGATTAAGCGGCCAAACGTAAGGATGGAGGCGAGCAGTAAATATAATACAACAGCGACAATAGCGAATTCTATCATCATGCTGGCTCGTTTAGATTTTTTAAAAATCCGAAAAACCATTTCAGCGTCTTTTTTGAGTAAATGTTTCCGAATCATTTATTTTTGAAGTGTGTGACGCAATGAAAAAAAACAAAAAACCCCGCTCAAACTGAGCGGGGTTTTTTGAACTAAGACGTTTTGAATTAGTTGTGTACGATAGCATCGGGGAATGTAGCAACCCAAGCGCCGTCATATACGTTTGTGTCAAGACGGTTTGTCGCTGAACGAGTAAGGATTGTTGCAAGGTCAACTTTGATCGCATCTGCTGGGTCAGCACTGATAGCAGGTGTGTACTCTACCAATTTACCAACGAAGATTGGACCGTTAGAAGCAGCTTGTGCACCAGGAAGTACGAATGCAGTTGTTGCGATGAGGTCAGTTGTTTTTTGACCCAATACTGATACTGAGCTGATAGCGATAAGTGCTACACCAGCGAGAAGGATAGCATATTCTACCATCCCTTGTGCTTTTTTGTTTGTTTTGAACATTGTTCATCTCCTCTGAGTGAGAATAAAATATTGTTTAGCCAATACAGCCAAATCGAGATCATTTGATGAATTCAGTTTGGGTGTGTCAACAGTTTAACAGAACTTTTAAAGGGAAAAATCGAGCATGACTTCAGCAATGTTGTTTTTTTTCAATGGTCTTTCTCCAGTAATACCATGCTTTCAAACTGCCCGCTAATGGTGCAATTATTGGTGAGCAAGCCCTTATATTTGTAGCCGCACTTGAAAAAGGTGCGCATGACACCGATGTTTGCAATTCTAGCGATGGTGTAAAACGTTCTGATATTGTAGTGCTTTTCTGCATCTTTTTCCAATTGTTGTAAGATGAACTGCGCCAACCCTTTGCCCCGTTGATGGGGATCGGTTGCGAAATCAGTCATTTCGGAATTCCGGTTTTCGGGATCCGTTTCGGCCGATGCTGCGGCAACTAACTTCCCCTCAGAATCAAAAACTAAGCGGTACAAAATATGGCTTTGCGCAGTTTCAATCAAGTATTTGGGGTCGTTCACGGGGTAGGGGTAAGTCGGAAAAACCGAATGATAAAGCTTTGCTAATTCTACGGCATCGGTATTTTGGAATAGCCTGCTTGTGTAACCCTCAGGCAATGTATATTGCTGGTTCGTATCTGTAATATTTGCTTGCGCAACAAGAAGGTTTTCCTCCTCCTGAGTAAGCTCGGGGCGTTGCAGGCGTTGGGGCTTAGAATAGTAAGCGACAAAAGCGGCGTCTTGCCCATCGGCAAAATACCGTTTCAATTCCCCTTCAAAAACATAGCCTTGGCGCTCCCATTCTTCGCGGTCGGGCTTGCGGGCTTTTACCCAGATCTTCCCGAACTCATTCTCGTTGGCAATTTTAATGAGTTCTTTCGCCAAGGCAGCAACATCGTGGGCATTATAGCTCAGCAGTTGCACGCGTTTGTTGATTGGGCTAAGAATTAAATCTGCGGAGTAGGCCGAAGTTTGGATGCTAACTTCATGGCCGTAGGGTTGGCTTAGGGTAAGTGCCTTGCCGTTGGGAAGCACAACGGTGGGTGTTTGCATGGGGGAATTCCTTGAATATAAGATTGGCAAGAAGCACTAAAACAATTGCCAGCTTTATGCCTTGGCGTTATGCTTTGTTTGAATTGTAAATTGCCTTATATGAATCTGTCCAGCCCTTAGGAGTGCCAAATCATGTCCAAAGCGAGAATTCTTATTGTTGATGATGAAGAGGATATTAGGATAATCTTGAAGACAACCCTTGAGGAAGAGTTCGAGGTTGTTGAAGCCCACGACGGGTTGGATGCTCTGGAAAAGTTGGATCGTTATGAACCAGACTTTATTTGTTTGGATGTTATGATGCCCCTGATGGACGGGTTTGAAACCTGCGAAATGATTCGGAAAAATTCCAAGTACAACGAGATTCCGATCATGTTTTTAACGGCGATGGGCGGAACGCAAAACACGAAGGAAGGCTACGGAAAGGGCGCGAACCTTTATTTGACGAAACCATTTGAGCCTTCCCGCTTGCTCAAGAATATTCGGGTGCAACTGAGTGAACACACCAATTACAAGCGAAAACGTTACACCATTGAAGAGCTACACGCTTACGAGGAAAACCACCAACGGCAATCGACGCCAAGCTCCGCTAAATTTGAGGTTCCAGATTCTGTTTCAAAAGAAAACTTGGAAAAAATTATGCGCTCTACCCGGCAAATTGAGCGCGGCGAGCAGAAAGTCCCTAAACAACCCAAGCCTAGAGTGCTGCTGGTTGATGACGACCCCGATCTGTTGTTTTTGATGACACAAACGCTGGACGACTATGCGGAGATTATTACGGCGGATGACGGCATGCAAGCCGTGCAGAATTTGGTGAAGTACCAACCGGACTTATTGGTGATTGATGTGATGATTCCCAAAATGAACGGCCTTCAGTTGTGCGAATCGTTGCGGGGAAACAAGGCTTTCTCTGAAATTCCGATTCTTATTTGCTCCGCCAAATGCCGCGATAAAGATATAGCAATTGCCAAAAAAGTAGGGGCGAACGACTTTTTAGCTAAGCCCTTTGAAACGGCTGAATTAGTCCGGAAATTCCGTGAACTTCAGCAATTGCCCACATACCGATTCAGAGCAAACAAACGAATGAGCTGGGCAGATATTGAGGCTGAAAAAGCCCCCGAGCCCGTTGAAGATGTTTTTGAGGTGGAATCCACCGATCACAGGAATAAGCTTCAAGCAATGGCAAACGAGGCCATGCGCCAAGCGGTGGATGATTTGGAAAAATCCGAGAAACAAGGGGAGAAAAAAAAGCGGCGTTTATTCGGTTTCGGAGGCAAAGAATAATGGTGGTAACCGTTAGCCATTAAATCGATTGAACATAGGGGTAAAATTGAGTGGTTAGCGAGCTGCGAGAAACTCTTCAATTGGCGCTTGATTGGGCTTTGCCGGGTTCATGCCTTGGCTGTGGGGTGCTTCTCCCCCGGCAGGATCAACTTAGGGCGAACAACGAAACCTTGCAGCAGTTACTAGGCTTGGTTTGCCCAGTTTGCGCTGCAAGAACCCGGAAGATTTCAACCCTCTGCCCCTGCCAAAAATCTGCGATTCACGGTTGGGGTAATTCGCCCGAAGCAACCCAAACCCAATCGCACTCTTGTCAGCTTTGCTCGGCCTTTGAATCGTTCCCAAAATCGGTGCTCTTCGCCTTTGATTTCACGTACCCGTTTGATCAAGTAATTCACCGCTTTAAGTACAGCAAAGCCTACTATTTGGGTGAATCTTTAGCGCAACTACTGTTGCTGGAGCGCAAAGCTGCGATTAAATGTATGATCGCAGCTGAGAAGCTTGAGGCAATCATCCCTATGCCCCTTACGCCTTGGCGCCGATTTACCCGCGGGTACAACCAAAGCACATTACTGGCAACGGAACTCAGCAAGCATTTAGGCTTGCCGATTGTGGAGCACGGGTTGCAACGCAAACACTTTAAAACGCCCCAGGCAAAAATTGAAGAAACACAAGAGCGGTACGAAAATGTGCGGAATGCTTTTTCAGCGAAGCCCGAACACTGGATGAATGCAAAACGCTTTCTCCTGGTGGATGATGTCATCACCTCCGGTGCAACAATTGCCGCCGCGACAAACGCCTTACATCAAGCCGGGGCGGAAACCGTTTGCGCGCTCACGGTGTGTTCAGCCAGTAAAGAGTACGGGCGGGAATATTTGTTTTCCGAACGATGCGCTGAAGAACTTAGCCTTGCAGAAAACTAAAGCGCGAAAGAACGCACTTGAGGCTTGATCTAGAAAACTCCATTTGCGGGGATCTGGGCGCAAATCTGAAGGGATGTTCCTTGTGAAGCATCAGTGGTTGAACGCAGGGCAGAACATGTTTGGGTTTTGAGCTGAAGCGTATGATGCTTAGCAAAAGCCTTAGAAACTACTCTGCTCGGGCAAAAAATTTGAGCCCATTGTGAAAGAAAACCCCGGTGGCAATACCACTTAGGAAGCCAAATAAGTGAGCCCAATTAGCCATATTGCCAATCAGCGCAATTCCCGAACCCGCAAGCAGAAACCCCAACGCAATCCAGCCGATTGCCAACTTCAGGAAAAATGAATCAACCCCTAAATTTTCCCACGGATTTACTTTTTGAATGTACGCCGCGAAGCCAACGAAACCAAAAATCACTCCCGATAAGCCCAGAAAAAACGGCCCCTGAATAAAATACTGCCCAAAATTTGAGGCTAAAGCTGTAATCAAAATAAGTACCACGAACGGAACAATCCCCAACCGCGATTCAATGATTCTCCCTAAACTCCACATAATGGAAACGTTGAAGAATAAATGGAGAAATGAACCATGCATAAAGATTGGCGTAATCAAGCGCCAAACTTGACCCGATAGCACTTCAGGCAATGCACGGGAATTCGGGTTTGTGGAGATGAACAGCAGGGAACGGAGCTGGTTTGAATTTTCTGCGAACATCAAAAAAGCAAACAGCCCAAAACTGATAATAATGAGGCCCAACGTGATGAAGATTTGCTCCTGAGAGCCCGATTGGCCAAACGTTGTGCGCCCTGAAATCACTTTAGCGCGGCTTTTTGCCGTAAGCTTTTTTTCTACCTCAAACTTTTTGGCGCCAACGGACGCTGCTTTTTTGTACTTTGAATCCTGAGGGTTTGCCAAAAACTCCTGCCAAAGCTCCTGAGAGCGAGCAACGTGGTCGTCGTCCAGCACCCAAAGAACAAAGTTGCCTGAATCATCCGGCTCGGTTTCAGTTTCAATTCCCTGTGCATACAAGTAGTTTACAAAAAGGCTGAGTTCATCTTGATTAGGATGAACGGTTATTTGGCGCATAAATGCTTTCGCTTTGGTAGAATTTTTACAGTCTAAAGATGAGTTAAAATCAGTTCAAACTGAATACTAATTTGAAGCTCCGATTGGGGCGTACCAAGATTCTGTTACGGAAGGCAAAAATTTACCAACCCTAAGTTCACCCAGTGTTGCGATAAGATGATCGCAAACTAAGGTGGAATCCGTGATAATTCCCTCTTCCCGTTTTTGGCGGAATTGCTTTTGGCTAAGGAATTCAACTTTTCCGTTTATAAAAGGGGCAAACCTGGGTGTTGAAAGAAGCGGGAAACCAAACTCTTGCTCTTGATGCTGAATCATGTGCGTCATTTGGTCTTTCGTGCAGCCGGAAAGATCATCGGCGGTTGGTTGATAAGCTAAGATCAAAAAGGCTCGGTGAAGCTGGTAGGCTCCTGAGGCGTTTTGAATCTTGCCGTCTTGGTGCCAAGCTTGAAACAACAACTTGAATCGACTCAAAAAATCGTCGGCAACGGGCTGTGTAAGTTCTTGCGTAATGCTCAGAATTTTGAGCTGAGCGGAATCGGGGAGTTCAGCGTACGCTTCAAGTGAGAGAGGAGAAGTGGAAGTGCTCATGATTTTTTTGCCTGACGTTTTTTTTGTGAGCCCTTAGCAGCCGCTTGGCTAAGCCCATAATATCGTTGAACAAAGAGCAGGCCAGCCAAGGCTGGAAAAATGTATCGAGAGGAAAAAAGCACTCCCACGGCGATTAACGATGCAGCGGAAACTTCCGGTGATTGAAAAAGCAACACAATTGCCCACTCTCGTGTGCCAAAACCCGCCAGTGAGATGGGCAATAGCCCCACAAAGATTGCCATCGGCATTTTCAATAGCACAGCAAAAGCACTCACGGGAATGTTCAGGGCGATGAAAAAGAATAGAATTTGAAGCAAGTGCAACGACCATATACCCAAGCTCCAACCCACTAATGTTAGGGAACGAGCGCCTTTGCCGTGAATCAGGTTCATCACTTTTGGCCCGGCTTCAACTAGGCCTAAAACTTTTCCCACAAAACCAGTTTTCTTTTTTTTCGGTAAAATTCTGCTGAACACCGCAGCACCGTAGGGCGTAAAGTAAATTGTGCCTACAAGGCAAACAACCGCCAAACCCAATAAAACCATCAGCTGAAGGATAATTTGCTGGGGCCAAACAATCAAAGCCGCCAACACCATCAGAAAGCTGAGGGCCGCAAGATCCAACAGTTTTTCAAACACAACAATCTGAAGGCCTTCCTCCCAACCACATTTTTTTTGCCGGTAAAGAAAAACACCTTTCGCTAAATCGCCCAACTTGCTCGGCAACACCAAGTTCAAGCAGCTGCTTGCCAAAACTTGGCGAATCGCCTCTTTCAAGCTGATGCGCGCAAGAGGCCGGGCAATCAACGTCCACCGGTGCCCAATCGCCATTGTTTGGGGAATAAACATAAGAATGGAAAGAATGATCCAACTAATTTTTGCCCGCTCAAGTACGGCGTACAACTCGTTGCCATCCACCGAGCTGTAAAGAAGCGTAAGCAGGGCAACGGCGATTGCTAAGGAAAGTATTTTTTTCTTAATGGCTGAAAAACCTCTGATGATTCATGAATACGGCTTATTGATTCGTGGTAGAAATATAAAACAGCTATTCTACCCGCCGAAGGCAACAGCGATTGCATACATGATGACAAGGGGAACATAAGCGACCGCATAAGCAATTTTCAGAATTCTGGCTGCAGGCCCGTTGTATTTGGAATAAAGATAAATCAATGAGGGCAAACCACCGCAGAATACAATCATGCCGATGACATAAGCCCATTCGCCATTCTGAATTGCATCGACGAGCATCCACAGAAAAACAATGATGTTAAACAAGGCGATTACGATAACGATGAATAGCACGGCGATAAATAAAGCACCCAGACCAGCAAGAAAATTTTTCTCGGCACTTGTCAATTCCGTCTGGAAATCACTGCTTCCGTATTGCGTATTTACTTCATACCCACCAACACCTTGTTCCTCTAGCGGAGCACTGTATTGGTTAATTGCATCTTCTACCGTTGTTCCCCCCGTAAGGCTTGTTGGCGGCAAGGGTTGATCATCAATGCCGCTTAGATCCAATTCAACCTCGTCAGTGCTAAACAAAAACTCATCGGAATCATCCACGGGCCGAGCCAACGGAACCGGCGTGGGTATAGGAGTTACACCTTCAATCATGGCAGAGATTAACTTAATGCCAACGGGTTGAGCCTGCTGCTGCCCTGGGGCAACAGCATAAAGCGTCATATTGGAAAACGAGAGAACTTTAGAGCTTTGAACAACGATTTGATTTTCCGGAAGCCCGGCGAATTTAATGTCAAAGTAGCGCCCGGGGGTTGATCCGTTTTGAAAGATAAGCTCCACGATTCGTTCAGCCTCTACTTCATGGGCTTCATCTTCAGGGGAAAGCCTAATGTAGAACGTCGTTTTACCACCTTGATGCTTTAGGCCGTCGAATAGAACGCCTTCAAACACAGTAACACCCGATGCATCCTGCAGTTTCAGAATGTCAGCGTTCAGCAAGCCGGGAAGAAAGATAATGATAAGCAGAAAACTTAGTAACTGCTTTAGAAGATATTTCATCTCAATATCGCATCAAATTTGTAGTGTTAACCAAAAAAATCAATATTCCTGTCCATCTTCAAGCCTTTTCCGCAATGCGTGAAAAATGAAGCGCAATTTTCACCGTTGCACCGGTTCATGCTTTTGGAGTTTGATTCGTAAAAATTAGTCACAATCAAACACTTTTCTGATGAAAGAGCGATGAACACTATGAGCGCAACACCAGTAACAATTGCTTACGGAGACGGTATTGGGCCGGAAATTATGACTGCCGTGGTCAGAATTTTAGAAGCAGCCGGGGCTGAAATCGCTTGGGACCGCATCGAAGTAGGCGAGCAAGTGTACCTTTCCGGAGAAAGCTCGGGTATTTCCCCTGCTGCTTGGGATAGTTTGCGCAAAAACAAAGTGATTCTAAAATCGCCAATCACAACACCCCAAGGTGGTGGGTATAAAAGCCTAAACGTAACAATTCGCAAAACCCTTGGCCTATACGCCAACGTGCGCCCCTGCGTAAGTTACCACCCGTTTGTACAAACGAAAAACCCAAAGATGGACTTGGTGATTGTTCGCGAAAACGAAGAAGACCTTTATGCCGGCATTGAGCACCGCCAAACAGACCAAGTGGTACAATGCTTGAAATTAATTTCACGCCCTGGGTGCGAAAAAATTGTTCGCTACGCGTTTGAATACGCAGAGAAAAACAACCGCAAAACCGTGAGTTGCCTTGTGAAGGACAACATCATGAAACTAAGCGACGGTTTATTCTACAAAGTATTCGAGGAAATTGCTTCGGAATACCCAAACATTAATAACGAACGGTGGATTATTGACATCGGCGCTGCTCGCCTTGCTGATACGCCGGAGATTTTTGATGTCATGGTTATGCCGAATTTGTACGGCGATATTCTATCGGATATTGCAGCGCAAATCACCGGCTCCGTCGGACTAGGAGGTTCCGCAAACATCGGCGAACATTGCGCCATGTTTGAAGCGATACACGGTTCTGCCCCAACGATTGCCGGGCAAAATATTGCCAACCCCTCAGGCTTGCTTCTTGGCGCGGTGATGATGCTTGTTCACATTCGCCAGCCAAAAATAGCAGGAAAAATCCACAACGCTTGGCTTAGAACCCTAGAAGACGGTGTGCACACGGTGGATATTTTCCGCGAAGGAAACAGCAAAGTACGGGTTGGCACCAAAGAATTTGCCGATGCCGTAATTGAACGCCTAGGCCAATACCCTGAGACCCTAGATGTTGTTACCTACGCTGAAGCCTTACCGCGCGACATGAGCGAAACCGTTCTTACAAAACGCCCTCGGCAAAACAAAGACACCGTTGGTGTTGACGTATTTTTGGATTGGCAGGGCGAGACTCCCGACGAATTGGGTGAAAGCCTAAAGCAAACAGCAGGCGATGATTTCAACCTTGTGCTGATCACAAACCGCGGCGTGAAAGTTTGGCCAAATGGTTACCCAGAAACATTTTGCACGGATCACTGGCGTTGCCGCTTTAGAGCTGTTTCACCGGACAACACAACAACCCACGATAAAATCATCGCCCTGCTTTCTCGCATAGGCGCAGCCGGATTTGATTTTATCAAAACAGAACACTTGTGCAATTTTGATGGCAAAGCCGGCTACTCACTTGGTCAGGGTGAGTAAATCAACGGCCCAATAATCAAAACAAGTTGAACCCGATTTTTTAACAAATCCTAATAAATGAGAAACCGATTTAAATGATAACAACCACCGATTTAGTTGGCTATTGCGCTGCGTTCCTAACAACGAGCGCATTGTTTCCGCAGGTTGTGTTAACGCTAAGAACACGGGACACAAAAAGCCTTTCCCTGATGATGTATGGTTTTACGGCCCTCGGCGTTGGGTTGTGGCTGTGCTACGGTATTCTAAAGGGCGATGCGATTATTATGACGGCAAATTCCTGCACGCTGATTTTTGCGTTGATTATTCTTTCAGTAAAAATCCAGAACATCCTCACCAAAAAAGAATTCGTTCAGCCAACAGCACCCTAAGGCTGTTTTTATCAGTACCTGATCAATCAATCTGATTCATCAGGTACGTTTCCTCTAATGCCCATTGGTTGAAACTACCGCGAACAAAAACACGATCGGTTGTAACTTCAAGTTCAGCTCGAAACGTTACTTCTCCGGTCGTGTCATTAACTTTTGGCCAAGGCATGCGGTCACCATTGTTATTCACAACTCCACCCGGAATTTGTACCAGACTATTGGCGTTTCCGGCATCAATTACTTGCCAAGGATTCGAAGGATCAACTTGCCAATCACTGGGCGGGGAAAAGAACTTGTAGGCATAAGTTCCTGGTTCAAGTTTGACTGTAAGTTCATAAGTTGCTCGTTGTTTTTTTTCTAGCTGAATCACAATCAAATTTTCTTTTCCAACACCAAGGGGAGTTTTTGAGGATTCACCAATCTGCCTTCCGTCTAACTTTAATCCCATTGTGTAATCACCCGGAATAAATCCAGCGACCCTCATAGAGGAACCTTGGACGGAGTGAACCCAACCCTCAACTGCTCTTCCTGAGGGATAAACCGCCTCAAAACCAAATTCCATCACCCCTTCCTTTAGCTGTTCCGTTGGGGAATTTCCATCTTCATCTACAACCACAATTTCCGCCGTAACAAATTCAAGCTCCACATGCTGAAGGTTTTCTTCTTCGGGAGTAATATTAATCTGCTCATCCGTAATGTTGGCGGTGACAAAGTTTTCATGAAAGGCAATTATTCTGTAGTTCCCAAGAGGGGCTTGAATTTGAAATTGCCCCATAGAAATTAGCTGCACGGGTATTGATAGTCCGTTTACGGGTGAAGCTTCATTGATGATTGCAAGGGGCGGAATGCCGTTCCACGGTTTTTGATTTACGTTGATGGAACCTTCAACTGTCGTGTTATCGGCCCAAACAAACGTCAACTCTTTCTCCTCATCAGCTGTAATTTGAACTTCTTTTTGTTGATGTAATTCACCCTCTTCCCCGCTGATTGCAACGGCATTCCAAACGCCTTGCGCAAGCCTTAGGGTTGTGGGTGTCACTCCATCGGCGGCAACTTCAACTTCTTCTTCCATGTTCGTGCCGTTCATCTCTAGAACAACAGTGACAGGCTCCCTATTGGTCGGGTCCTTTCGTTGTGCAGTAATCCTCAGCATTCCCCCTTGGTCTAACTTAATATCCAGTGGTTCCACCGGTTGGGTTCCAACATTGATGATACCAGCCAGGGTTTTGGCAGAGTCTTTTGACACAGCTTCAACTCGGTAACGTGAAAAGGGGACTTCTGAAAATCGGAAATAACCCGATGAATTTGATTCTGTTGATAAGGGGTCTACGTAAATAGCACCGCCCTCTGATTGTAGAGTTACAGTTGCATATGCAACGGGTAGGCCGCTTTGATTCCAGCTCACTTGCCCTTCCACAATTGCTCCTTCTGAAAGAGGTAAATCAATTGTTAGAAAAGTTGTTTGAGTTTGGTTGAGTGAAAATTCCGCCTGACCCGTTAGCTTCTCACGTGAAATTTGATTATTTAATGCTTGAGCTGTGGCAATATATTCGCCAAGCGGGAAATCATCAATCAAGATGATGCCTTTATCTTTTGGCTCCAATTGATATCGTTTCATCACACTATAAACTGGATAATTTTGATCGGTAGATTTACTTAAGATTTGAACTTGGGCACGCTCAATCGCATCGCCCGTCGCAGAGTGATTTACATAGATTGAAAACGAGACGTGGGGTTGCAAAGTAATCTGGTAATTTTGTTCTAGCGGTGAAGGATTCAAGTGAAATTCGTCTGCATAACCTTCTTTTGAGGCGTTGACATAATTAATAATAGAATTGACGGGAATGTAAAATTCAAAACGACCGGATTCATCTGTTACGGTACTTTTGTTTTCAGAACTTTCCAACGATAATTCAACGCTAACACCCTGCATCCAATTTCCATCAGGATCAGTAACAATGCCGGCAAATCGGTCCTTTAGTTCCTCACTTTGTGGGGAAGGACTAACAGGTTCTGGTTTTGTTGTTTGACTGGAAAAATCGTTATAGGATTGATCCTTGATGCGTGAATTTTCAGAAGTATTTATTTGAGGTGAAAGATCAGGCGAAACATCGATTTTTTTATCAATCAGCTGTTCTTGTGTCTGGTTGAATTTTTCTTGAACTGAAGGGGACAGGCTTTCAGCTGCTTGAGCTTGATCGCTCTGTTGCTCCGGCAATAAACCAGAAATAGTTTGAAACCTTTCATCGTGATTAGTTTTCAAGGAAACGAGTACTAATATAAAGCAGATGGAAATCATTATTAGGATGATAAGAAGGGTGGTTTTATTTTGCTGATTCATTTCCGCAAAATCCTAATCATAAGGTGATAAACAAGTTATTTATCTTGAATTGATTGGTGCTAATTCTTCTGCCTTCGTCAATTGTTTCAGCAACTAACGGGGGCAGCATAATCTTTTGACATGCAAAACCGTTTCCGTGTTCATGGAAAACTCCAATTGAAACAGAGCCAGCCCTATAGAATACGTCTTCTATCAGGGTTTCTTCGCCTGCGGTAATTTGAATGGAACGACCTCTGACTGAGCACCCCCAAGCGTTGACTTAAATTCGTACTCGCTTTGCTGTAAACCTTCATGCTCGCTGGTTTGTTGAGAAATTGTATCGGTTTCCGAACTAAGGGTACTTTTTCTCTCTAAGCGCTCTACTAAATAATTTTCGTTATTCAGATCAATATATTCGTTAATTTTTTCATCTTCATTTGGAAGAGCAGGTTTATCGTTGTTCGTAGTGAAATTGCTCGGTTCACCAGTCATTGAATAAGATCTCAATAAATTTTCCGGAGGGATTTCAATCGATAAAACTTTTGTGTAACTATAAAATAGCATAGCAACAAACAACATCATCACAATTCCAACAATGCTTTTGATTATCATTAGTTGTTTACTCATTTTGTTGCTTTCTAATTAGATTTAATTATCTCAACCAATTATCGTCAAAAAAATTTGTTCATCCCAAACGGTGATCCCAAGCTGACGGGCTTTTTCTAGCTTACTTCCTGCGCTTTCGCCCGCTATAACAACATCAGTTTTTTTGGAAACCGAACCGCTTACTTTTCCGCCGCGCGCTTCCAGTTTTTCTTTAGCTTCAGTTCTGCCCATGGTTGATAATTCCCCCGTAAGTACAAATGTTTTTCCTGCAATGGGATCATCGGGTGAGGCAATAATCAGGGCGGGTTTTTCAATCGGCTCTGGTGAAACACCTGCGGCGAAAAGGCGTTCTATCAGTTTTTGATTTTGCGGATTCAGGCGAAATTCCACAATCGAATCAGCCACTTTCTCACCGATTCCATCTAGGGCAACAAGTTCGTCCCGGGTTGCGTTCCAAAACGTTTCCCAACTTCCAAAACCAAGGGACAAGTCTCGTGAGGAACCTTCCCCGACAAAGCGAATGCCCAGTGCAAATAAAAATCTGGGCAGCGATTGTGTTTTGCTTTTGCTGATTGCATCAATTAAATTTTGGGCTGATTTCGTTCCCATGCGCTCTAACGATGTTAATGATTCCAAACTCAAGGAATACAGATCGGCGTAGTCCTGAATCAAGTTTGCATCCACAAGTTGGTTGACAACCTTTTCGCCTAAACCATCTACATCCATGGCATTTCGGCTCGCAAAGTGTTGTATCCGCTCGCGAAGTTGCGCAGGGCAGGCAACATTGATGCACCGCAGAACAACTTCATCTTGCGGGCGAATCAGTTCTCCCCCGCAGGACGGGCAGGATTGGGGTATTGCAATCGGTACTTCTTGCCCGCTTCGTAAAGTGGTTACAACACGCAGGATTTTAGGGATTATTTCACCCCCCTTTTCCACCATGATTGAATCACCCAAACGGAGTTCAAGGCGTTCAATTTCATCCACATTATGAAGCGTTGCTCGCTTCACGGTAGTGCCCGCTAATTGTACGGGCTCAAGCTCAGCAACGGGGGTTAGAGCACCCGTTCTGCCTACTTGCCAAGTTACATTCACAAGTTTTGTTTGTGCTTGTTCAGCGCTGAATTTGTAGGCCATTAAATAGCGTGGTGATTTGGAGCGGCTTCCGAGTTGCTGCTGCCAATCCCGGCGATTCACCTTAATCACCAGCCCATCGGTTTCATAATCAAGGCTTTTGCGCCGAACGTCCCATTCTTCTACGGCTTCCATTACGCCCTCAATCCCTAAGCGAATGGAACGGTTTGGGTTAACTTGAAATCCCAGTGTTTCCAAGTAGGCAAGAAACTCAAAGTGTGTACTTGGAACGTTGCCAATAATTTGGCCGTTTGAGTAGGTGAACATGCGTAGGGGCCGCTGGCGAACAATGCTGGAATCATGAAGCTTAAGCGTTCCCGAGGCTGAATTGCGAGGGTTTGCAAACGCCTCTTCGCCCCGCTTGAGGCGTTGGGCATTGATCTTTTCAAAGGCTGATTTTTCAAAATACACTTCCCCGCGAACCTCTAACACGGACCAATCACCGTTGGTGGGAATGGAGGTGGGAATATCAAGTATCGTGCGCAAGTTTTGTGTGATTACGTCTCCCCGTTGACCGTTTCCGCGGGTTGCACCGAACAGAAGCTTCGCTTGCCCTGCGCCTGAGTCCTCGTACCGAAGTGTAACCGCAACACCATCGATTTTGAGTTCCACAACATACTCAATTTCCTGATTTTCAAGCTCAAGCATTTTTCGGTTTCGCTGATCCCAATCCAGTAAATCCTGCTTGTTGTAGGAATTTGAAATGGAGAGCATCGGCACAGCGTGGGCAACAGTTTCAAACCCACTTTGTAAGTCCGATCCAACTGCTTGCGTAGGTGAATCAGGGGTGATCAACTCGGGGAAACGCTGCTCCAACTCTGAAAGCTCTTCCAGAAGGGCATCATATTCGCGGTCTGAAATTTGTGGCTTGGCCTCAACATAATAAGCGTGATTATGTTCGTTGATTCGTTTACGTAAACTTTCAACATGATTTCGTGCTTCATCTGCGAATAAAAACATGGGGTAATTCTCCTGCCTGTGTAGGAATAGTATTCGGAAAATTCGGCCCGGCATCAAGGTTCAAATAAGGCTTTTGAAATTGCATTTATGAAAAAACTATTCGTGTTTCTTGAAATGATTAAATTTGGGCATTCAATCTTTGCCTTACCCTTTGCATTAATCGCCATGCTGATTGCTGCGGAGGGAATTCCGCACGCCCGTGTGGTATTTTGGATTTTGCTGGCAGTGGTTTCCGCCCGAACCGCAGCGATGAGTTTCAACCGTATTGTAGACGTAAACATTGATGCGAAAAATCCACGCACAAAAAGCCGCGCCTTGGTTACAGGGGAGCTTTCCTTGCGGTTTGCTTGGTTTGCAACTCTTGGTTCAATTTTGATCTTCTACATAAGTGCTTGGCAATTGAACCCACTTGCCCTTGCATTAGCAACGCCCTGCTTGGTGGTTTTGCTGGGGTACAGTTTATTGAAGCGCGTTACAAGCCTAGTACACGGGGTGTTGGGGCTTGCCTTGGGCCTTGCACCCATTGGCGCTTGGGTTGCTGTTACTGGTTCGTTGAACGTGTTGCCCATGGTACTGGGGCTTGGGGTGCTATTTTGGGTAATGGGCTTTGATGTATTGTACGCTTGTCAGGATTATGAGGCGGATAAAAAAGATGCTCGCGTGCATTCAATTCCCAAACGCTTGGGCCTTAAAAAAGCATTTTCCTTGGCAAGAAATTGTCACCTGATTGCTTGGCTTTTATTCCTGCTTTTTTGGATGAGTACACCTGAACTTGGTGTGTTTTTCTTTCTGGGATTATGCGGAACCGCTGCTATGATGCTTTACCAACACCAGCTGATTTCACCCGTTGATTTGAAGAACATCAACCAAGCGTTTTTTACGTCCAACGGGATCATCAGCGTTCTGCTTTTTTTTATGACGTGCTTGGATTTACTCATTTGAAATTTACGGGTAATCAGCCGCAGCGTTGGGGAGTGTTGCCCTTAAATCGGGAAAGCCCTGCTTTTCACTGTGCTCGTTACTTACAGGAAAATAATCATTTTGTTTGCACCGTATTTTCACCGGCTCCTGTTTGGAGCTCAAACCGCACCACCGCTAACATCGGAGAATATGTAAAGCCAAATTGGTTTCAATTGGAGCCAAAGACTTACTTTCCGCTAAAAGCCCGATTTCCATTTCAGGGGAATTTAGCGTGGAACGGCGGTGAAATCTTTACACAACCCCGCGCTGGCGAATTAATACGTGAAGCTGGATTTACTCGTTGCAATGGTTTGGTTGTTGAGCACTGGAGTTTAGTGCCAATCATCAGGGCCTTTCAGCCTGAAAGGATGATCGTGTTGCTAAGCAATTATAATCTGCCAACAAAATCCGCCCCGCTTGTGGTGCAAAACCGGTTTCATGAAGTGCTAGAAGATGCAGATGAAGTTTGGCTGCAAAGAGGCATTGAACGAAAACTTTCCTTGAAAGTTTTAGCCTCGGTTTTTGAAATTTTTGACTTCAACGATTTTACAGACCCCGATGATCTTTGGCGCCGCATGCTTCAAAAGGGACAAGTGTCACTGTGAAGATTTTTCGGCATATTATTTTATTTGTTGGTGAATAAACAGAACATGATGAGCAATGCAGAAAAACGCTTTCCGATTTTAGCCTTTGCTCCGGGTAACTGGGTTTGGCCCTCTGTACCCGGTTCCACCCGCTATTACCTTTGGGTGCTGGCAGAGCGCGGTTGGCCTGTAATTTATGTAGAACCACCAAAAAAATTCGCTTTTAGGACAACAGCTTGGCAAGCAGACGATCGGCCCTTTACAGTTCTTAGCCTTGGTAAAGTACCCCCGTTTGGCGTGCGTGGAATTCCCCACCCAATCGTTGCAAATGCGATGAGATTATTGACCTCAGCCTACATGATCTCAACCGCAAGAAAACATTGCGAGAATACTAGAATTCACCCCAAAGTACTTTGGCTGGGCGCACCTTGGCATTCACAATTGATTCCTGAAGAAACGCACAATTTGTTAGTGGTGCACCATAATTACGATGAACTTGCGCGTTCACCTTTTCTGAAACCCTTTCAGGCAAATCTTTTACAACGTTGGGAGGAGGAACTTCTTAAGAAGTGCGATCTTGTTTTGTGTTCCTCTTTGCCGCAATGCGAAGCACGTTCTGTTTTCAACAAAAATACAGCGCTCCTAGAAAATGCGGTGAAAGATTCCTTTTTTCTCCCGACAAATCAGGAGGATGATCCTGAAAATTCATCCGTGCCCCCGGCTGAGTTTTCCGAATTATTGACTCGATTACAATCCATTCCCCACCCACGCGTAGTTTATGGTGGTGTTGTAGACCACCGCCTGGATGGGGCTCTTTTACAGAGTGCTTCTAAAGAATTCCCTGAGGCGAATTTCATTTTTTTGGGAAACCAAGATCATAATATTTCGGGTGAACTCCGCCAATTTTTACAGCAAAATTACGTTCACATTTTGGGGAGAATTCCCCACGACGCCTACCCTTACCTTTACGCCGAAGCGGATGTATTAATTTACCCTACACTACAAACGCCGTTTACTGCTGGAATGTTTCCCGATAAATTGGGTGAATATTTAGCCAGCGGTAAACCAGTTGTTTCCGTAGGCGCTTCTGAAGTGAAACGGTTAGCAAATGAATCTCGGGAAGGTGTAATTCGTTTGGCGAACCATACAGCGGAATTTGCCGAACAATTATCTGCCGCACTGAGCGAATCAGGGGAAGTACTGCCGGCTCTGCGCAAAGGATTAGCATCAAAACGAATGCACTCTAATCAAACGACAAAATTAGAGCGCATGCTTTGGGAAGGCATTAGGCGGAAGGGGATTTCTGATAATCCCACAACTCCCTAATTCCCTTTAATGTTAAGTGCTCGTCAAGAGTATGAACCCGTTCAATTTCCCCTGCCAGCAACTTACCCAAACCGCCTGTCACTAAGATGTTGGGCTTAGCCCCAAGTTCACGTTCAATTCTACGAACCATACCGTTGATTGATTCAATCGTTCCAAGAAGTAAACCAGATTGAATAGCATTGATTGTATTTCTACCAATAACAGATTGGGGTTTTTCAATGGGAATTTGCGGAAGCTTAGACGTTTTTTGGAATAATGCATCGGCTGTTGTTTCAATACCTGCTAGGATTACTCCGCCTAAATAATTTCGGTTTGCATCCAAAACATCGATCGTAGTTGCCGTTCCAAAATCGATTATAATCAGCGGTGCTTCTGCGATGAGCAAGGCGGAAGCAACGTTCGCCAATCGATCCATCCCCACATCTTTCGGAGCATCGTAGGCGTTAGTAAACGGTAGTTTTCCTTCGGGCTTTAGCAGAATGGGTTCAAGGCGTAATAAGTTGCCGAGCACTAGTTTTGTCCTGTTGTCCAAGGGCGGGCAAACAGAGCATATTGCTGCACCGCTCCACTCTGCATCTGCTAATCCGTTGATTTGTAGCAACGAGGTAAGTTGAATGGTCAGTTCATCCTCGGTAATTTGGTGTCGAGTGGAAAGGCGCCAAACACGCTGAACGGTGGCATCGTTCAACAGACCAATCGTCATGTTTGTGTTCCCAATATCAAAGGCGAGAAAATTACTCATGATTGGCAAAAAACCACCGGGCTAAACGTGCGTTTAGGCTCGGCATTTTCTCACTTACTGCAACTTCACCATTCAAAATTACCGTAGTGGGTAATACTTGTAGTGAATCCTTCACGGTTGCATAGGCAACAAGATCTGCCTGATTTTGTACTCGAACGGAACCCAGTGTGTTGAGGTTAAATTGTTCGGCAAAAGCAACGGATTCACGATGCAGTTCGATGATTTTGTCAGGGCATAAACAGGTAGCGAATGCTTGTTTTGACAGTTGAGGAACTAAGCCTAAACCTAGGGTTTTCTCTGTAAGTTCAACCCCATAGGAAAGTTGAGACGACGTGAGTTGAAAGCTGGTGATAAACTCATTCAGTTCGGCTTTGGAAATTGGTTCAGCGTGTTGAGTATTCGAACCGCCCCCAATTTGAAGCCGAGCATGCCGTTGTGAAGCGGACTTGCCCGCAGTGAAAAATAATGTTCCAGTAATCGGTTCACTTAAATACGATTGATCAATTTTGTGCTCACATTTTTCAGTGAATAATTCAACGGCTTCAACAGACCAACTCCCCTGTACCGATAATCCTACTAATTCTGAAGAGCCGAACCTTGCGGTGATTGCGGGTAAATTTTCAACCCGTAGAAATGGGATGATGTTCATGTAGGGGGGATTGAAAATTGCACGCCGCGTGAACTCTAATTCAGACTGATTCCCGGGTAAGTCAAACGGCAATGCTAACGATGTTACACCAAGCTGCAACAACTGACGCGCCTGCAGCTCCGTGGGAATTTGGTCATCGAAAGGATTTTCTGGGAAAACGGCAATCAGTCCGGGAAGAATAAGGGAGTCGTAAGCCTCAAGATCAACAATCGATTTTTCCGGCCCTAAATCCCCTAAACTTGCAATTTCACTCCGGAACTGTCGATCCCGTGAAACATGATCATCCAGCAAGTGTTTTTGAATTCCAACATCGGCTTTGAAACGTTGATTCGTTGGGATGTCAAAAACCTCGCCGTGGCGCAACGCAACATCGAAGTCGAAAACGCCTTCATCAAACGGAAGTGTTTCGTACGTGTGCCCTTCCAATTTATCATCGAACCCATGGGCAATCGCATGCAAGCCCACCAACACGGCCAAGGCGTGAAGCTTAGCAACTTCTGCATCGCCGCCTTCGTCATCCAACAAGCTTCCACTTTCTACCAGAATGCATGAAATACCGTTTCCCATGCTTTTATCGCCAAAACCGCGGGGCATATAATTTGATGCGTAGCGGGAAATGCGCGGTACGTAAGGTTTGATTTGTTCTACAATGTACCCGATTACTGTTTTTGAACGAAGGCGGGTTAAGTTGTCGCTATTTTCCGCGTTGTAAGGTGCTGCTTGAAATGCAAGTGTCACCAACTCGGGTTCGCCGGTGGGCCGATCTTTCCGGGGATTCATATCGTGCATGTTGAAGCAGAACTTAGGTTTGTAGGTTTCACGCAAAAAGGTGAGAAGTTTGGAACCACCGGTGGCGGTGGCATCGGCGTCGCGGTTTATATCCACACCCACCAACGAGATCCGTGAAAAACGATTCGTGCCTGCAGGATTTATCATGGGTGCAACGATGAAATTAATGTGGTGCAAAAGCTCTGCGATCACAATATTGCCGACTTGATTAAATAGAATCCAAAGGATTGTGTTGATCGCTGCAGTGCATTCAGGTTCGTCGCCGTGTTGGCGCGCCCAAAGTAGAACGGGAATTCCCTTCGGATTTCCGAAGCGAAAAGCAGGGACTTCTAATCCATCCTGATTAAGATCGTGCTCGATCTTCTCAACCCTAAACGGAGCGCCGTCCATGAGGTCGTCAAGAACTTGTAGTTGGTCTTTATGAGTAAAGAAATGCCAGTTCCGTTTCCACGATGAATCCAAGTGAATCATTTCATAAAGATCGGCAACGTTGAGGGTTGGCGTGGAGTGGAGAACAACTTTTCCCATGTATTAAAAACCAAACTGCTGTGTATAAGAGGTTCAGCAAACAACCCAAAACTGCGGTAAAGGGTCAAGTTGAAGCTGATAAAAGCTAGACAGTTTACTGGGGCCTAGAGTCTGGAAATCCCGGTGGGCGTTGAAAGGGCGCCGCAAGTTCACCACGATGGTAAATCATAATATCAATTCGTTGGTATACTCCAAGCACATCAGTTTCCCGCGCATCCATGTAAACGACATCGGGGAAATTTTCTGCATTTTGTGCTTTATCGAAGGACATATTTCCCCAGCCAACTGTTAATAGCGTTGAGGCCCCCGGTGGAAGAACGCCGGGAATATTGACGCCTGCACGATGCGTTGAAACGATTGTTTTATTCAAATCACTGAAGGATAAGTTTTCTTGAGGGAATATGGAGTAATCTTTGTTGTAATACATCGGGGTAATGGTGCGCTTGTAAATCATGGCGGGGGCTGTTCCAACGCCGGCCCGGGCATTGACCGCAAAACACCCCGTAAGCAAAGGGGCAATTGCAAGAATTACCCAAGATGAACGGTGAATTTTAGGGGGTGAAATCAACTTCGATAAGGGGATCATTCATGAAGCCCCTTATTCGCCGCGAGCAATGGTGGTGTATTTTTGGTAAATAAGACCGTAGTTTTGAATGCGGTAATCCGTATGCATCAGTTGATTGATATCACCATCCGCCATTGCCTTGTTAAGCCCTGAATCCCCCCAGCCAACCAGAAAGAGAATACTGTGAGAAGAAGCACGCCCTTCTTTTTCTCCGGGTTTTCCACCAGGAAACAGAACGGATGTTTGATCATTGTAAATAATGCCACGGGGCGGGGCAACAGGAGCGAAAACGCACCCTTGAAGGAATAACATACTGGAAAGTAGGGCAGATATTGAAAGAATTTTGACCATGATAAAACCTCATAATTTGAACCCACTGCAATCGGCATACCCAGCTTACCATTTCTTTATCTATTACGTGAACATCAATTTTGGGCTCATCATTCCTACGCATTTGTCGATTTCAAAAAACATCGAACCCCTCAATAGACTACAGGAATATTCAAATAAAAACAACATCATCTTCACAGATTTTCGAGTAACTGCGGAGATTTCCGTTTAGATGGAACACCTTTGCAGAAGAACGACCTTCAACCGGCAAAACTAAAGAATACAAATCTTGCTTGTAAAGTAAATGTTGTAACACGCTTTGATTCCAAAGAGCGATCAATTCCATTGGTTTTGATTGATCTTTCTATTGTTCCACTGAAAAACTACCGCTTCAGCTGTTCAAAATAGCAGACTTTAAACTGTAGTGGATTGATAATTTTATCTGATGACAACCGCCAATTCTTCAACCGAACAAGCCCCATTGCTCAAAATCGACCAGTTGAAAATGTACTTTCATTCCCGCCATAGAACGGTGCGGGCGGTTGATGATATTTCGCTGACAATAAAAGAGGGGCAAGCACTTGGGGTAGTGGGCGAATCAGGCTCGGGAAAATCCATGACCGCCATGAGCATTCTTCAGCTGATTCCGATGCCACCGGGCAAGTTTGAAGGGGGTGTGATTCATTTTGACGGGCAAAACCTGATTGGCATGCAGAAGCAAGACCTTCGGAAAATACGAGGTCGGGATATTTCCATGATTTTCCAAGAGCCGATGACCTCATTAAACCCCGTATTTACCGCCGGCGAACAAGTTGCCGAAGCCATTAGAACCCACCAAGACGTGTCAAAGGCCGATGCAAAAAAGCGGGTCATTGATTTGTTTAATGAAGTCGGAATTAAAGATCCCCTTCGCCGCTACGATAGTTTTCCGCATCAAATGTCTGGCGGTCAAAAACAGCGGGTAATGATTGCTATGGCACTTGCCAGCAATCCCAAGCTCCTGATTGCTGATGAACCCACAACAGCCCTTGATGTAACAATTCAAAAGCAAATCCTAGAATTACTGATGAGCCTGCGAGATTCTAGGAAAATGGCGATTCTATTTATTTCCCATGATTTAGGGGTGATTGCGGAAATCTCCGACGATATTGCCGTGATGTACCGAGGCAAAATTGTGGAGTATGGGCCCGTACACCAAATTTTGACGCACCCCCAACACCCTTACACGAAAGGTCTGCTTTCTTGCAGACCGCCTTTAAATGTGAAGGTAGATCGGCTAAGAACGGTTTCGGATTTTCTTCAAGGGAATGAAGAACTGAATGAACTAGGGATTGCCAAAAGCAGCCATATTTACACGCAAGAAGAAGTGAACGAACGACGCGCCAAGCTTGAGGCAAAGCCACCGATTCTTGAGGTGAAGAATCTGAAAGTTCATTTCCCTATTCGACGTGGTTTTTTGGGGCGGATTGATGATTACGTTCGAGCGGTAGATGGAGTTTCATTCAAAGTCCACAAGGGGCAAACATTGGGATTAGTGGGGGAATCTGGGTGCGGTAAAACCACCACGGGCAGAGCAATCATCCGCTTGGTTGATCCTACATCTGGGGAAGTCTCGTTTGAAGGGCAGGATTTTTTGAAGCTCAAGGGCTCACAACTAAGAAGCGCGCGCAAACGCATTCAAATGATCTTTCAAGACCCCTACAGCTCCCTGAACCCGCGTATGACCGTGAAGCAAATTGTCATGGAGGGAATGGTGATTCACCAGATCTACCCCACTGCTAAAGAACGAGAGGATGCAACCGTTCAGCTGTTGGAGCAGTGCGGAATGCCGGCGGATTCTATGAACCGTTTCCCCCATGAGTTCTCCGGCGGTCAGCGTCAGCGGATTGCCATTGCACGAACCCTTGCCGTAAAGCCAGATCTCATTATATGTGATGAATCTGTGAGTGCGCTTGATGTTTCTGTTCAAGCGCAAATTTTGAATTTGCTGAAGGACTTGCAGGATCAACTGGATGTTGCCTACATATTCATCAGCCACGATTTAAGTGTGATCAAACACATCAGCGATGAAATCGCCGTGATGAACAAGGGGTTGATTGTTGAAGCAGGCCCGGCAGAAATGGTGTACGGTAGCCCGCAGGATCCTTACACGCAGAAGCTGATTGATTCCATTCCCCGCCTTGATTCTGCGGGGATTATGGCGCGGCAGAAGGCCCGCGGGCTTGCCTGATCCTTTATGTGAAAGAGTTAAATATCATCACACAAAGGGTTTAGCTAAACGTTCTAATTCCACAAACTGCGATTGGCTGGTTTCTGGGTGAAGCAAAACAGCCCGCAAAACATCTTGGTTTTTCCATCGGCCTAGGCTTACCCAAGGCCCGCCGTTTTCCGCAAGGGTTGCTTGGAACTCGCGGTTTCTTTCCGCGTTTGCTAAGTCGAAAATCTGTAAATTCATTTCGGGCTTATGAGCAGGTGTAAACACATCGGATTCTTTCAAGAATGCGTGAAAATCCTGCGTATGATCAATGCTCACATCAATCCATTTGCTGAGTTGCTGTGTTCCTATTGCTTGCAATGTCATGTAAAGGGTAACAGAATCGGCCCTCCGCGAACCTTGAATGCCCCACTGCCCCCTGCTGTGCGCGCCGCTTGCGGAGTATGCCATGGGCCAACGAAGGCCCTGATTGTAGGAATCTTGGTTTTTGATGTAAGCCATTGCACAAAGCCGCGCCACAAACATCCATTTT
>DAIOTT010000027.1:0-25863 GCA_036751885.1 Candidatus Sumerlaeota bacterium
GGCAGCGGGAGTGTGGAGTGCACGTTGGCAAAGGCTTTTGGCTTTGAGTTTGTCGGGGTGGATTCTTCGCCTCAGATGGTTGCAAAAGCTAACGGGCTTGCTGAAAAACTAACGGCTAACGCGCCTAGGTTTGAGGTGGGTATTTTACCGGAGCTTCCGAAGGTTGATTCGCCGTTTGATGGCGCCATTAGCCCGTTGCTGACCCTGAGTTATCTGACGATTGAGGCTGACTGGTCTTCGCTTTTCAGCAAACTTAGTGTTGCGCTAAAGCCAGGGGCGAGCGTGTTGCTGGATGTGTTGTTGCACGAAAATCCTTTGCGCTATCAGGGCATTATTGAGCGGGGCCCGAACCACCAGTTTGAGTTTTACGATGTGTTGAGCGAGCAGGCGTTTTTTTCGGTGATCAGCACCGAGTTGCGGTATTGGGATAATCCAGAGGAACCAGTCACGGTAAACACGCCGATGGCGTTGGTTCACCCAAGCCGGTTTATTGAGTGGATTGCCCAAACAACGGCGTTTAGATTGGAAGCGTTTTACGCGCCTCATGATTTGGAATCTGCGTGTGATTTTCCACCGTTGGATGCTCGTCGTGGAATTTGTTTATTGCGGTTGGCAGTGTGACTTTATTTGAAGAGGATAACAGGGTTCGTTTTTTAAGTTCACGCAAAGGCTCGAAGAACCTCGAAGTTCGCAAA
The DNA here is from genome assembly GCA_036751885.1 of Candidatus Sumerlaeota bacterium. Lineage (GTDB taxonomy): Bacteria > Sumerlaeota > Sumerlaeia > SLMS01 > JAHLLQ01 > JANRMB01. The sequence goes on from DAIOTT010000027.1 coordinate 696, forward strand.
GTAATTAAGAATTTCTAAACTCTATAATAAATATTTTATCCTGTTAATAATTAAGCTCATGAACTTGTAAGAAGCTCTAATAATCGCTTTTTGAATTCTGCCGTTTTACCCGGTGCGCCGCCGTTGCTGGAGATCACCACGGTGAAGCCTTCCGCTTGAAAGCTTGCGCCGTTGGCGAAGTCAGAGGCTTCGGGGTTGTCGGCAATATTGACCAATGCACCGTTAGCGTGTGCCCAAAGGGCGATGAGTTTGTTTGTTTCTGAATTGTTCGTGCAGGCAAAAACAAGGTGGAATTGTTGGTTTAGATTATCGGCTAAAGCAGGGTTAAATGCTGCAGCTGAGATGTTTAGGGTTTCGGGAATTTGCTGGGCTAGTTCAATGAAATCCTGAGTGGGTTGAGGTTCAATCATCCAAACACGGAAGTTTGAGGCGATGAGTTGGCGGATTTTGCGCGAGCCAACGGTTCCTGCGCCCACTACAAGGGCAGTTCTGCCGGTGCCTTGCAAAAAAATTGGGTACATTGGGGCTGCTTGTGCCCGAGTTTTGCGCCGTATTTGAAGATCAATGTCATCGCTAGGTGTTTTCATGTGTTCTGTTACCTCTATTTCTAATTCCCATGTGGTATTTGTGGCCCATGGTTCACGGGCGGCGCGTTGGGTTGAGGCGCAGCAACAGTGGTGGGGCGGGGTGAATGAGCGTTTGCTGCGTGAAACGAATGGGGCGTTAACCTCAGAACTTACGTTTTTGGAAATTGCCGATCCGTTGTTTGACGATTGCCTTGCTCGGCTAAAAAATCAGCAGAAATCGCTTCTGATTTTCCCGTTTTTTCTTTCTCAAAGTGGGCATGCAACGGAGGATATTCCGGAAATTTTGGAGAAACACTTACAACCAGAGCAATACACGCTGCTAAAACCGACGGGTTGGACGGGGGTTTTGGCGCGGAATTTTGACCGGCGTGTGCTGGAGTACGGTGGAACACCGGAAGACCCGGTGATTATCTCCGGGTATGGGGCAAGCCACCATGATCATTTATGGCAGCAAATGATTTTGGACATTCAGGCTTGTTCGCAACTGTACCAAGATCAGCCAAATTGGCATTGGGCACCTTCGGGGCATTTTTTTGAGGACTTTACCGTTCCGCTTCGGAATTGCTTGAAAACGGTTTCCGAAACCCATGAGCGCTGCGTGGTATTTCCGTTGTATTTGGCGGTTTCCAGTTATCAGGAGAAGCTGATCCCAGAAACTTCAGCGGAGTTTCCGAAGTTGACAGTTCTTACAGCCAAGGACTCCATTTTACCTGATCCGCTGGTTGAAGAGTGGGCTGCCGGGCAAGTGTTGCTACATTACAAAGAAGAATGCAGCAGAGCTTAGTAGGTTCGGTTTTTAGGTGTGGGCAAGGGGGTTGGCGTGGGCATTGGCGTCGGCACAGGAGTAGGTGTTACGCGCGGTGCAATGGGTTCATCCACGCTGTAAGGGGCCCGTGTATCTGTTAGATTTGTGGGCACAGTGCTGGGTTCAATCATGCTTCGTTCTACGGCGGGTTGTTCTGTTTGGTAGTCTTTCCCGCAGCCCACAGTGAGTGTTAGGGAAAAGATGATGAGTGCGGCAAAGCCGGTTAGTTGCTTCATGGTTTACGAACCTCTATGGTGTAACCAACGGCGTTTGTCTCGCGAGAGCGCCCTTGGTAGGTAACAATTTGCTGGGGGGCAAAGTAGATGAATTCCCACTCGGTTTCATCGTTGGTGGAAAGGGCATTTGCATCCTTGAAGACGATGCGTACAAGGGCGTTGAGATCTTTTTTGGTGGAATTCCTGAGGCTAACTTTGGCTTCAAGCCGGCCGTCGGGAAGGCGGGACGCGCTGGCAATATCAGCGGCGACTTTGTTGCGGAGGTCTGCATCCAAAATATTCACAGGTGCTTTAGCGGCCACAATTGCTTCTTCATCTATGCGGGCATAATCTGGCGCCGAGGAGCGTTTGGAACAGCCAACAAGGGTGAGCAGGCAGATTGCGAATAAGGGTAATAAGAGTAATTGTTTCATGTTTAGTTAAATCCTGTAGTGAGTACATTGGAGTGTTTGTTGGGGAGAATTGTTCCCATGGGGGGTGAAAATACCAGAATAACTTGTAATCCGTTACCGGGTGCGGGCAAGGAAATCTCTTGGGCAAGAACCTCCGGGGCTCCTTGTGCTTTTGCCTGCAACAGGATTTTGGATTGCTGAAGCTCACCGGCCCAAATACCCAAGGTTTCCGGCAAGCTTTTCCAAGCGCGTATATCAGCTTGGGGTCGAATGAGGGATGATATACCGTAGGAAATGGCGCCTAATGCAACTAGGCCAGCGCCAACGATTACTGCGCCTTCATCGTTGCGATTATTAGCGCCGGACATTAGAATCACCGTGCCAACTTGGGCGCTGGTTGTGCCAAGTTTTTCGCCAACTTCTTTGAATTGTGCTTGGCCGCGAAGAACGGAATCCAAGGCGCGGCCGCCCCGGGTTTTAGCCTGATAATAAAGGGAATCTGTAATCACGGGTTTCAGGGAATTATCGCCAAACGAAAGGGCCAACGGCTGCGAGCCGCCGCCGCCGGGATCGTAGGTAAGGAGTTCGTTGAATTGGCCGATTGCTTTTTTTACGGGCGCGCGGCCCTGCTGAGTAATAACTAGGAGGTTTGTTTTGGAATCCGCCAAGGGAAGGGTTTGTTGAAATGAAATGGGGTTGCCGGTGTTGAAGGAACTGCTGGGTGCGTAGGAAAACTCGGTAAGGGACGAGCGAAACTGATCATAGTTCTTCAAGGCTCGGTCAAAGGCTTCACGGGCGTTTGTAGCGTTGCGCATTTGCAGTTCACACACGCCAATCAGGTACTCAAAGGTGCACCAATCGGCATTATAGTTTTGGTCTTCGGCAAAAGCGTCTTGAAATAGTGCACTGCGGAAACACGCTCGGGCGTTGTCCCACTCTTGATCCTGCATGTACAACACGCCACGATAGAAGTACGTCATGCTGCGCTCGTACGGATCGCCTTTAAAGATTTTACGCCCTTCGGAACGCCAAACAGAGCGCGCTTGGCGGGCTTGCTCGCTGTTGCCGTAAATGACCTCAATTTCAAGAATCGCTTCATCAAGGGAAAGGATTGCAAGTTCGCGGTCGTTTCGGCGCAGAGCGTCCACGGCAAGCTCGTTGAGGTTGAGCACCCAATTGCGTTGGCCTTCCGCCTCAAGCTTTGAGATTGGGAGGGCGTATTGTTCGGGGAATTCCTCACGAATCCAGCCGGGGGGCAGACCCTTTAAGGTTTTGTTACCACAGCCGTAAAGGGTGGTGCACAGGATGAGCATCAAAAGCCACAAGGTTTTGCGAGATTTCATGTGGTTTGCCTTGTGCAAATTCCCTTTAGGTTGAATGCAAGGTTGCATGGCGAAGTCCGCTGGGGTTCAGGGGAGAATTCTTGAAGGCCTGATTATTGGTAAATGACGTCGTCTTTACCTTCTTTTTTGACCTCGTATAAGTCTTCCCAAAGTTCAATCCCTGTTTCTGTATCAACAAGTTTGAACGTGTAAACGGAGTATTGAGAATCGCCCATGCGGCTCCGTGTAGAAAGGCCGCTCAGCTCGCCAACGAGGAAGTAATCTGCACCGGCTTGAACGCTGGTTCTGCGGTTGGGATCGTAATCCACAAAGCCGTCGCGCTTGAGCTCGCGCTCGGCGTTGATTTCCTCGGCTAAATCACGGGCAACAAAACGCATTTTGCCTTTTGAATCGATGTTTAGTTGGGCTTTTAATCTGGTAGAGAAGACGTCTTTATTGAATGGAAAGCGGGAATTATTTTTCATTTCCAGCATCACAATTGTGGGCGGAAACGAGGCGTTTGCAATGACGGGGTTTTCCAGCAGGGAGCGCGACATAAGATCCGAAACGCGTATGGCATCTTGGCTTTCAGGGCCTAAACCGCGAACGGTTCCCGCTTGAGCAGGATCTATATCGCGAATTTCAAAGGATTTCTTGGAGCAGCCAATGTTTGTTAGAATCAGAGCTGAGAAGAGAACACAAAAGAGGAGTTTCATGGAATTGATTTTACCTTTCAACGGGCATAAGCTGCCTTGGTGCATGAGTTGAAGTGACGCAATGGTACGTTCAGGATAATTGGCATCGGGGTCAACGCTCCTGTTTGGACAATGGTATTCCAAGAAGCGTTCCAAGCAGTAAAGGGTTTAAGGGGTAAATTCATCCCAACTAGCGAGCCTAAACCATGAGTCGGCCTGAAGTTCCTCCATGGTGTTTTTAATGGCATCGGGGATTATGCCTTCAAACAGGGCGAAACAAGCGGCGCCGCTGCCGCTAAGAAGTGCATGGGCGGGGTTGAAACTTTCTAGAATTTCAAGGGTTTCTTTCACATCGCTAAATCGTTCGCAAACACTTCGTTGAAACGCATTTTGCAGGTGTATATCCGCAAGGGTTTTTTCGTTGGCGCCGTTCATCCAGGCTAGCAGTTCAACTACTTGGCTTTTGGGGCCGAAGTCCAGCTTGGGGTTTAGATTTGCAAATGCCTGCGGCGTTGAGACTTTTTGTTTGGGTACAAGAACAACGATGGAGGGCCTTCTGAAAATACTGAGGGGCTTCAGAAGTTCGCCTCGGCCTTTTGCAAGCTGGGCGCCGCCGTTGATGAAAAAGGGGCAATCGCTGCCTATGCTAGCGGCGAGTTTTTCCAACTCACTTACCGGTAATGAGTTTATGTGATTCCATTCATTTATTAACTTCAAGGCTGCAGCGGCGTTGGAGCTTCCGGCCCCAAGACCACTTTGGGGCGGAATATTTTTGGTAAGCTTGAAGCGCAGGTGGGAAAGAAATTCACTGAGTTGAGCTTTGCTAACAGCTTGTTCGTAGGCAGCAATTGCCGCTAGGAAAAGGTTGCTTTCGTTTGTAGGAACTTCCTTGGCGTAGGGCCCGGTAACGGCAAAGCGGGTTTCCTGTGAGCTTTGGAGTTTTTCTTCGATGATGATTTCATCGCCAAAGGCACACTCCAAGAAAAGCGTGCTTAGGTTGTGATATCCGTCCTCCCGTTTCCCTTCAATATCAAGAAATAGATTTATTTTGCAGGGACAGAAAACGTTTTTTTTCATTTTTCCGACCGGGTATTTTTTGCGTGTATTTCCATTGCACGGGCGTACTTTAGGAATACGGAAACGGAAGCCATGAAGCAAATGATGAAGCCGATTTTGCCGTCGCGAAAACCCTGATAGAGCACGAATTGGCGAAAGAACCGCCACAAGGGGCGCAGCGCTAAATGGCGCCAGCCAACCTTCGGCGTTCGCTCTGCACGATCCTCCCCTGCCCATTGACTATAACGGAAAAACTTGCCCAAGTAGTGTTCAAAACTTTCGTAGGTGTAGTGAAGAAATTTGCCGGGCAACTCCCCCACGGTTGAAGGGTTTCCATCGGGGAAGATGATGTCCGCGTGCACGTGGCGCTCTTGATAGCGGCCTCTGCTGGTGCGAAACAACCGAAGAACTTTATCTCTCTGCCAGCCGCAGCCGTAGATTGGTTTTCCCATGAAATGGTTTTGCCGATAAATTCTGTACCCATCGTGGGGACCGTCGTTTTCAAGAATTTGTTGAATGTCAAAGCGAAGTTCCTCCGTGACACGCTCGTCTGAATCAACCACAAGGGCCCATGGGTGTGTAAGCTGGGGAATTGCCCAATTCTTTTGCGCGGCAGAGTTTTCGTATTCGTGAACAAGCACTCGGTCGGCGTGTTCACGGGCAAGCGCCAAGGTGTTATCCGTACTTGCAGCATCTACAACGACGACAACTTCATCGGCAAAGCGGGCGCTTTCAATGCAGGGGACAATGTTTTTTTCTTCCATCCCTGCGGGAATCAAAACGGAAAGCTTCTGCCGCTTTTTCAGTTCAGGCGTAAGCTGGGGGGTTGTCATGGAGTTTGCCCATCCAAGGGGCTGATAATTACATCCTGTTGTTGCTTAAGTTCTGCCAAAGGATCGGGGTTGCGTACTTGCATGTAAAAGTACATGAGGCTAATCCCCACGGAAATGCCGAGCAAAAATACCCCGAGCACGCGTAATGCTGAAAACGGCTGCTCTGCTAAGAATTCGTTGTTGACGGTTGATTGCGCCAAGGTTTTGGGTGAATCTTCAGCGGAGTTTTCCCAAGCGGATTGCGGAGTTTGATTTGAGTTTTGTTGCGAGAAACCACTCATTGTTCAACCTCTTCAAGGGCTTGGCGTAATCGTTCACCTCCGGAGGGGGGCAAGATTTCGATGGAATTTAGCAAGGAATCCGAATCGTTGCCAAGGTTTTCTTTACCGGAGTTAAACATCATCAGCCTGTTCAGGCCAAAAAACTGCACGGTAGTTAAATACCCTTTATCAATCATTTCATCCAACCCTAGGCGCTTGTTGATTTTGTGTGTATCTTCGTTGGGAATTTGAACGTAGTATTGAATGCCCCGCTTTTGAAAGTACTCCAGCTTTTCTTCAGCCGTTGTATCGTACAAGCCTTGCATTTCCCAATCGTCCAAATGGATGAGTGTGATGCTGGGATCGTACATTAAGTGGCGGTTGTCGTGGGTCAGGATTTTTTGCCCTGCGGCCAACTGGTTCACGCGTTGCCACATTTCGTAATCCGCCCCAAAGCGTAGAGTGTACACCGTACTGGGATCCATTCCCGGGTTGCGAAAATGATCTAAGTTGCCAGAATTGTAGGTGGTTCTTCCGATTGTTTTTGCGCCAATGATTTTGAAATTGGTAAGGGCAAACGGCAATCCGGGAACAAGTACCGCAAGCAGCACCAACCCCGAGGCAAATACCGTTATGAAAACCGACCAAGCCGTGCGCAGTGTTGAGGCGGCAATCAACAGCAGACTACCAAAAATTGCCAGGGGTATAACGATTGGGATGATTTGGTAGAGGTACATATCGGTGATAACAAAATGGTAGGCGAACATTAATACCAGCACGGATAAACTGCCTAGCAAGCCTACCATCTGTGTTCGGTAATCTAGGGGTTGCAAATCGGCGAATAATGCCCCTTTGCGGAAAACAATCAATAACACCGCAATCAGAATCCCGGGCAAGGTGAAGCCCAAGAATAAAGGGCCGAGTTTGTAAGCGTGGGGGTTGTTTGGAATCGCAACATCGGCGTTGTAGATTGTGGGTTCTGTTCGTGGAATAGGATGAGGCTTGCTGAACAGTGACAGGTAATAGAGTCGATCCGTCCAGCGGGAAGGAGCAAAGGTTTCATCCTGTTGAAGTCGGCGAATATCGAACCCTTGAAAAAACAAGAACGCCCCCTTCAACCGATCCTCCAACGTAACATCGTGGGCGGTGATTTCTACCTCAGCCCCTTGCTCCTGATTCATGCGTTCCTGCGTGAAGATTCTAGCAGTTTGGAATACACCGTCGCCGTTCGCATACCATTCAAGTTCTGCGCTTTCCAAAACTTCGGGATTGATGAATTTTGAACCGGTAAAAATTTCAGGGAAGAATGCGTAAACCGGATTCCCCGTGAGCACGTAGTTGCGAACGTACCAGCTGGAGCCTAGCATGATGCAAATAACGGATGTTGCCCAAAAGCGCCAATTCACCAGTAAGCCGAAGGGGGACGGTGGGTTTAGGGCAAGAACTTCCGCGCTGGAAAGCTCGCGTTCATCCACTTCAATTTCGGCTTTCAACTCACCGCGCTCATTCATGTATTCAACCACGGGGAACCGCTCTGAAACATAGTCGAATTCTTGGGAAGTCGGTTCACTAGAAACCGCCGACGAGCGAACAACAGCCTTGAGGGGGCGAAAATTAACGAAGGAAAGCAGCGTTAAAAAGAACCACGGAACCCATAGAATTCCCATCAGGTAATTCACATGCATGGCAAGTGCGGGCCAAAACGTAAACAGCACAAACACCCCGGGGAGCCGTGTTCGGGCAAGTAGAACGGCGGTGTATAGAAACGCCATTGTAATGGCAATGGCGAGGCAATAGTTGGAGGCTGCTGTGAAGTAATAAATGCCGTAAGGAATGCTGACAAGTAACAAGCATGCACCGGAGGCAACCAAACGACGACCAAAGGTTAAAAACATAAATTGGTAAATCAGGATTGCCGTGCAAAGCTGAATAATTGGGGGGATAAAGCGTTGGTAAAAGTCTGACCAACCCCCGAACATGGTGCTTGCCATTGCGCCGTAATTGGCAAACAAGTGCGGGTAGTTGGCGCCTAAACCAATGCCCACCTGAGCGGTGATCTTAATGGGGAATTTGTGCTCCAGAAAAATCATGCGAGCGTACCCCAGGTACAAGATCAACGAATCCCAATAAGTCTCCGGGTAGAACCATGCATGCCAACTGGTGAGCAGAATAAAAATTCCGGTGAGAACGAGAAAGAGAATCCCTATTCCACGAACCAATTTTGGTTCGTGGTAAAAGTTTGCGGAATGACCGGTTGGCTGTATTTGTCCTCGTTCAACTTTGCCGGCAAAATCCAAAAAAGGAATCAAGCTGCGCTCCGCACCGGTAAGGGGAACCCAGCTTCGCCAAACGGTTCGCCCTTCCCGCAAACGAAGAAACATAATCCCTAAACTCAGCAAAACAACCCACAACAACCATGAGGGAATTATGTAAAGCAGCTTTGCCATAATCAGCAATTCAAACGCTAATCCCGATGCGCCAAAGCCAACCAAGTAAGCCGTAGCATAGTGGGCAACCCGCGTGATGTGAACATCCAACGCTTGCAAAATTAGTGAACCCAAAAGCACGCATAATCCAATCAGGATCAATGATTGCAAAATCAGCAGCGGTGGTGAGTTGGTAAAGGAGAAACTCCAATCGCGGGAAAGCAATCCGGAGAAAACACCCCATTCACGGCCTTCGGGCCCGGAGAATAAATTCGGGTGGGCTCTGTAAATGAAGAGAACTTGAAGGGTTGTCCAAAGTAAAAATGCCAGCGTTACACCGCCGAACAATGTTCCCCAAATGATTTGCGCCGCTTTGTTCAGCTGCAAATCCGAAGCAGATGATTCAGCCTTGGGTTGGGCGGGCTCATCAGGCTTTTGTGCGTATTGTTCGTCCTGAAAATTCTGGCTCATGCGTAATCCTTAGAGCCCGAGATCCTGCATCAGTTGATCGTACGGAACGGGGTTAAAGATCGAGCTAACAATTTGCTGAATAGTAAACAGAACAGAAATGCTAATCGCGGCAATTCCTAACCAGTAAGCCAAAAGGGCAATCATATCAACGGAGCCATTTTCCTTGGCAATTTGCATTTGCTTGTGCCCCATCGCAGCGCCCACAACTCCCAAGGAAATTGAAATAGGCATGCAGCAACACAACACGATTCCGGCAATGGAGCATGTAAGGGCAATGGTTGAGTATTGGTTGGATTGATAAACCGGTGCAGCGGATTGCTGACCGTAAGGCTGGTTTGGCTGCTGCTGATAGTATGCACCCTGTTGTGGTTCACCGAAGTACGGCGGGTATTGTGCTTGTTGATTATTGTAGGGCTGCTGCTCGCTGTATTGGGGCTGACCGTATTGGTGTAGCTGAGGGGGCGGCAACTGCTGGGGTGGTTGCTGTTGGTAAGGCTGTTCCGCCGGGGGCGTGTAGGGTGCTGGAGTGTAGGCTTCAACCTGAGCCTCTTCCGGGGCGTATTGGTACTCCAGCGGAGTGTAGGGTTGTTGCGGCTGAGCTTGCTCTGCCGGCTGCTCATTTACCTGAACAGGAATCGCGGGTGGTTGATTAACAGATTCAGATCCACGCCCTGGAAGACCCTTAGGCTGATCTTCATTTTGGGTGGATGAAGATTCTTCAACATTTGCAGAGGAGCTTTTAGCCTGCTCTGCTTCTGTTTCGTTAGGCTTTTTTGATTCTGGTTCACTCATGGATTCGCAAGCTCTTTTCAACTAGTATAAAGGGAAGAATTACAGGACTTATTTTTCAGCACAAAGAAAATATTGATGAGAATGATTCACCTATGAATTTGTGCGTATTTTACGCCAAAATGCCAGATATTGCTGAGCCGTTTTGGCAATATTGTAATGCTGTTGTATATGTTGCCGACCGTTTTTGCCAAGCATTTGCCGCAATTGGGGATCAACTAACAGGCTGCAAACGGCGGAGGCCAACGGCAGAATGCGATCAGGCTCAACCAAAGCCCCCGTTTTTCCCGGCAACACAAGCTCTGGCAGCGCACCAACATCAGTAACAACCACCGGCGTTTGGCAAGCAAGGGTTTCCGCGACAACCAAACCAAAGGACTCCGTGTGGGAGCAGTGCACCAATAAATCTGCCGAGCTCATGAGCAACGGCAACACCACCTGCTTGGGAGAATGCAACGTCACAACACCTTGCAACGAACGCTCTCGTATAAGTTTTTTGTAAGTTGCTTTTAATGGCCCGTTGCCAACTAGCATCAGCCGAACGGTAGGAAATGTTGCGCGAACTTGAACCATTGCTTCAATCAAAAGCGCATGGTTTTTCACGAGCCGAAAATTCCCCACCGCCAACAACAGGGGTTGGCCTGGGGCAATGCCAAGTTTTCGACGAAACCTAAGAACAACCTTTGCAGGTGAAGGGGAAAAGCGGGCGCAATCCACGCCGTTTGAAATTTTGTGGATGGAAGCCTCATTATAACCCGCTTGCTTGAGAGCCGAGGCAACAAAGCCTGAGACGGCAATCCACCCGTTACAACGGCCTCGGGTGATGCGCTCAGCAAGGCCGTAAAGTTTGCCACCTAGGCTGCTTTTTTCGCCCACAGCATGCAGGCCGTGGTTTGTGCTGATTAGTTGGGCTTTGGGTACAAGCGTGCAAAAGTAACGGCATATTAAATCCGGCCAAAGTAGATTGGTATGAATCACCTCGGGAGCAATCCCCTGCTGAACCGCCTGTATGAGGCTTCTTCTGAATGCCAAAAACCCGCGGAGGGTGCGCGTATTGTAATATTCCGCGGGAACGCCCATTTCCTGAAACCGGCTCCGCAAGGCGCCGTTGCGGCTTAGGGCAACAACTCGAATGTTTACATCAGGCTCGTTCACCCAAATCCTGCAAAGATTCAACATCAACAGGCCGGGGCCGTCTTCCTCAAAGGCATTCAAAACGAGTAATATTCTCAATGGTTAGCAACATCCTTGGGAACTAAGCCGGCGGCCATCGTAGTGCATAAAAACAAATCCGCCACTCAGCTCAAAGAGTGGCGGATTCTAACGTTTATGGCAAGCCTGTTGGCGTTTCTCCGTTTTGTTTTTCGGGAACGCTAAGCGGTTAGCGGTATGATTAAAGGAAGGGAACCGTGCGGCCAGCGTTTGGATCAGAGGACTTTTCATTTAGGGCTTCGCGGGCTGTTTCCACGATTTGCGTAAACGCTGCCGGATCATTCACGGCAATCTCCGCAAGCATTTTACGATCGATCTCGATTTCGGCAAGATCAAGACCATTGATCAGGCGCGAGTAGGCAATGCCGTTAGCACGGCATGCGGCGTTGATGCGTGTAATCCAAAGACGTCGGAAGTTACGTTTGTTTTGTTTACGGTCGCGGTAGGCGTAAACGAGGCCTTTGTTAACGGTTTCCTTAGCACTTTGAAACAAACGGTGGCGCGCTTGGTAGGCTCCGCTTGCGGCCTTGAGAACTCTTTTATGGCGTTTTTTTGTGGCGACGTTGTTCGTTGCTCTTGTCATTTCTTGTAATCTCCAGTGTTGTTCAAATTCAGGGTATTAATTTGGGGCTTGTGAAGAAGTGCTTACAGCACGAGCATCTTTTTAACGCGATCCATATCAACTTTTGCAATCACGCCGTGCTGACCAAGAGTACGTTTACGTTTGGATGCTTTTTTTGTTAGGATGTGACGAAGACCTTGTTTTTTGTAGCGAACTTTGCCTGATGCAGTTACTTTGAGTCGTTTAGTTGCTCCAGAGCGGCTCTTTATTTTAGGCATTTTATATTCTCCAAAGTTGATTTAGATAGTGTGAATTTTGCGGCTGCAAAATCATCCCCAAGTTAGTGGGGGTTGTACTCTTTAGGAATCCTTGGTAGGTTTCCAATCTTTTCTGCGCGTCATAATCATGTTGATAAAGCGGTCTTGCTTGGAGGGCGGCTGTTCAATGTCGCCAATATCCTGCATTTCCTCGCGAATCGCCTTGATTAGAGCTTCGCCCAGCTGAGGCTTTGTCACTTCGCGGCCCCGGTATTGAATGGTGAACTTTACTTTATCGCCTTCTTCCAAAAACTGCCGCGCCTTGCGCAATTTGATTCCCCGGTCATGGGGATCTATCGTTACGCGCATTTTGCATTCTTTCAGCTCCGACGCTTTGGATTTACGCCGTGATTCTTTTTGGCGGCGCTTTACCTCGTAAAGAATCTTCTTGTAATCCTGAATACGGCATACGGGCGGATTCGCATCCGGAGCAACTTCCACAAGATCAAGCTCATCTTTGCGGGCAATATCTAGGGCTTCTTTGGTTGAAATCTCCCCGTGCTGTTCACCATCCTTGAGGATGAGAAACACTTTTGGGGCAGTAATATCTTCATTTACGCGTGTGTCTTTCTTAATCTGTCGACACCTCCGACGAAATAATTCTAATAGCACCTGTTTATGGAGAAGAAAAACACCAAGCCTAGTAAAAACCACCTCAGCCAAACGCAATGCTAAGCAAGGCAAAGGGCATAAACCCAATAGAATCGGCTAAAACCTTGTCGCAACAACAGCAATTAAGCGAGCGCTAAAGGTGAGAAGCATGGGCTTCTTCTTCAAAAAAGGAAGTTAAGCCTACAAATACGCTTCCACTTGTCAAGGGACTTTGCGTAAATTGAGGAGTAATTTGAGGCGAAAGAAATCATCATGCTGCGAATCATTCGTCAATTTAGGGAAAACCTACGCAAAACCGCCTTCGCCAGCCGCCTTGCCGTTGGTGTGCTGACCCTATTCCTGATTCTCTTCAACCTTACGCTTTGGTTTCTTTCAAACCGCTTGGTTCGCCTTCAGGAAGCATCCAGCCAGCAAACCCTTGAAACCAGCGTGAAGCTGATTTCCCGGGCCATTAACCCCCGAGATTTGTTTTTCCTGCAAGTTTCGTACGATCCCCTGCTGGAGATTACGGATTTCAACCGCATGGCAATCTATGCAGATTCCCCCAGTGTATTAGGGTTGGTGGAATCATTCGCCTCAACGGAAGAATCCGCCGACAACACAAATACGGAATCAGGTTCCGACGGTAATCTTGATGAGGCGGTTCTGTTTAGAACAAACCCCAGATCAACTTTATCCCGAAGCCGCCTAGATTCAACCATTGGCGATTACCGCATCGCATTGATTACCCCAGATGGTTACCTCGCGTTGGACGGCCAGCAATTGTACACCGAGCCGGTTCTGCCCGCCTACTACGACGACGGCGAAATGCTGGATCGGGCGAAGGCCGGGAACTTAGCCATTTCCGGGTGGACTACGTTGAACACTCCCCCCCAACCCGTTCGCATTCGCCATGCGTATTTCCCGATTTTTGATTCTTCCCAAACTTCCGCGGGAAATAAACCTCCGGTGCAGGGAGGCAACAGAACCCCTTTAGCAATATTACAGCTACAATATCAGGAGCCCGTGATGCGGTTTAACACGCTGTTGCCGCGCAGGTTAACACAGTTGGGGTTGCTTAGCACCCTGCTTGTTATTGGCCTTTGGTTTTTTCTGAACCGCCTGATTTCCCGCTCCTTGAAGTTTCGCCAAGCCGCCGAACAAACAGACCGCCTAAGAGCGCTCGGCAATCTTACCGCCGGTGTTGCCCATGAAATCCGCAACCCCTTAGGAATTATTCTACTGACATTAGAGGAACTGCGCAGCGTGGCAAACGACATAGAACCGAAGCCCCTGCGTGAAGAGGTGATGACGTTGAGCCATGATATTCAGGATGAAACTAAGCGGTTGGAAATCCTGACAGAGCAATTTCTCTCGTTCACGAGAGGTCATGCAACAAAGCCTAAAAACGCCGAAACCGCCAAAACTCCGTTGGCGGAGCTTACTCGTTCTACCGTGAATTTATTTTCAAAAAGCCTAGAAACAACGGTGAAGGTAAACCTCATTTCCCATTTGAATGCAGACGATGCAGCGGCCATTGAGCCTAATGCTTGGAGGCAGATTCTGCTCAATATCCTTCAAAACTCCGCCCAGGCTTTCCAACCAGAGAGGCCAGGGCGAATCACCCTGGAGCAAAGTGCAACGAAATCGATGCTTGTGACAACAATTCAAGACAACGGAAAGGGAATGGATAAGCAAACTCTTGCCCGTATATTCGATCCATTTTTCACCACGAAGGACCAAGGCACAGGCCTAGGGCTTTCCCTTTCAAAAGCGCTTCTTGAGGATGCGGGGGGTTCACTTACCGTTACTAGCGAACCGGGGAAAGGCACTCAGGTTCGGCTGGAAGTTCCCGCGATTAAGATTCATACAATAAAGAATTGAAGTCGTAAATTTACGGGAGTGTAAAGATACTCACCGATTATTTTGTTGTTCAATTGTTTGAACGCAAAGCCGCGGGGAAGCGGAGACGAGGGGAGGGGGAAGAAATGATGTAGTTAAATTTGAAGAGTATAATTTTATGTTTATATAAATATTAGATACTAGACAATATAAGTTTCCAATTTCAGAAAATAGATTTGATTACAATCATTAAACTATCAATAGTTCAATACTCCTTCCCACGCCCTGCGCCTCGTACCGCTGCGTTAATAGAAGAAACACAGTTTAACTTATATCTATTCGTGGACAATAAATTTACCTGATTGCCAATTCTATTGAACTAATTGCCCAATTGAATTCTTTCGCTGGATATTTCTGGAACGACTACGTTTTTGGCTTTCAGGACTAGCAGGGAAACATCATCGGGTAAGGAGCCGGTTTTGCCGTACCAATCCTGAATGGCTGATTCAATACTCTGCACAACAGTTTCGGTAGAATCCGTGTGATGCGTTTTCAGGAGATCAGCAAGGCGTTCCGGGCCGTAGAGTTGATTATCAGGATTCGGCATTTCCACCACGCCGTCGGAATAAAAGACAATTTGTTCGTTGGGGCGAAGAACGATGATTGAATCCTTATAGTCCCCTTCTTCCGTAAAGCCGATTGGCAGATTGCGGGACTCAATTTCCACCACGTCACCTTGTTCATTGAGGAGAAGTAAGGGCGGATGACCTGCGGAAGAATACTTGAAAGTCATCGTCAATGAATTGTAAATCCCGTAAACCATGGTGAAATATTGGCCGCCGGTTTCCTCGGAGATTTGGTATTGTTGATTCAAAAGATTCAGGACTTGACTGGGCGACAGCAAATCCCGAGTGGAGCCTCTGCGGCCAAAGAGAACGGAATGCTCAGGATTTGGGGAGAGAAGTCGGCTAAGGGTTACGGACATCAACGCCGAGGCAACACCATGACCACTAACATCCAGCAGGTAGATTCCCCACCGATTTTTATCTAAGGGGATTATGTTGAAAATATCGCCGGCCAGCTCTTCGCAGGGGATTAAATCCCACGCGACTTCAAAGGGGATATTAAGGGATTCACGGTTGGGCAGCAGGGAATTTTGGATGCGGGCGGCTGCTTCCAAATCTTTTTTGATCATGCGGTGCGCTTGATCCAGCTCAAAATAGCGTTCACGCAGCTTGGTTTCCAGTTCAATGACCCGCGTTGCGGAGTACACCCGGGCAATCAGTTCTGCGCGGTCAATAGGCTTTGAGAGGAATTCATCAGCCCCGGCATCAAAGGCAATGAGAAGGCTTTCTTTATCGCCCTTTACAGTGAGCAGAATGACAAAGGTGTAGTGGTTGCGCCCTGCTTGCCGAATGGCTTGGCACAGCTGAATCCCCGTGAATTTAGGCATTTCCCAATCAGTAATCACCAGGGCAAAACGCCCATCTTGGTAAAGCCGCCAAGCTTCAGCTCCATTTTCAGCTTCTACAACATCGTGCCCCATGTTAACGAGGCTCATCTTCAAAAGCTTTCGCGAAGTAACATCATCTTCTGCGATCAGGATTTTCATTTAATGTAGCGAATCCTTAATTTTGTCACTTGTAACGGCAACTGTTTGATTGATTTCTTCTTTCAATTGTTCCCACTTTTCGGGGGAAACCTCCAGTTTTGAAAAACTCGCGGCTAATTTCTCTGCACCAATGTTCAGGCAGGCACCCTTCATGGTGTGCGCAATTTTCCTGATTGAATCAACATCAGCCGCAGCGGTTGTTTGTAATGATTGAATCTTGCTGCTGAGATCGTCAAGAAAACCGCCTAATAAATCTGCGATAAACTCCTCATCGCCCTCTGCAAGTTCATCAACACGGCGGCGATCAAAGATTGATAAATCAGGGTTGATAGTCAATGCTTGGCTCTCCTTATTGTGAACTTGCGATGCGATAATATGTTTTCTATGTAAGGGGCAATTTTCAGACCCTAGTGTTTATGGCCCATGGTGGATTCTTCTATTTTATCCACTTCTTCATCGAGTTTTTTCACGGCCATTTCTTGCTCTGCAAGCTTCAGGCGTTGGTAGGTTTCAGAGATTAGCCAACCCTCAAGGCTGTCACGCTTGCTGTTGTACAATTCAACCGCGTGGTTGACCAACGATTTCGCCGTTGCGGCCCCCTCCCACCCTAGAGAAAGAGTACGGGAACCTTCTAAGTCTTTGTAGACCGCGAAAAAGTGCGCAACTTCTACTAAGAAGTGTGGTGGTACATCGGATAGATCTTTGGTGGAATTAAAGTAAGGATTATGCTTGGGAACGCACAAAATTTTGTCGTCCGGTTCGCCTTTATCCAGCATCTTGAACACACCAATAGGCCGCACTTCAATTAAGCAACCAGGAAAAGTAGGCTCGTTAATCATCAAAAGAACGTCCAACGGGTCGTTATCCTCGTAATAGGTGCGAGGAATAAAGCCGTAATCGCCAGGGTAAATCATCGGTGAATACAGCGTGCGCGACATTTCATAAATGCCTTTTTCTTTGTTCAACTCATACTTATTACGGGATCCCTTGGGGATTTCCACGATTACATTCAAAGAGTCTGGAGTGTTTTTTCCCGACTCTAAATCATGCCATGGGTGCATGGTTTAAACCAACTTTCAAATCAATCATTTCTTACACAATTTAATGTAAGCCCCTCAGGGTTCGGGGCGCAACGCTTGATATACTTCAATCCACCGGAAAAAATGAATTATTCGTTGCATGAAGGGGGTTGAGTGAAAAAAACGACCCCTTTCCTTGACCACTGCGCCGTTCCCTTTACCAATAGGCAATATTTTTTTGACTTCCAGAAGGTGTACCCCGCACAATGATTGAACGCTATTCCCTTTCCCCCATGAAGGACCTTTGGTCCGAGGAAGCAAAATTCCAAAGCTGGCTTGATGTAGAGTTGGCCGTTTGTGATTACTACGGCGAACAAGGGCGCATTCCCGCAACGGATCTGAGGGCTATTCACGAGAAATCCAAAATCAACGTGCAGCGGATTGAGGAAATTGAGGAGATTGTGCGCCACGATGTGATTGCCTTTACCACTCAGCTGGCGGAGGAAATTGGCCCTGCCTCGCGGTTTGTTCATATGGGGCTTACCAGCAGCGATGTAGTAGATACAGCCCAAGCGTTGCGCTTGAAACAGGCGGGCAAATACCTGATGAGTGATCTTGAGGCAATTGTTGCGGCGCTAAAAAACTTGGCCGTTACGCACGCCCACACACCCATGATGGGGCGCACGCACGGCATGCACGCAGAGCCCACCACGATGGGGCTGAAAGCCTTGGTTTGGTACGAAGAGTTTAAGCGCCACCAAAAACGCCTCGCCGCCGCGATGGAGGATATTAGCGTCGGTAAAATCAGCGGAGCCGTTGGCACTCTTGCCCACACAGAGCTTGTTTTGGAGGAAAGCGTTTGCGCAAGGCTAGGGCTGAAACCGGCACCCGTTTCCACACAAGTGCTGCAACGAGATCGGCATGCGGCGTTTTGCACGGTATTAGCCCTGATTGCCGGAAGCTTGGAGAAAATCGCCACGGAAATTCGTGTGTTACAACGCCCGGAAATTCGCGAGCTTGAAGAGCCCTTTCGCAAAGGCCAAAAAGGGAGCAGCGCAATGCCCCACAAGCGAAACCCTGTGCAGTGTGAACAAATCACGGGCCTTGCCCGGGTGGTTCGCGGCAACGTGATTCCAGCCTTGGAGAACATCGCCCTTTGGGGCGAGCGCGATATTACCCACAGCAGCGTGGAGCGCGTGATCTTGGCGGATTCCTGCACGTTGACCGATTATATGCTGCAAAAACTGACACGGATTTTGGAGAATTTGACGGTAAATACGGATAAAATGGAGCGAAACCTGATGGTTACTCGGGGGCTTTTGTTCTCGCAAAAAATGCTGCTGTATCTGGTGGATCAAGGCCTTACGCGGGAGGACTCCTACACAGCCGTTCAAGCGGCGGCTATGCGCACTTGGCACGGCGAAAACACCTTCGCTGAAGAACTCATGCAAGAGCAAGCCGTTGCAAGCCGCCTAACAAAAGAACAGCTGGAAGCCACTTTTGATGTGCAACCCTACCTACGCCACGTTACAGCGTTATTCAGGCGTTGCGGCATTGAACTAGAGCACTAATTACTGCGGGCTAAGCAGCCGTTAATTGCTGCGGAATATTCTACCGCCCTTCCTGATTGTGTTCACACTACAGGAAGGGTTTTTTCGTTTTAGGTAAAGATCAACGCCGGTACGACTTTTTGTTGGGAATAAAATTTTTACTTCACAATTTTTCAAAAAAACTTTGGTCATTCAATTCCAACTTGCACCGCTTTGAGCAATTCCCCTTGAATCAGATTCTGTAAATTTTTTTCCCTTCTTTCATTGAGCTGAAAAATTACAAATCCCCCTAAACAGGACGACAATTTATGACATCCGCTGATGTACTTAATCTCATCAAGGAAAAAGGTATTAAGTTCGTAGACTACCGTTTTACGGACTTTCCCGGCACCCAACAACACACCACTGTTCCGGCGAACATGGTTGAAGAAGACACCTTTGAAAATGGTCATGGCTTCGACGCCTCTTCTATTCGCGGCTGGGCTGAAATCAATAACTCTGACATGTTGATCATCCCAGATCCAACCACAGCACAGATTGATCCTTTCACCGAATACCCAACCCTGAGCTTAACTTGCGACGTTGTTGATCCTATCACCCGTGAGTCCTACCACCGCGATCCCCGTGGCGTAACACGCCGGGCGGAAGCCTACCTGCAAGCCTCTGGCATTGGTGACACCTGTTACATTGGGCCAGAGCTTGAATTCTTCCTATTCAACGAAGCTCGTTATGATTACAAAATGAACAGCAGCATGCACGTTGTGGACTCCATTGAAGGTTGCTGGAACACCGGCAAGGACGAACGTGAAGAGTACGGGCGCCCAAACCTTGGGGCTAAAGTTGCCAATAAGGGCGGATACTTCCCCAACCCGCCAACTGATACGTTGATGGATATTCGCAGCGAAATGGTTACGCTGATGAACGAAGCGGGCCTGAATATTGAGTGCCACCACCACGAAGTGGCAACAGCGGGCCAGTGTGAAATTGACATGCGCTTTGATACACTACTTGCAATGGCAGATAAATCGTTGATGTACAAATATATCGTGAAGAACGTTGCAGCCCGTAACGGCCTTAGCGCCACGTTTATGCCCAAGCCAATCTTCACGGATAACGGCTCTGGCATGCACACCCACATTTCAATCTGGAAAGGCGGAACAAACCTGTTCGCTGGCAACGGATACGCGGGCCTCTCTGAACAAGGGCTTCACTTCATCGGCGGCATCATGAAACATGCCCGCGCGATCATCGCATTCTCCAACCCCACAACAAACAGCTACCGCCGCCTTGTACCCGGTTATGAAGCCCCTGTAAACATTGCCTACAGCGCCCGCAATCGCTCTGCTTGTATTCGCATCCCCATGCTTTCAAGCAGCCCTAAAGCAAAACGCGTTGAGTTCCGTTGTCCTGATCCATCAGCCAACCCCTACTTCTCCTTCTCTGCCCTCATGATGGCTGGTTTGGATGGCATTGTGAACAAGATTCACCCTGGGGATCCGTTGGATAAAAACATCTATGACTTGCCCGCTGAGATTGCCAAAACGGTTCCTAAGGCTCCGTTCTCCTTGGAAGAATCTCTTCAAGCGTTGGAAGAAGACCACGAGTTCTTGCTCAAAGGTGGTGTGTTCACTGAGGATATTATACAGAACCACATCAACTACAAAATGGCGACCGAAGTGGACGCTATTCGTCTTCGTCCGCACCCCTATGAATTCATGATGTACTACGATTGCTAATTCTTGAAACGTCATAAAATCATTAAAGACCCAAATAAAAAGTGCGCTGAAGAGCTGGCAAAATCGCCGGCTCTTCTTTTTTTTCCGTGACACACCTAACATTTTAGCCATTTATGAATAAAACTTAATACTAAGGATCAGTATGATGCAAAAAGTAGAAGCCATCATTAAACCCCATAAAATTGAAGACGTTCGCGGGGCATTGGAGCAAATTGGGATCATCGGGATCACCGCCTACGAAGTTCGTGGTTTTGGCCGCCAAAAAGGGCACCAAGAACTCTACCGGGGCAGCGAATACCAAGTGAGTTTTGTTCCGAAAATCAAGATTGAAATAGTTGTTCCTGAATCCAAAGTGGATGAAGTTGTTTCAGCAATTGTGGAAACAGCTAACAGCGGAACCATTGGCGATGGAAAAGTTTTTGTGAGCAATGTGGAAAACGCCATTCGCATTCGCACCGGTGAAACGGGTGAAGACGCCTTATAATCAATTGTTGATGCACTCGCTCGTTTTTTTGCTTAGTTTCTGATACGGAAGCTTAGCTTGAAACTAACCTTGGGTTGCAGCAAATCACAGTAAATTCTCGCTTGAAGAGAACTTCATTCGTGCGTGGTTTCTATATTCCACGCACGTAATTGTTTTATGCTCCCCTTGGTTGCGTTAGTATCTGTTCAACAGTTTTGAATGTAAACTGGTGATGTGAATTGTTGTCGCGATCAGTTGATGAATTTACTCCGGTGCTACCTCATCATGAACAATGATAAGATTCGCACAAAGCCGCAAATCAGCGCTAAATACACGAAGATTTATGAGCTATAGGCACAACAAAATCAACTTACGCCTTAGCCGCGCGCGCAAAGTTGCTTTCAAGGGTGTTTTGCAGCAGCATGGCAATCGTCATTGGGCCTACCCCACTGGGGACGGGCGTAATTGCTGAGGCTACTTCTTTGACGGAGGCGAACTCTACGTCCCCCACAAGCTTGTAACCACGGTCTGATTCCGGAACCTCAACGCGGTTTATCCCAACGTCGATCACCACTGCTCCGGGTTTTACCATTTCGGGTTTCACGAATTCTGCTTTGCCTATGGCAGCGATTAAAATATCTGCCTGTGTGGTCATGCTGGCTAAGTTTTTTGTGGCAGAATGGCAGATGCAAACGGTGCAATCGGCACCAGTGCCCCGGGCTGCAAGCAATGCTGCCATCGGTTTGCCCACGATGTTGCTGCGGCCTAATACCACCGCAAGTTTACCTTGGGTTTTAATACCGCTACGAATCAACAGTTGCTGCACGCCTTTCGGGGTGCAGGGAACAAATGCCCTGCGGCCTAGCAGTAAGTTGCCGGCGTTGATTGGGTGAAAACCATCAACATCCTTTTCAGGCAAGATTGCATCAATCACCGCGGATTCTTCAATATGAGCCGGCAAGGGAAGCTGCACCAAAATTCCGTCGATCAGGGGGTCATTATTTAAAGTGTCAACAATCTGGAGGAGTTCACTTTGTGAAACTGATTCTGGTAAATCAATTTGCCGCGAATGAAACAACGCTTCGGCGCATGCTTTTGTTTTGCTGCGCACGTAGGATTGGGAAGCGGGGTTTTCCCCTACTAGTACAACCGCAAGGCCGGGGACGCGAAGGTTTTGATTAATTCTTGATTCCACGGATTGGCGAATTTCAGCGCGAATTTCCGCCGCGATTTGCTTTCCATCTATTAGTATTGCGGGCATATTAGGGGTGTTTTCCTTCGGTAGGGTTGTTTCTTCGGGTTAAAGTTGCTGCTGGCTTTACGTTTAGTTTAGGGATGATTGTACTGCTACCATCAATATTGGGGGATTCTTTGCCGCGAGAGGGGAACCGGGTTCTTACGATGATTGTGCCGTTGCGCGATTCAATTTCCATCACACCATTGTTCGTGATAATTGCCTGGTAAGCAATGGGAAGCCCCAGCCCTGTACCCCCTGCTTTTGTGGTGTAGAAGGGCTCGAAAATTTTCTCCAACTGATCCTTTGGAATCGGGCCCCCTGTGTTGATGATTTCAACGCTTAGCTGCCGGCGCTTGTGGCGTTCATCCAAAAAACTTTTGATTGTGAGTTGCCCGTTCGGTTGGTTGCGCAGTTCTTCCAAGGCGTTGATGATGATGTTAAGGTAGGCTTGTAGAATCCGGTTTGATTCAAGGGGAATTTCCGGTAGGGATTGATCCAGCTTCCACGTTACGGTGGGGAATTCATTGTCCTTGAAATCAACTTTATGGCGAGCCAGATCATAGGCCTCCTGCAGGCGGCGATTGATGCAGGTGAGCTTGGTGAGGCCGGGCTCGTTGCGGGCAAAGTCCTTAATACCCGAGACAATTTTATCCAACCGGTCGCACTCGTTGGAGATGCGCTCCAAGGTGGGCAGGTGGGATTGCTGCTCCTCGCTGTTCTGCTTCAAGTCCTCCTGAATGAGTTGTGTCATTCCCTTGATGGCGCCAAGGGGGTTGCGGACTTCATGGGCAATACCTGCTGCTAATGTGCCGAGGGCCGCAAGCCGATCTGCTTGGTGAATTTGATCGAAAGGTCCCGTATATCGAACACGGCCGATGGGGATGTAAGGGAGGTGGTTTCCAGCGAAGTTACCCTGATGGAAAGGCGCATCAGTTGATCAGAATCACGCTGTTGAAGGGCGATTGTTTGGGTTGAGGTAAGGCCTTTTTGAGCATTTTGAAGGGCTTCACGAACGGATTTTGCGATGTTTTCTTCGTCCTTCCGGCGAAAGCGTTCTTCAAAGAACGTTACAATATGCATCCCCAGAATTCGGTCTGCATCAATGCCGGTGATTTTCTTTAACCCTTTATCGGCGGCCAATATATTGCCGTACCCATCCACCGTAATCACGGTACCCGCGGCCGCATCACGCAATTGCCGGTTCCGCTGTTCAAACAACGAGTGAAGGTTTTCCACCATGTTATTGAAGGCAGAACCAAGGGTACCCAGCTCGGTGAATTTTTCAATATCTGCCCGCTCTGTTAGGTTCCCTTGTGCTACTTTTTGGATTGTTTGCAACAGATCACCCAAGGGCCGCAGAATTTGCCAAGCAATCAAAATTCCAACCCCCCCCGCGGCGAATGAAGCAGCAAGCCCAGACCACAACGTGAACTCCCCCAGCGTGAACAACTCCTGCCGAAGTTTAGAATCTGGAACTGTATCGGCAAACTCCAGAATATTGAAGCGCACGATTAGGCAAATCAAGAGAGTGAAGGTGAACAACAAGGCGGGAATGGAGATAACAAGCCGTGTGCGGGCACGTTTTACACGGCCAATTTCCCGCGCGTCTTTTTGAATGAACTCAATGGAATCATGATCCATGAGCACATTCTCTTGGGTGGACTGTTGACCTTCCATCATGGGGTTGGTTTTTTCGTGGTTCGCGACTCAGCGCCGGGCTGAATCAACTCGGATTCTGTTTCCAGTTCTTCGGTTTCGCCTTTATCATCTTTCTTATGTACAACTCGGTCGTACAAATAATCGTAGATTGAAGCGAGGAGAAATGTAATGGGGATGAAGATGAGTAAACTGCCAATGCCAGAGCGATCAATGGTAGGCTCCACGCTGCTAAACCAACCGTATTTTGTAGCGGCGAAGATAAGGGCAACAAAGATCCACACAAGTACGTTGGCGATCACATACCCGTACCAAGGCATTCTGGGGTTGTTTTGGCTGAAGTTCATTGCTTGTCCTTGGGGCGAAAGGTTTGGTGGCATGCCGTACAACTGCGTGCCTGCTGCTGGTAGGCGCGCTCAATGGTTCGGCGTTCCATTGTTCTATATGCCTCGCGCAGGTTGTTATTGGCCTGATAGAATGATTTTGCAAGGGTTTGGTACCGGGAATCGTTAATTGCTAAACGCTGATGCATGGAAGCGCGGATCAGGGGTTCCATTTCATCAGCGGCCCGGCGGGCAATCGCGGGGTTTCGATCCCCCGAGCGCTTATGGAGTTCTTCCATGTGGATCATCAGTTCCTCTAGATTTTCATAGGCGGGCAAATCTTTCGGGATTGGGCCGGTTGTGGGCTGATCTTCTGCGGCGACAGCCGTTGGGGGCGAAGGCCGAAAGGCGGTGTAATCGGGCTTTTTGGTAGACGTGTGTTCCTGAGCGTACAGTTGAATTGCGAGCTGGGGAAGTAGGAACAAAGCTAAGACAAGGAAAATCAGAGGTGTTAATTTCATTTTACAAACTCACGAAAGCAGATGCAGCAAGGTAGAACAAAGTGTTGGCCAATTTTTACCCTCGCTCGTATGATTAGGTATTACACCGCCTGAAGGGCTAGCAAAAGTTGCCCGTAGATGATTAGACGGCTAAGAATAGAACTTTCTTCTTGATTGCTTTCCCGCTTCAAGGTGTTTAGTCGTTTTCACCGTAAAACTGTTGTTGAACCCTTTGCCGGGTTCCAGTGAACTCTACTTCCTCAATTGCGTTCAACAGCGCAGTATTTCTTGATTCTCGTGCCATTCAGGAGCCAGCAACAGTGTTCTTTAAACGCCTGGAACTTCAGGGTTTTAAAAGCTTCGGCCACAAAACCACCATCGACTTTCAAAAAGGGTTCACCATTGTTGTAGGCCCCAACGGCTGCGGAAAATCCAACGTATTGGATTCCATTCGCTGGGTGCTGGGAACGCAATCGGCCAAATCCCTGCGCGGCGAAAAAATGGGCGATGTAGTCTTCCGCGGCAGCCAAAGCACGCGGCCGGCGGGCCTTGCTTCCGCAACGCTGACCTGCTGCAACGAGGCTGGGCACCTGAAGGTAGATGAATCAGAGGTGGAGATTACTCGCCGGCTGTTCATTAACGGGGAAAGCGAATATAAAATTAACAAAAAGAACGC
>DAIOTT010000028.1:0-9276 GCA_036751885.1 Candidatus Sumerlaeota bacterium
AGCACCTAAGCAAAGAGGCCCTTACAGAGAGGACAGATCGTTGGCCGATGAAAAATCCCCACTGGCAGTTTGAATGCCGAAAGGTTATTCGCAGCGCTCATTCCTTAGTGCATCATATTTCCGCTTCATTTTCAGATTCACCAGAATCAGCGGTCATAAATAATGCTCCCGATGGGGACATAGAAGTATGTTACGACTTTGGGGAACAACGGTGCGGTTATTTTGAGTTTACCGCTATAGCCGCTGCGGGCACCGTGATTGATCTGTTTTCGGTGGAACATATTGATCGTATTCAGGGGATTCAGCATACGTGGGGAAATCGCAACGGGGTGCGGTATATATTCCGTGAAGGGGAGAACACATTTTTCTCAACCAAACGCCGATCGGGTCGTTATTTATTCCTGATTCTTCGCAATCAATCAGCACCCATTACTATAACGGGATTGAGAATTGTTGAATCCACCTACCCCGTGAATCTGATTGGCAGCTTTGCCTGCAGTGACAGTGAACTGACACGTATTTGGAAGATGAGCGAACGTACGCTTCAGCTTTGCATGGAAGATGTGTTTACCGATTGCCCGTTGTACGAACAAACCCTTTGGGTAGGTGATTCGCGCAACGAGGGGTTGTTCTCTATGACAACGTACAATCATACGGATATTCTAAAGCGTTGCATACGGCTAGCGGGGCAAAGCTTGGAGGTTTGGCCCATTATTCCGTCACACTGTCCCTCCTCATGCGGGGAAGCCTTGCTTCCTGCATGGTGTTTTCTATGGGTCATTTCAATTTGTGATTACTACCATTATTCAGCGGATCAAGAATTCTTAGAAGAAGTTTGGCCCATGGTTGTGCAAAACTTTAAAGGTGTTGAAGGCTACCAAGATGAAAACGGATTGTTTAGCGCTCCCTTTTGGAATATGTTTGATTGGACAGATATTGATGACGGGCACCAAACGGTGACACACAACAGCATGCTGCTGGTTGGCGCGTTGAATGACGCGCTTCAATGATGTGATATATTGAACGATGAGACAACAAAAGAGTGGCTGGAGGCTTGGAAGAAACGGCTGACAAAAGCGATTAATTTGCTTTTGGATCCGGCAAAGAATTCCTACGTGGTCAGCATTCATGAGGACGGCACCCTGAGTAAGGAGTGCTCCATTCACACAAGTTTTCTAAGTGTGCTTTAACAGATTGTAGAACCCAGCAAGGAACCGCAGGCGATAGCAAATGTGCTGAACCCGCCAGAGGGAATGACGCGCCCCGGTTCGCCTTTCGTGATGTTGTATCTTTATGAAATGCTGGAAAGTAAGGGCTATTTTGATGAAATTATTTCTCACATTCAGGAATCCTATGAGGCCATGATTATGGCTGATGCCAGCACGGTTTGGGAGCAATTTGATTCTGGCATTGCCCATAACCCAAACGGCTTCCCCACGCGGAGTCATTGTCATGCGTGGTCTTCCTCGCCGTTGCACTTTTTGAATAGAATCATCTTGGGGATTGTACCGGTTGGGATTGGCTGCAAATGCTACTGCGTTTCACCACGAATCAATTTTCACGCTTGGGCCCAAGGAGCCACTGCTACATTGTTTGGGCCAATCAGGGTTTCTTGGCGAAAAACGACCACCACTTTAGAACTGAAAATTGAAGCACCGGATGAAGTCGCAGGAGACGCGCTCCACGCCGTCCGTTGGGGTAAGGGAATCGCGCATGCAACCCCGCTCTTCATCCCAAAGGTGGGTGACAATTTTTGTTCGCAGAGTGTTTGCTTGTTGGTATAACATGGCGGATTCTTTGGAATCACCAAGGGTTTCCAGAATGCGGGCGCCGCCTTCAAGGGCTGCAACGGCTACTCATTGGCTTCCGGTTACAACGCCTTGGCGTTTCAGCGTCCAAGCCCACGTTTGTCGGTGGTTGATTTGAAGAAATCCGTTATTTTCTTGAATGCTTTTTACCAACCAATTTGCAAGTCCGCGAACGTGGGGTTCCATGTCACGCAGGAACTCTGTTTCTTCCGTAAGCAGGTAAAAGCGATCCAGCAACGCCATCCACCAACAGGCATATTCCGCAAACGGTTACAGAGTAATGCCACTGCCGGGGATTTGGCCATCGGGCTTTTGGCGAGTGGCAACTGCGTGAAGGGAGGTTTTCATTACTTCTGGCGCGCGAAAACTGTACAGTAAACTTAGGCACTCAGGCCACATGTCCCCAATCCACACTTCACGATCCCGGCGCGGTGCATCCCATATAACATACGTGCCGTACTTGCTGCGCCAGTTGCGGGGAAAATCGCCGTACTCCCTGGGTATAGGGTGCAAGTAACAGCCGCTTTCCTCGTGGGGGTGGGTGCAAATTTGAATGGTGTAGGCACCGGTATACCAGATTCGGTTTAGTTGATCATCCGAGCAGCGGAACCACCCTTCATAGGGGTGGGGCCAATGGGTAAGTTCGGATTCAAATCCTAGTTGGCGCGGCGTGGAATCGTTTGTTGAAAGAAGCAAATAGCGCAAGGCCTTGAAGGATGAATCGCGCCAAATGCCGCATTCTGAATCGTACTGAAGGGTGGAATCTATTTTTGCCAAATCTAGAACAGGGCCAAGCACGCAGTTCATTTGGAAGGATTGTTTTACTTCTTGTTTTTCATTGCTGTGAAGAATCAAGTGGCCTGCAATCTTAAGCCCGAAATCTACGAGCAGGGCTTCATCCGAGTTTTGCGGAAGTACGACAAAAGCTTTTGGGGAATTGGGTTTCCAATCAAAGGTTTCGGGGTTCCATTTTGTGGGATCTTTAGGTACATGGGCAACTTGCGTTGGCTGCACAACCCGATCCTTGGGGGTGAGCACGTAATCCTGCTAATGTTCTTTTATCGGTTGCTGCTTTGTCGTCATGATTGGGTTGGAAATCCTTTTTCTGCATCACGGTGAAATGGGTTTTGTATCAGTTGGTTTTTATCGACGTTATAACGGTAAATGATGAGCCCTGAAATCGCCGTGTTTTTCTAGGCGTTTTTTAACTTTTACGCCCACGCGCTCAACAATTTTTTGCACGTACTGTTCGCCGTCCTCTGCGTTGGCCTCGTGCGGGGGACGATGACCGCCCACGCCAAACACGCCTTCCATTGTGGGGGGCAGAACGGTGAGATCAACCATGCCGGGATCAAGGGCCATGAGGAGCGATGTTTCCCAATAGGCAGCGTGATCGCCCGCAAAGGGGTAAAGATCCCCTACTAACTCGTAGCCAGTGAACACATAGGCGATGAGTTTATCATCGCCGGTGCGGTTTAGGGTTTGTTGGTGAAAGATGTGACATGCTGCTTTGGCTTGATCTAACAGGGGGTAATGACCCGCGCAGATTGCAGCAACTTTGAACCCCAGGCTGTTAGCTTGGTAAAGCATATGGATCAGGAGTTGGTGGTACAGCGCATCCTGCTGGTTAATGTTGCGGGGGAAATAATCTTGATCAAAGTTTTTTTCGGGAACGCCGTAGGCATCGGCGATAAGAGCATTGCAACCGCAACTGCTTTAAAGAAGGGCATTAAGGCGGTTTTCGCCGTACCAAAGGGGCGGGAATACAAAGCCGCCGTTTGCCTGTGCACAGCGCATGCTTAGGGCGTGGGATTTTAGTGTATCTAACCCGACGGGGTTGTGGTGACCGTGCCACTCTAAGGTGCCGATGGGAATGTAGGCCAAAGGGCAAGCCTCGCGGCGGGCGCGGAGATGGGTAGGGCGAAGCCGCTCGTAGCGCACCTCCGGGGGAAGCGATGTTGGTGATTGCGGTTGATTTGTCATTGTGGATCCTTATTTTTGGGGGCAATTGAGGGCAGGTGAAGTTTATGACGAGATTTCACTTTACCAATTGTTGAAGGGCTGCTTAATTATTTAAGTAGTCAGTGTCAAGTGAGTCCTCCTACAAAATACCTTTCACCCTTCTTAATCAGAAAGTACCCTTCCACTTATGCTATCAGCATCTGCTTTTCAGCAACCCGTTGCCCGTGCTAATGGCGAACTTTATTTTTCTCATACCAGCGGAATACGCCTGAAAAATCTTACCCCTGTGATTGTACTAACCAATCAGCAGGAGCGGTTGAAGGCTGAAAACGCCGTGCAGCGAGAGTTCAACAGCAATTCCATTTTGCTGGAATGGGCAATGGGTTTGGTGTTGAGCATTCAGGTGAAAGAAACCGCCGGGGGTTTACTGATTGAAAGCTCGTTGAACATCACCTCCGGTGCGCCGGTTGCGCTAGAGCGCATTTACCTGCTGCAAAATGCGGACATCACGACGCCGAATCCCCTGACTCGTGCTCTTGTAAACGGGGTGGATATGAATTCCTATTCTGGCATTGTTGAGCTAACAAGTGACGTAGGCTTCAACAGTGTGGTGGGGTTGACTTCAGCGAAAAGCGAGAGTGCTTTGGTGCTGGGCTTTTTAGACGTTCGAGAAGCCTACTATGATTTCCACGTTGGTGCAACCGCCGGAGCAGCCAAAACAATTTGCGCCTACACAAAGCGCGACGGCATTGAGCTTTTGCCCGGCAGCACACTAGAGCTTTCCCCCCTGAGCGTACAGTTTGGCGAAGGCCTTAGCCCCCTGCTGGAGGCATACGCCCAGGATTCAGGCCGGTTGATGGAAGCCCGTAAAGTACCCCTGCAAACCGGGTGGTGCAGTTGGTACACCTTCTACGGCACAGATACCGTTCAGGACATTCAACAAAACTTACAAGCCCTTAAGTCCAGCTCCCTTGCTGGACACCTGAAAACCATTCAGTTGGATGATGGTTGGAATTACACATGCCGCAACGCCCCAAGGAATTGGGGGGATTGGCACGCTGGTTACAAATTTCCGAACGGGATGAAAGCCATTGCCGATGAAATCAATGGCTGTGGTCTTAAGCCGGGGTTGTGGTTGGCGCCGTTTTCCGTGGATCCCGGAAGCGAGTTTTTTAAAGAACCATCCAGATTTGCTGGTTCAATCCGGCGAAGCCCCTAAGATTTTTTGGGAATCCTACGGGTTGGACCTTACAAACCCTAAGGCCTTAGAGTTTGTTCGCGAAACCTTTCACCGGGTATTCCATGAATGGGGCTTTACGTACATCAAGATCGACTTTTTGCTTCACGCTGTTCAGCCCGGAACAAGGGTGAATTAATCGCTGACCATGCCGCAGGTTTTGCGCAAAGGCCTTCAAGCGATTCGCGATGTTGCTGGGGATGATCGTTTCATCCTGACTTGCGGTTGCCCCATGGGCGCAGCTGTAGGAATTGCAGACGGTATGCGCATTGGGCTGGATGTTTCACACCGGTGGTATTTACCGCTAAACCTAAGCGCTTGGCCCTAGGGAAATTGCAGTATTTACTCCGGAGCAAAACACGTCATTGGCCGCCAGTGGATGCACAACAATTGGTGGCAGAATGATCCGGATTGTATCATGGTTTACGACGGCGGGAGTGCAGGTGAGCGCAAAATGTTTAGCGGTGATAATGCCCTAGGTGAGTTCAAGACCGAGCCCCCTTACGGGCTAAGCCAAAATGAAGCAGAGCGCTGGGTTCGCTTGGTTTGGATGACTGCCGGCATGGGCATGCTGGGCGAGGACATTACTACGCTTTCCGCCCAGCGCTATGGTTTGCTTGAAAGGTGCTTCCCGCTGAAGCCCGGTTCAGCGGAGTTTGTGGACGATTACAGTTGCCCAGATGTGGCGGTGTTGCGCACAAAAACACCGCGCCCCATGGTGGGGATGTTCAATCTTTCAAACAAGGCGCGCACGGTTCGCCTTACGAAAAAACAGCTGAAGCTGCAAACCACCGGCAAGTTCCGCGAATGGCTTTCAGGTGAAGAACTTGCGCTGGCATATTGTGATGAACTGGAGTTCCCAACTCTTGCCCCGAGATCAGGCCGCATTTGGATGGTTGAACCGTACGGCTGTAGGGCTTTCACAATTCAGCTGATTGCGGGCTTTTCCCTTTGGCAAGCCCCGTTTGGAGCAATCATTCGTTGACTTAGTTCTGCTTTACCGGTGAGTTCAGGTTGTTGCCCCTAATACCAGCACCACTTGAAAGGGATTCACCCATGCCAAAAAGCCTTACCGTTGCTGATTTACTTTCGGCTAAAAAAGTTCACTTTGATCTTGAATGCGTGGCAGGGCACCGCGGCTTAAACAAGCCGATTACCCAGATTGAGTATACCCGCCCCGGTTTGGCCTACGCAGGATTCCTAGAGGTTTTTGTTACCGATAGAATCCAGATTATTGGCAATACGGAAACAGGGTACTTGGGGCATTTAGAGGCGGATGTGCGCCGTGAACGGCTGGAAGCGGCCTTGGGTTTTGATATTCCGTGTATCATCTTTACGGATAACAACGTACCGATGGAGGACTTCGTGGAAATCGCGGATCGAAACGGGATTCCGCTTTTGGTAACACCGCACCCTACAACGCATTTTGGCAGCACGCTTTCTTTCTTTTTGGAACGGGAATTTGCCCCCACAAAAACCGTTCACGGGGTATTGGTGGATGTATTTGGCGTGGGTGTACTCATTACCGGAAATGCAGGCGTTGGGAAAAGTGAAGCCGCGCTTGAGCTCATTGAGCGGGGTCATCGGTTGATTGCCGATGATTGCGTTGTGCTGAAGCGTTTCTCAAAGGATTTACTCGTGGGGAGTGCTGTGGGTTCGGCTCACCACCTGATGGAAGTTCGCGGCTTGGGGATTATTGATGTGGAGTTGCTTTTTGGCGCCGGCAGCGTTCGGGAGGAGAAAACCGTGCACCTTATTGTAAAGCTGGAGCGGTGGACTGAGGATATGGAAATTGACCGGCTAGGCCTTGACGAACGGTACCAGAACTTGTTGGGAATTGATGTTCGGGAGTTCACAATTCCCGTGGAACCGGGGCGTAATACTTCCATCCTAGTGGAGGTTGCTTCCCTTCAATACAGGATTAATTCGCACGGCCGAAACCCAGCAAAAGAACTGAACGAACGCCTGATTTCGCAAATGGTTGCAAAGCCTAATTTACCCTAATTCAGAAAACGGTATAAGTTCTGCATCTTATTGGGAAAATACTTTTTGATTTAGGAAAAACGACTGATGGAAAAAATACGTGTACTTGCCAAGTTTCACACCGGGCACCGGCAAATTGGTTACCCGGGGCACTGTGCCTGGGTTCATGGTCATACTTGGCGTGGTTCTGTTACAGTAATTACAGATGAATTCCCCCGCGATCATCTTGATATGGCTCTAGATTTCGGTGATCTGAAGAAAATCATGCGGGACTTTGACCACCGAATGATTGTGACGGCGAACGATCCGCTGTTTACAAACCCCGAGTTGTTTGAGCCCGAAGGAGTGATTGTTATTCCCGGCAAAGGGCCGAGTGTTGAAAACGTTGCAACCTATGTTTGGAACCACGTGGTGAAGCACATTGAGGCGAAATTCCCCGGGCAAAAGAAAACCTATTCCATTGAAGTCGAGATTCAGGAAACGGATAACAACTTCTTCACCGTATTGAAAGATGCTGTTGTTTAGCAAACGAAGAACTCCCGTTTAATCAATCTACAAAATCGTTTTTTACGGTTATCCAAGAATCGTAGCACGCAACATAAGCTTTTCATTTTGCAGGATAACAGGATTAACTGGATCGTATCATCCTGTGAAGTCTGTTATCCTGTACAAAAAAAGAATCCTTAGCAATTTGAGTTATTGATTACACATTAAAGAACGCGAATTACCCCTGAAGTTTGGCAATCGCTAAAGCAAGTCTGGCCTGCGCTCGCGGGTTATCTTTAGGGATTCGGCTTTTCGCCATTCCTCAATTGCCTTATGATTACCGCTCAGCAAAACGTCGGGAACCTTCATGCCTTCAAACTCTGCAGGGCGGGTGTAGTGGGGACCTTCAAGAAGGCCGTTGTAGAAGGAATCGCCTTTGTAGGAATCCGCGTTTCCTAGAACACCGGGAATGAGGCGTACCAGACTATCGATCAACGCAAGGGCGGTGATTTCTCCCCCGGTCATGACAAAATCACCTAGGGAAATTTCTTCGTCCACACGGGAATCAATTATACGTTGATCAATGCCTTCGTAACGGCCGCAAATAATCAATACATTTGGGTAGTGCTCCACGTAGTGTTTGGCCAAATCCTGATTCCAGGTTTTCCCTTTGGGTGAAGTATACACCACACGGGCTCGGCCGGGAGAACCAACGGGGCCGGCGATTTCATCGATTGCGGCCGCTAGCGGCTCCGGACGGAACAACTGACCAGCTCCGCCGCCAAATGGTGCGTCGTCCACGTAGTGGTGGCTGCTCCCTTGAGCCCAGTTTTTCAACCCAAACACCGGCAACTCAACAAACCCTTTTTCTTGGCCGCGAAACAAAATGCCGTCATCAAAAGGTCCATCAAACCAATCGGGGAGCACCGTAAGAACGGCGTATTTTTTTTTGTCGGCGTTGTTTTGCATGGTGAGTTGAATCCGGGGGCAGGTGTGTTCCTTACGAGCGTTTTTTGCGGTTGGAATGCTAGAATGCGTTTAGCGGGAATTTGAAATGGCGAATTCTTTGATGAGTAAAAGCGTATCAAGCTCTCGTTGGGCAATGAGTTTTTCCTGAGTACCATCGGCTTGGCTGATGCGGTAGATAAGGTCTAAGCTTTCGTTGAGATAGGCAAGGCACAAGTTTCGATCAAACCGATGGCCGCTGGGTGGATTTAGGCGGAGTTCCTCCTCAGCGAGCTCGCGGTAAAGGCGCGCCAACCGCAGGGCGTGATTCATGGAGCGGGCAGATTCATTGAAGGTTGAAATCATTTCCTTCAGGGAATCAATCGCCAGTTCGTCGCCGTTTTCCAACAACAATCGGTTAGAGGCAAGCAGCTCGCTTCGCCGTACGGCGACATCTTCGGCAGCTCTTAGGGCAAAGGATTGCAAAAGGGAATTTTCTTGCTGGTTTGCCATTGAAAGCAGGGCATTTTCACTGCGTTTGAGTTCTGCCAAAAATAAATCCACCGTGGTGAACTCTGATGAGCGGGGCAGTTGATTTTGCAGTTCACGAATGAACTGAAGCCGGGAAAGCGAATCCTGTTTGTAGGGACTATTTAGCTGTGAAACTTCATCGTAAAGTTTTTCCGCGAGTGTGTAATCCCCCAACCATTCATAACTTCTGGCCTTCAGCATTTCCACTTCAAGTTGGTAAAGGCCGGGGTTTAGGGCTTCATAGTTTGCCAACCGAACGATTGTTGCGCGGGCAATGTTTTGGCCTGAGACGTCCGCCCGCGGAGCTTCACGGTAAGGATCACC
>DAIOTT010000028.1:9286-25615 GCA_036751885.1 Candidatus Sumerlaeota bacterium
GGAGGCAAGCAGTTGAAACTCCGTAGCGATTGAGAGCACCGTTTCATGGGGGGCGTAGGGATCAATCTTCTTTGCACCGCACCCGCTAATTCCGAGGCAGAGAATCAGCAGGATAAAGGGTGCAAGAGTGGAGAGCAGTAATGATTGATTGACTGAGGAATTCAGCTGTTTTGGCAAACGCAAATGTAATGTTGAATGAAGCAATCCTTGTGGAATTTTACTCAGCGTGCAGCGCAGCTTTTTAGGAGGCGTCTGCGGTTTCTGGTGCAAGTGATTCGGCAGCGGGCTCATCAGGGACGGAATCTGCATTGGTCGTTGAACTTTCAGGCGTTTCTGGTGAAGTAGTCGGCGTGCTATCGTCTGAGGTTGATTCTTCAACTTCAGGGTCAACAGAATCAGGAGAAGCCGTTGAATTGGCCAATGTATTGGCTTGTTGTTCACGCTCGGAGCTTTCCAGTTCAGAGATGAATCCCCTAACTTGCTCCAACTGTGCACCGCCCATGTTCACGTAGTCTCGGTATTGTGCCAATGCTTTAACGTGGTAAAGCTTTTCATTCGCACGATCCTCTTGTGAAAGAGTCTTGTGGTAGAATAAACCTGTACCAAGGGCGAAATCGGGGTTGGTTTGATCTAAGTTTCTGGCTTCCAGCATCAGCCGTTCTGCTTCTAAAAGATCTACCAAGGCCGATGAAGAACTATATTTTTTGACCATTGCTTCACCGGAACTGTAGATTGCAGGGGGGAAATCCGGCACAATCTCCAGGGCCTTATTGAAATCGTTCGTTGCCGTACCGGGGCCGGTTGTGTTCAACGCAACTTCACCCCGAGCAACGTAGGCGTTGGCCAAAAGCGTATCACCTTCCAGCGTACCCTTCAGGCTATCAGTTTTCATAAACTCAATGGTATCAGTGAAATAGGGATCAGCTCGTCGGTAGTTTTTTTCATCCAGGAAAACAAGGCCCATTTCCAAGTTCGCGCGAACATCTGTTTTGAATCGATCCAGAATTTCTTGAATCGCCTCGCGCGCTTCTGAGTACTTGCCAAGTTTCCGTTCTGAAGAAGCAAGCGCAACTAGGGCCCGGGGATTGTCTGGATCAAGATCCTTTGCGTTGCGATACTGAAGAATGGCTTTGTCGTAATCCCCCAAACGCCATAATACATCGCCGTAGTTTACTTTTGAATCGTAATCCTTGGGATCAGCAAGCACTTCTCGTTCAAGGTGAATTGCTTCCTGTTGCGGATCGCGACGGAGGCGGTAAATAAAGGCAAGCTGCTCGTTAGCATCCGGCCGGTTGGCATCTAATTCAAGCACCCGCTCAAAGGCAGGTATTGCTCGTTCGTACTCTAGGGATTCAAGCAGAAGGTTGGCCAGTAGTTCTTGAACTTCAATGTTTTCCGGAACAATTTCCGTGGCTTCTAGCAGGGCTTGAATGGCGTACGCGGGCTCTTTAATATCCCCCGATGAAGCTAAGCTGGTGAGTGAATCAATGAGTTGATCCCCCACGGCTCGCTGGTTGGAGGGCTGGTTGTTGTAAACGAGCCGGTAATGACGCGCAGCGGATTCAAAATAGTTATTTTGGAAGTAAATATCAGCAACCTTCAGGTGCAAGCGGTTGATTGAATCGTTGTTCAATCGGTCCTTACCGACTTCTAAACTCTTCAGGTATGATAGAGCAGCACGTTCGTGAGTAAGGGTTTTGCGGGAGTATAAATCGCC
Organism: Candidatus Sumerlaeota bacterium; assembly: GCA_036751885.1. Lineage (GTDB taxonomy): Bacteria > Sumerlaeota > Sumerlaeia > SLMS01 > JAHLLQ01 > JANRMB01. The sequence goes on from DAIOTT010000028.1 coordinate 11,004, forward strand.
GAGTTCCTCGTAAATGCGGTAGTCATTTGGGCTGAAGGTTAGGGCCCGGTTAAATTGAATTTCAGCGGCGTTGTGTTGCACGTTATCAACCAACTTACGGGCACGGGCAACGCAGAGCACCCCCATTTCATCCGAGGCAATTTCAAGAACCGCCTTGTTATCTGGGGCCTTTTCAACCAACTTGCGCAGCGTTTCTTCCGCAGCATCAAAGCGTTCTTGGCGGCGAAGTTTCCGTGATTCCTTGAGATCGTAGGAAAGCCCGCCAAGTTGCTTATCAATAATTTGGTCTTTTACAGCTTCAATTTTAGCTTCAAGGGCTTTTACGTCGCCACCGATTTCCATCGCTTTTTCATAGTTTGCAATTGCCTCATCCAGCTTGCCTTGTTCATCGGCAGAATCGCCAAGAGCTTCGAAGCGGAGGGCATTATCTTCCAGAATAGTTTCAGCAATCGTTGATTTTTGCAGCTTTAGAACCATGCGGTTTTCGTTCATAATTTCAACAAAACGGTCGTCTTGGTTCAAGATCATCCCTGAAAGCTCTTCGCCATTTTTCAACAAAACCCGATCGGCAAAGCCAGTGCTGGCAACGGCCAATACTAGGGCAAGGGCACCGCACCAAACGGTTGAATTTGAGTAGTTGAATCGCTTATTGTATTTCATTCAAAACCTTTCATGATGCCCTTGAGTCGCTTATTGTAAGGCGGGTGTTCCCCACTTACAGCCATCAATGTTGCATCCCTGCACCATTATTGATGGATCAACGGGGGGTATGAGTCAACTTGAGAGAAGCATTTTTCGTGGAAATATTCAGATTGAATTTAGATTCAACGGTTAATCCCACTGAGTGTTGGCGCAATAAAGTGAAATATACCAAATTGACTGATTTGCATTTACACAAAATTGGGAGGATGTGTGGGGGCAACGTAGGCGAGTGTGCGCGTTTCGCCGCTTTCGCGAGTTTGGTACAATTGGCCAGTTTCAAGTTGTAGGGCGGTAAGCCAACCGCCACCGTAACACCAAGTGTCTAAACAGATTGTTGTGGGTGTTAAATAGGGAAGGCCATTTTTTTGTGCCGTATGACCACAAATCATGATTTTTCCGTTTTGGTGGGGCTTGGGGGGAATCTGAAGTTTCTCCCAAAACAGAATTATCTCCGGCTGCTGTGGTAGGCTCAACAAGGGGTTGACGGCAGCGTGCACGCAAAAGTGATGTGTTAACTCGTGGTAATCTACGCAGGTATGATCTAAAAAATCCCAGTGTTTTGTGGGTATAATGGTAATGATTTCAGTACCGTAGGAGGCAAGGGTTTCGCGCCCGCCGTATAGCAACCAATCGTTAAATTCAGAGGGGCTAAAGCGAGACCGCATCATCATGATTTCGTGGTTCCCCAGGAGTGAAACCGTAGGGGCAACCTGATGCCGGGCAATCAGCCAATCAATAATTGCGGCGGAACTTGGGCCTCGGTCCACTACATCCCCCAGAGTGATGAGTGTATCGTTTTCTGTAATGTTGGCAAATTTCACCATGGTTTTGAGGGCATCCAGGCAACCGTGAAGATCACCGATTACAAATGTACTCATGTTTAGGAACCAACGTCTGAATTATGTGGAGTTCACCCTTGCGGAGAAATGCCATCGCAGGCAAATCTCAACAATCTTTTCAGCTCAAGGCAAGCGTGTTCATGTTCACCGTTGATTGTTTAACCGTTTTTTCCCCGTTTAATTCAAACTGTTATTTTATTCGCCGAGAGGGAGAACGGGAAACCTACTTGGTGGATCCCGGTGGTGATGCAGAATTAATTTTGCGATTTATTGCGGACAACAAGCTTCAGCCCAAGGGCATTTGGCTTACCCATGGGCACTTGGATCACCTAGGGGCAGTGGCAGCGGTAAACCAAACGCTGAATGTACCAGTGCATATTCACGCCCTTGAAAAAGAGTGGTGCAGCAGCGCAAAGTTGAACGGTTCTCAAACGTTTGGATTAAGTTATGAGCCTTTTGAACCCACCGGCTTGTGGCAAGACGCCGATGAGTTTGAAGCGTTGGGGAGTACGTGGCGGATTTTGCTGACTCCTGGGCATTCGCCGGGGTCAGTTTGTATTATCAATCGCGAGGCAAAGATTGCGTTCTCAGGGGACTTGATTTTAGGGGGTGCTGTTGGGCGTACAGACTTACCCGGGGGCGATGAAATGATTCTTTTCCACAGCCTAAAGCGTTTGTTTACAGAGGAGAAGGGGCTTAGGCTTTACCCCGGCCATTATGATGATTCCACCATGGAGGTTGAGGCGAAGCATAATGCCTACGTGCAGTTTGCGTTGAAGGGTTAGGCCTAGTTGAAGAAAGATTTTTTAGGGATAAATGGAGGGGAATTTATTCTCCTACTAAAAAAGTAGGAATTAGACTTGCTGAATAATATTCAGATTGATTTTCCGGCGCATTGGGTGTGCATTTCCACACCTTCTTTTCGATGATTCTGAAGCCCTTTTCCAAGAACGAGCGGAATCACGACCGGAACTCAATAAGATGATTGGCTAAACAACATTTTTCTATTCTTTAGCCTATAATCTAAATTTTGGATTCAATTCCTGTTCAAACAAGGACGTTCACCGAGAGCATGACACTCGAAACAAATTCCCTTCACCCCAAAAGCACTGAGCAAGTTGCCGCGGCGACAATTCGTTTTGCGGGCGATTCTGGCGACGGAATGCAGCTTACGGGGACTCAATTCACCAATTCATCGGCCGTATTTGGCAATGATGTGAGCACATTTCCTGATTTTCCTGCTGAAATTCGGGCACCGCAGGGCACTCTCTTCGGTGTTTCCGGCTTTCAGGTAAAGTTCAGCTCGGAAGAAATTCACACACCGGGCGACATTGTAGACACCCTTGTGGCCATGAACCCCGCCGCGCTGAAGAATAACCTGAAAGACCTGAAGTCTGGCGGTATTTTGATTGCCAACGAGGACAGCTTCAACGCTCAAAACCTGAAGCTTGCGGGTTATGAATCAAACCCCTTGGAAGACGGAAGCCTTGCCAAGTACAAACTCTTTACGGCACCGATGACAAAAATCACTGTAGAAACCTGTGAGCCCTTAGGCGTAAAGGGACGCGATGCACAACGGTGCAAAAACTTTTTCGCCCTCGGCCTCGTCAGTTGGCTGTACAGTCGGCCCATTGAAACTTCAATCAAGTTTATCGAAAGCAAATTCGCTAAGGACGAGCTTGTAAAGCAAGCAAACTTGGCGACTTTGAAAGCGGGCTTTTACTTTGGCGAAACGGCAGAGTTCTTTCAAAATAATTTCTCTGTTAAAAAAGCCAAACTCACCCCCGGGCTTTACCGTGAAATTCGCGGAAATGAAGCCCTTGCCATGGGCCTTGTTGCGGGAAGCCAACTTTCCGGCAAGCCGTTGTTTTATGGCAGTTACCCCATTACGCCTGCATCGGATATTCTGCACGAATTAGCGCGCCATAAGAATTTTGGCGTGAAAACCTTTCAAGCGGAAGATGAAATTGCCGCCATAACATCTGCCATTGGGGCTGCGTATGGTGGTGCAATGGCAATTACGGGTTCATCGGGGCCTGGTATTGCGTTGAAGGCTGAGGCTATTGGCCTTGCCACCATGATCGAGCTTCCGCTGATTATTGTAAACGTTCAGCGTGGGGGCCCTTCAACGGGGTTGCCAACAAAAACAGAGCAAGCGGACTTGCTTCAGGCACTGTACGGGCGCAACGGTGAATGCCCCATTGTGGTGCTTGCCGCCGCAACGCCTGGCGATTGCTTCCATATGGCAATTGAAGCGGCACGCATTGCCTTCCGCTCCATGGTGCCGGTGATGCTGCTTTCCGATGGGTATATTGCAAACAGTTCTGAGCCCTGGTTAATCCCCAACATCAGCGCAATGGAGCCAATCGTGGTGGAACACTTGGAGGTTGCTAACGGCCCTGAGGGAACCTTGTTGCCTTACAAACGCAATGAAGACCTTGCACGCCCCTGGATTCTTCCCGGTACGCCGGGCTTGATGCACCGCGTTGGCGGCCTTGAAAAGCAAGACGGCACCGGCAACATTAACTACGAGGCGGAAAACCATCAGCATATGGTGAATGTACGCCAAGAAAAAGTAGACCGCGTGGCAAACTATATTCCTGAGCAGGAGATTTATGGGGATCAAAACCCCGATGTTTTGCTGGTAGGTTGGGGCGGAACGCACGGTGCCCTTCGCGAGGCCACAAATATTATGCGCAATTCAGGCCTTAGCATTGGTCACGCTCATCTGCGGTACATGAATCCGTTTCCCAAGAATTTGGGCACGGTGCTAAAATCCGCCAAGCAGGTCATTGTATGCGAGCTGAATGCCGGGCAATTGCGGCTTTTGCTGCGCGGTAAATACTTAGTGGATTGCCAAGCGTTGAACAAAGTACAGGGCAAACCCTTTACCATTAATGACATCACAAGCAAGGTTGAGGAAGTTTTAGGCTCTTTATCGACCGCTTGAATTCCCCTTCCCTTGAACCATTCAACATTGAATTAAGGACTTATCCTATCATGACGGTTGCAGACGCACCCCAAAATTATACTATCAAAGACTTTACAACAGATCAAGAGGTACGCTGGTGCCCGGGTTGCGGGGATTACTCCATTCTTGCTGCTGTGCGAAAAGTATTAGCGGAAATTGGGACGCCCCCAGAACAATATTGCTTTATCTCTGGAATTGGCTGCTCTAGTCGATTCCCCTATTACATGAATACCTACGGGTTGCACAGCATTCACGGTCGTGCAATGGCAGTTGCCACGGGTTTCAAGATCACACGACCCGACATGCAAACGTGGGTTGTTACGGGGGACGGCGACGCGCTTTCAATCGGCGGAAACCACACGGTTCACGCGTTGCGTCGTAATGTGGATTTCAAGATTCTACTCTTCAACAACCAGATTTACGGCCTAACAAAAGGGCAGTATTCACCAACCTCCCCCGCTGGTTCCAAAACCAAGTCCACCCCGCTGGGTTCGCTGGATACACCCTTGCAACCCCTTTCCATTGCCCTTTCGGCTGAAACAACCTTTGTGGCACGCAGTGTTGATATGCACCCCAAACACCTGCAATCAGTGATTAAACGCGCTGCTGAGCACAGCGGTTCAGCCTTTGTGGAAATCTACCAAAACTGCAACATTTTCAACGACGGCGCCTTGGCACACGCTCAAGACCGCAAGGTGCGAGCGGAAAATGTAATTGAACTTGAACACGGGCAACCGATGATCTTTGGTGCGAATTTGGACAAAGGCATCATGATGGACGGCCAAACGCTTAAAGCAGTAAAGCTCGGCGAGAACGGCGTTACGAAGGGTGATCTATTGGTTCACAACGAGCAAGCAGATGTGAGTATTCACTTCCTAATGGGCCGCATGCGCTACCCGGACTTGCCGGAACCAATCGGCGTAATCCGAAGCGTTCAACGCCCTACTTACGACGAACTGGTGAACAAGCAAATTGAGCAAGTGATTGAATTAAAAGGCAAAGGCGATTTGCAGAAGCTTGTTACAGGCAACCAAACCTGGGTTGTGCAGTAATTGCCGTTTATGTGATTCGCCCGTTGTTATGATTGAGTGCCGGTAGGTAAGGAATAATCTATGACTCTCAAGATTACGGAACGACTTACAAAACGTGGGGAAGTGGAGAACATCTTCGACCGTGAATTCTGGGCTAAAGCTGGCCACGATGCTAAGTTTATTGCAGCTTGGCAAATGGTCATAGAATCCTATTTGTTCAGGGGAAAAGATGCAGGCGAACTCAGACTTCAACAATCTGTTGAAACTCTTCAACGAAGAAGGCGTTGAGAATAAAATTAAGTAGAATTTTCGAACTTAATTTCATTATTTAGCTTTTGATTATCTGAATTTGTGCCTGATGCCACAACTCAAAGCTCAATAGTGCATCTTTTGAATTGAGTAAAATCACTGCTTAATTCACGCAGCTTTGGTTGACTCAAGGGGTGTGGTCATCCATTAACAGCACACTATGAAGTTAACCTCTATTCTTCTCAATCGTCAGGGTAAAAAGTCGCGGGATTCTCGGGCGTTTATTTACGCTGTTGTTTTGCCGTTGGCCTCTGTGTTGTTTGCCTCCACGGCGAATGCGGGGGCGGTTGCTTCAAGTTCTGTGGCGTCGAGCGCTTTAGAGTCGCAGGCTAGGATTCAGTATTTAGTAACCTTGCAGGAGCGGCAGCGCAAGTTGCTGGAGTTTTTACTGCAGGATTGGCAGCTGGACGACCCTCCGGCTAACTCTGTTTTTCTGTTTAAAGAGCGGCGCCCCACGTTACCAAGCCTTGCGGTGGTGTTTGCTTGTCCGGAATTGCCGGAGGCTGTACGGCTGGAGCAGGTTCTACTTGCTAACCAGTTGAATGGTGGTTCGGTTGTGGATTTTATTCTGCCCGACCCACCGCGGCGAGGCCCGCCCGATGCTTGATTCACAGATTGTACGCTGGAATGTGTATGCTTCGCCGTTTGGTGAAGGGGCGTTTGCGTGTACGGAATCGGGTGTTTGCTCCCTGGTTTTGCCTCAACATGAGTGGGGTAAAATGGGTTTTCCACCGTTTCGTTTTGCACCGCATTTGCTGAATCTGCCAATTCTTTTTGACTCTAGCTTAGGGGGTCGTGAGCAGTTGGAGGCGTTTTTTTCGCCGTCTTCTACTTCAACGAACAAATGCCCCAGTGATTTGCTTGAGGTGGATTGGATTGCAATTGAGGCGAATCGCTCCTCCTTTCAACGCTCAGTTCTGCGGGCTTGTGCTACTCTTCCGAAAGGTAAAGCTGAAAGCTACGGCGAACTTGCCGTGCGCAGTGGTTACCCGGGAAGAGCAAGAGCCGTGGGTACTGTTATGGCGACGAATCCTGTTCCGTTGCTGATTCCTTGTCACCGGGTTCTAAAGTCCGGGGGTGCGGTTGGCAGCTACGGCGGCGGTTCTGAGATGAAGCTTGCAATTCTTCAGGCTGAAGGTGCTTTGGCCTAGGCTTAAGGCGCGATTTATTCCGTTTTTTCCAGCTCATTGTAATAACACAATTCCAACTTGGTGTGGTTATTTGTGTTTCGTTGTGTTTTTCACGTAGATTACCCCGACCAATTTATGGAGTTCCCATGATGATTATGTTTAAGAAATTGATGAAAACTATTTTCGGCGATAAGCAAGCCCGTGATATGAAGGCGATTATGCCTGTTGTAAGCGAGATTAATGAGATTGCGAAGGAGTATGAGCAACTTACGGATGAGCAGTTGGCGGATAAATCCAACGAGTTTCGCAAGCTTCTAGGGGCGGTGCCACGGGTACTGCGCTCCGGGAGTGGTGAAACGTATATTATGTGTGAAATGGCCGAAGCGCATTTATGCAACCACCCAGATGTTGCACGGGTAGTGCTGCTGGGCGAACGGAGGGACTTTCATGCGGCGCCGCTTCATGTTTTTGTAATTGTGAAGGAAGGCGTTTCCGCCAGCGAGGACCTTGCAGAGCAGCTGCGCGCCGGCATGAGCCGGTTGAATAGGGATCATACGCCGAAGACGATTACGTTTTTGGATGAGTTTCCAAAGTTGGAGCGCAAGATTGATTACAATGCCCTGCAGCGTGTAATTGAAAAAGGGGAGTTGCCCGCCTGGAGCGCCGCCACTTGGGCTGAGCTTGAAAAGCAAATTACGGGGGACGAACACACAGTGGTTTCGTTGGATGATTTACTGCCCGAGGCGTTTGCCGCCGTAAAGGAAACTTGCCGCAGGCATGTGGGTAAAAAGTGGAATGCAGCCGGCGCTGAAATTGAGTGGAATATGATTCCCTTTGATGTGCAGCTTGCAGGGGGCGTTGCGTTGCACCGCGGGAATATTGCTGAAATGGCAACCGGTGAAGGAAAAACGCTTGTGGCGATTTTCCCCACCTATTTGAACGCGCTTTCCGCTAAGGGTGTTCACGTGGTAACAGTGAACGATTACTTGGCGCGCCGGGATAGTGAGTGGATGACACCAATCTTTCAATCACTGGGGCTTTCCATTGGTTGCATTGATAAATCAAAACCCAGCAGCCCAGAGCGCAGGCTTGCTTACCGAACGGATATTACGTACGGAACAAACAATGAATTTGGTTTTGATTACCTGCGTGATAACATGGTGCAATCCCGCTCGCAGCTTGTTCAACGCAATCACCATTATGCCATTGTGGATGAAGTGGACTCGGTGTTGATTGACGAGGCTCGCACGCCGCTGATTATCGCCGGCCCGGTGGACCGATCCAACAAGCAGTACGAGGTGCTTGTACCAATGATTCGCGAATTGGTGAACAAGCAGCAAATGCTTGTTAGCCGTTTGGTTAAAGAGGCAACGGAGCACTTGCAGGAAGACCCAAAAAGCTGGGACGGCGGCACCAAATTGCTGATGTGTGAAAAGGGCATGCCGAAGCACAACCGTTACATGAAGCTGCGGGAAGACCCACAAAATCAAAAGCTGATCCGCAAGGTGGAAGCTGAATTGATGATGAATAAACGGGTTCGGGAACTTGAGGACGAAATGTTCTTCATTGTGGAAGAGAAGAACCACCAAATTGACTTAACGGAAAAAGGCCGGGTTGCCTTGAATCCCAACGACCCAAATTACTTTATTCTTCCTGACCTTGCAGCGGAGCTTGCTGCATTAGAGCCTTCAGAAGATGTTGAAGTTACGGATGAACAGAAAAAAGAAATCGATGAAAAGAAATTACAATTGCGGGAAGTTTATGAAGACAAAGCGGAGCAATTGCACTCAATCAGCCAATTGCTAAACGCTTTTGTAATGAAGCAGCGCGATGTGGAGTATGTGATTGAAGACGGCAAGGTGGTGATTGTTGATGAAAATACGGGCCGTAAAATGGCTGGGCGCCGCTGGAGCGATGGTCTACACGGGGCCGTAGAAGCGAAGGAAGGCCTGAAGGTTGAAAAAGAAACTCAAACAATGGCGAGCATTACGATTCAGAATTACTTTCGCTTGTACGATAAACTCTCCGGCATGACGGGTACGGCGGAAACGGAAGCCTCGGAGTTTATGCACACCTATAAGATGGACGTAATTGTGGTTCCCACTAACGTGCCGCCGAAGCGTTCAGATTTGGATGATATTTTGTTCAAAACAGAGCGTGAAAAGTATGCGGCAATTTTGGAGGAAATTGAACGGATTCATAAACTCGGCAAACCCATTCTTGTGGGGACAACATCCGTTGCAATGTCAGAAAAAATTTCTCGCATGTTGCGCACTAAGAAGCTGGAACACAATGTATTGAACGCCAAGAACCACGCGATGGAGGCGGATATTGTCTCCAAAGCAGGGCATGCGGGTGCGATTACGATTGCAACAAATATGGCAGGCCGGGGGACGGACATCAAGCTTGCTGCTGAGCTCAAAGAACCCGTGCTAAATGAAGAGGGTGAGGAAGCTTGGCCCGGCGGGTTACAGATCATCGGCACAGAACGACACGAAAGCCGGCGAATTGACCGCCAGCTTAGGGGCCGTGCGGGGCGCCAAGGGGACCCCGGAAGCAGCCGTTTCTTCGTAAGCCTTGAAGACAATTTAATGCGTTACTTTGGCAACGAGCGGATGGCAGACTGGATGAGCCGCATGGGCTTTAAAGAGGGTGAACCCCTTACCCACCCGTGGATGACGAAGTCCATTGAAACAGCCCAAAAGCGCGTTGAAAACATCAACCAAGAACGCCGTAAACGAACCCTTCAATACGATGATGTGATGAACAAGCAGCGGGAAACAATCTACGGCTTGCGTCATGATTTATTGATGGAGGACGAACTTCGCGATGTGATGCTGAACGTGTTTGCCGATGCGTTGGACAATGAGTTCTGCGGCTCCTACGGTGATCCTGACCTTAGCAATGATTGGGATTTGGATGGTTTTGCCGATTGGCTTGTGCGAACAACGTTCAACAACGATGCAAACAAAATCAAGAGCGAGCAGTTTGCTGATTACGAAGCCCTGATGGAGCGCGCCATGGAGTTTGTGGTGGATGCTTATGAGGAGAAAGAAGCCATGCTTGGCAACACGATGATCAACAACTTGGCGCGGTATATTTCCCTGAACACAATTGATAACGAGTGGCAGGATCACCTGCTGGCGATTGATTCACTGCGCGAAGGCATTGGCCTTCGCGGTTACGCACAAAAAGAACCGCTGGTGGAATTTACCCATGATGCCACTGCGATGTTCAATGAGCTGATGTTGGTTGTTCATAAGGAGATTATGGACAGATTTTTCCGAGCGCAACTAGTGAACAAGGAAGAACAAGAACGGCGTGAACGGCAAGCAGCCTTGCTGCGTGCAAGCCACCCGAACGCCAACGGCGAGGCGGAAGATAGCAGCGATCCACAAAAGCGCGGAGCCCTTTCAAAGCGGCCTATGGCGCCCTTGAAAACAAAACGTGAGAAAATGGATGAAGAGCAACCGGTGAATTCTTGATTCAGCGGAGTGCTTGGCAGTAGGAAAGCTTAAAGGAAAAAAACTCCCGCCTTTGATTGGCGGGAGTTTTTTTTTGGGGGGGTATAAGGGACTGTAGGGACGTAAAGGACACTAGGGATGTAAAGGACGGTAGAGAATTTTTGAATTTAGATTTTGGATTGGCTTTTTTGATTAGATTTTTTTGATTGGTGAAATCCACCCTCAAGTGAAGGGACACTCTTCTGCTTTTTGGAGTTTAACGGAGGACTTCGTTCAGACTGGTGCGGGCATCGGTTTTTTCGTCGCGGTATTTTTTAACGATGATTGCGTAGGTACTGTGGCTGCCGTCTGGTGCGGGAAGTGCACCGGGGACACAGACACTGCGGGGCGGTATTGTACCATAGGGTAAAAGGGTTTTTGCCATGTTGTCGAAGATTTTTGTGCTGGCAGCAACGTAGCAGCCCATGGCGAGCACGGCTCCTTCTTTCACAATAACGCCCTCGGCAATTTCAGAGCGAGCACCAACGAATACGTTGTCCTCAATAATCACGGGTGTTGCTTGAAGGGGCTCTAAAACACCACCGATTCCAACGCCGCCGGAGATGTGGCAGTTATCCCCCACTTGCGCGCAGGAGCCAACGGTGGACCATGTATCGATCATGGTTTTTTTGCCAACACGGGCGCCAATGTTGATGAAGCTTGGGAGGATGACAGCGTTACGATCGATAAAGGAACCGCGACGAATTACGGCGCCGGGGAGAACGCGAATGCCTTGTCCTTCAATCTCGCGCTTTAGGGGTACTTTATCATAGTACTCAAACGGGGGGCACTTCATGGCTTCGCTATCGTGGTAGCGGAAGTACAGAAGGATTGCCTTTTTCACCCATTCAATGGGCTTCCATTCGTCGCCGTGTTTTTCAGCGGCTCGAAGTTTTCCTGATTCCAACATGGAAATGGCGTATTCCACCGCGGCGTGTTGCTCTGGGGATTCAGCCTCTGTTGATTCAAAGGCGTTGTTGATGATTTCTTCAACTCGGGTTGATGTTATGGGCATGGGTGATGATTGCTCCTGAATTACTGGGCTGCTGCGGCAAGCACAGGGCAGTGGGGAAACTCTGTGATGACAACCGCGCGGTTGATTTTCTCTAGGGCTACAAGGCGCTCGCTAATGGGGAACTCGTTGAGTGTCACCATGGGGAGGCGAATTTCAGTGCCGAAAATGTGGTGAAGGGGGATGGGGTTTTTCACGCTGAACACGGCATCAACGCAGGGCTGCAACGCAACTTGAAGTTGGGCCGCTTGCTCTAGCTTGCCGTCCAATGCAAGCTCGCAAAGGGTTTGGAATTCAAGCGGCCAACGGTTTGCGGAGGCGGAGATAACACCTGTCCCTCCTAGTTGAATGATTTCAGCAACCATGTGATCTTCACCGGAGACAACAACGAAGCCTTTGTCCTTAGTTGCATCAATGATGGTGTGAATTTGATCCAAGTTGCCTGAGGCTTCCTTGGTGCCGATAATCGCGGGGTGATCTGCCAGTTTGATGGTGGTTTCTGCGCTGATGTTTGAGGCGGTGCGGCTGGGCACATTGTACAGGATTGTTGCGGTATCAGCTTCGGCGGCCACATCGGCAACGGCCATGAAGTGTTTGTATAGGCCGGTTTGCGGGGGGTTGTTGTAATACCCGGTAAGGTGAAGAACGGCATCCACGTGGCGGGCGGCCACAATGTTTTTGGTCAGGTTGATTGCCTCTGCCGTGGAGTTGGAACTTGCGGAGCCGATGATTTGAATTTTGCGGCCAATCTTGCGGCCGTACTCGTGAGTAAACGCGGCAATCTCGTTGATGAGGTTAACTTGTTCATTGGTTTCTAAGGTGGCGCTTTGGCCTGTGGTTCCGGCAATGAGAATGCCTGTGACACCTGCATCGCACACCTTCTTCACCAACTGTTTATACGCCTCCATATCAATAACAAGGTCATTGTTCTCGTATTTCATGGGGGTAATCAGGGCTGGGTAACAGCCTCGCAGTTGTGCGGAATTCATCATGTGCGGTATTTCCTTTTCCTTTTTAGATTTGCGTAGGGTATATCAGGGTTTGGCTTTTGAGCAACCAAACCTCCTGCAGTATAGTTGCTATTACGCAAAAAACAACTAAAACCTTTTCTCTTAAGAGGCTAGGCGAATTTATTAAGTGGTATAGGGTGGTGCTGCAGGGGATGTAGAGTGAATCATCTATTTATAACCTATGCAACAGATTTTAGCTGAGGCTACTGATTACGTCCTCCATGGAGTAGCAGACGCCGCCCACTTGATCCTCAACTTTACGCATTAAAAACTCTAAGGCTTTCAAGGTTCCTTCGGCATACACTCGCCGACCGTTGATGCAATGGGATAAGCCAAGAGTGACACTGTTATCCGGCGAGTGCACGGTATAATAATGGTAGGCATGCCCGTGTAAGTGCTCCGGCGGAACGTTAAACTCATTCTGCTGACGGTTCGGATCGCGAACTTGTTCAATCCCTTGAACTGATGCAGGCAGGCCTAGTTGTTGAAAATCTGCCACAAGGGCTTTTGCTGTTCCGCTTGTATCTTTTTTGGTACTTTGGTGACTTTCCGTAATTTGAATTTTGTAGCCACTTAGTGCTTCCGGGAACTCCTGCGCTAACTGGGAAAGGGCTCGTTGTATCAGGATAATGGGTATGCCCATGTTGGGGGCAATAACGGCAGGGACACGGCCTGCTTCCACTTTACGCACAGCCTTATCACGATCAAACCCCGTTGTGCCCATCACAAAAGGGATGTTGTTTGAGATGAAGAAATCAATATTCCCCAAAGCAGCATCAGGAAGGGAGTAGTCCACCGCGATCAAATTTTTGGGCCAAGGGTGCACGTTGCGCTGTTGCGGCGGGACAAGGGACAGGGTAAGTTCCTCCACTTGGAAGGCGGTGTGTTCTGCTTTGCCTGTAAGGGCTGAAGGGTATATTGCTTCACGATAGTAAGTGGTTTGGTAGGCAAGACTAAGAACTTCAGCACACATTTTTCCTGGAATGCCGGAGAATAAGATTTGGTGGTTCATTACGCGTGCTCCTGCGGTGGTTTATTGCTTGAAGTGGTTTTCAGCATTTCTGCCTTTAAGCGCTCGCAGGTTTCACCCACTGAGTTCTCAAGTCAATCCCTCATTGGGTGAAGGGCAGGGTTTGAAGGTACTTACAGAGGGTAGATTCTGTAATTCGGGTTCATTTTCATTAGAAGGAGATGTGGCATAATCCTTCTACAATGAGTTGCAGCACGCCATCAATTATGGCTTCAAAAAATTGGGAAGGCTTTTCGTTCTTATTCATCTATTTTCCTATTTGTAATGGAAATAACTTCAGTGTTTTTTACGTCGTGGGGGGGATAATATTCATTAGCTTGGGGAGGGTTTTTCATTTATTATGGTGTTTGCAGAAGAAAATAATCAAACCCTTGCATTCTGCGGGGGTATGTGTAGGGTAGGTAACCTTCTTATGACTAAGAAGTTTTCGTGGGGCCGCCGGGTTTCGACGGGGGCAGTCGGAGATGGTGATGATTCAGGCAGTGGATGATGGTTGGCCACTTTAAAATCTCCATCAGAACATAACTGTCACTAACGCAAACGTAATTGACATGTCTGAGGATTTTGCACTCGCTGCATAATCTTCGCGGGGTTGGTAACTGACCTAGCAACAGAATAGTTACACCCCGCCTTTGCTCATTCGACCAGGCACAAAAGAAGTCGAACGACCTGTTAGTCAGACGTTGGGGATAGACCCAATGACACACTGAAAAGACGGTGAAAGCCTTGGAACGGGGCTCTAAACCGCTCCTACGCCTGTGAACGAGTTGCCATTAAAGAGCCTTCGGACGGGAGTTCAACTCTCCCCGGCTCCACCACCACCTTTCAGGTAACCCTCTCTAACCAGAGACTCCTCCCCCGGTCGCAGTTCACCGGGGGATTTTCATTTTTCCCCAGTAACCACGCGGGTTTGCGCGATGTCAGGGCGTTGCCCGGTGTGAAAAACTTCCGGACGCGCCCCGGGCCCAAACGCGTAGTTTCTCCCACGAATTTCCCTGTTTTCTCTCTCTTTCTCAGAATCTTCCGGACTTCCCTGTTGCAAGTCCGGAAGATGTAGATGGCTGATCTTGCTGGG
>DAIOTT010000029.1:0-5829 GCA_036751885.1 Candidatus Sumerlaeota bacterium
TCATCCGGTGTGCGCGCATCCGTGGGAATCAAAAAGTTTTTAACCGTAACGCTCCCTACGGGGAATTCCCACGCATCGGCTGCGGTGTAGGTAACGGGTTCCGTTCCGGGGGTCGCAAAAAAACGCTCCTTCCGGGCGCCGTCGCTCCAAAGTTGCGCATGGGTTTCGTAGGGAAACAACCCGGCAGGTACAACGTCTTCTGCTTGGCCTAGGGCTGCTTGCAACAGGGTGGTGTTTTGGCTCAGGAATTGGGGAATGGGGTTTTCGCCCGGTAAAAGTGCCTCCGCCGCCGGGGCTGAATCAAACAGAAGCGTGGTGTTAGAGAAACGCTGGGGAAACGCATTTTGAGCCCCAATTGCATCGGGAGCAAAAAGCAATAAGCCAGAAAAAACAAAAGTTGCGGTTTGCACAAGTGTATTCATAAGAATTACAATCCAGATTTCAGCGCCTTGATCAAGGGGAAGCTCTTGTGGCGTGCGTAAAATTCACCTGCTTCGCAGAATTTTATGAGGGGCCAAGTAGCATTGTAAGGGAAAGTTTTCAAAAGTTCGACTCAGGTAAATGGGATTCCGTTCATTTCACGAAAAGGGTGTTTTCGTGAAATAAGAAATTTGTCATTTCACAAAAAGGGTGTTTTCGTGAAATAGGGCTCCGTTCATTTCACGAAATCCCCAAAATTTGATCTAAATTTTAGGTTAGCGTTCTTCTACAGAGGAAAAAAGCCGCAAATACGAGCTGAAAACAAACACCTTATTGCGATTTAGTGTGCTTATTTCTTCAAGAATGTTTTGTTCAACAAGGCTTAGGATGATGTTGCGAGCCCCGCCGTAGGATATTTTTAGGATTTCTGACGCCTCGTTTGTTGTGATAAAGGGGTTTGCATAAAGCCGATCAAGCAGTTTAATTGCTGCGGACTGTTGTTTACCAAGAAGCGCCAATTTGCGGTCAACGGAGTCCTTAATCTGCAAAATTCCGGCGAAAGTCTTTGCGCCCAGGCGGGCAGTTTCAGTGATTGCTTCAAGAAAAAATCTTACCCAATGTGATAGATCGTTGGATTCTCTTACCCGTGTGAGTGCATCATAGTAGGAACCTCGATGCTGATTTAAGAAATGCGAGAGGTAAAGACCCGGCTTATTTAATAACCCATGACTTACAAGGTATAGAGTAATTAACAGGCGGCCAACGCGGCCGTTCCCATCTAAAAACGGGTGAATCGTTTCAAATTGATAATGGCACAAAGCACAACGAATCAGGTGAGGTACTTGAATCAGTTCGTTGTGCATAAACAACTCTAAATCCCCTAGAAGTGTCATCAGTTCATCTTGATGGGGAGGAATAAAGGCGGCATCTGCAAGAGATGATCCGCCAATCCAATTTTGGCTTCTTCTAAATTCACCCGGTGTTTTATTTTCGCCACGAACGCCTTGCATAAGCTTCTCGTGGGTTTCGCATAACAAACGCAAAGATAGTGGAAGCCGTTCAAGGCTTGAAATAGCATGATTCATGGCGCTTACATAATTCTGAACCTCCTGCCAGTCATCACGGCGCTCAGGTTGAATCATCTCCTCTTTTTGCAGCGCTTCATCAAATTCAGTATTTGTCCCTTCAATTTGACTTGATGTTGTTGCTTCTTTCATAATGTGCATTTGTATATATAGATCAACATTGGGAACAATTTTACTGTAAGCGTTGAGCTCGCCTAGGCTTCTGTTAGCCTCCTCCAGCAACACGTTAATTCGGGGATCATCCCAAGTCCATTCTTGATTGATTAATGAGGGAGAAAAGCTCCTATATTTGAATTGTTGTTTGTAGATTCCAGCAGTAAAATCGCTAAACTTCATTCGTGCAACTTTCAGGAGTTGATTTACTTATGCATTCTGCAGATCGTTTACCTTTGTATTTCAGTCTCAGTTGCTTGCCAAACGTTTTCCTTGATGGCAGCACAGTGATTTAGGGGCTAATGTTACTTGTGCAACTCCTTTTCGTTCCTTGCTAGCATTCGCCGTGTGTGATTTTGCTGTAATGTATGCAGAAATTGCCCCGCTAAACCAGCGTATTATCAGCTTAAAAACACCCAACTTGCACAACATCTAATCCGCCATTTCACTTGGCAATTACGGCAGCCAAGGCAGTTATTGCTGCCCTTGGGGGTGTGAATGCGGGTTGCGCTGCAGAGTTGCCTTGAAGCAGAATTAAACCCGTTTTTATTTTACCGAAAGAAATAGTACTCATATGGCACTCTCCATTGGCATTGTTGGCCTTCCGAATGTTGGCAAAAGCACCACATTCAATGCACTCACTAAATCACAAAATGCCCAAGCGGCAAATTTCCCGTTCTGCACAATTGAACCCAACAAAGCAATCGTCCCCGTGCCAGATGAACGCTTGGCCAAGCTGGCGGAAATTGTAAAGCCCAACCGCATTGTACCCAGCACTGTGGAGTTTGTTGATATCGCCGGCCTTGTAAAAGGCGCAAGCCGCGGCGAAGGGCTAGGCAATCAGTTTCTAGGAAACATCGCAGAAACCTCTGCCATTGTTCATTTAGTGCGCTGCTTCGACGATGAAAACGTGATTCACGTCTCTGAAAAGCCCGACCCCAAGGATGATATTGAGGTGATTGAAACCGAGCTGATTATGGCGGACTATCAAACCTTGGAGAAACGCTTGGATCGACTGCGCAAAGCCGCCAAGGCCGACAAAAAAATGCAGCCCCTTGTGGATTGTGCCGAACAATTACTCACCCACCTAGGCGAAGGCAAACCCGCCTTAGCTTGGCCAAACCGCAAAACAGATGAAGCCTTCATCCAGCTCAATCGGGATCTGCGTTTCCTCACCGGAAAAGCCGTCATCTTTGCCGCCAACGTGGATGAAGAGCACCTGGCCGAAGACAACGAGTACGTAAAAACCGTGCGCCAACTAGCAGCAGAACGAGGCTGTGAAGTTGTAAAACTCTGCGCCAAAGTGGAAGAAGAAATGGTCGGCATGGAGGACAATGAGCGCAGCGAGTTCCTTGAAAGTTTAGGGTGCAGCGAAAGCGGGTTGGAACAAATTATTCGCCAAGGCTTTATGGCGCTGGACTTAATGAGTTACTTCACCGCCGGCGTCATGGAAGTCCGCGCATGGACGATTCCCGTCGGTTGCCTCGCGCCCCAAGCCGCCGGCGTCATCCACACGGATTTCGAGCACAAATTCATCCGCGCGGAGACAATTGCCTACCAAGATTTCGTGGAACTAAAAGGCGAAGCCGGAGCAAAAGCCGCCGGCAAAATGCGCGTTGAAGGCAAAGAATACGTTGTACAAAACGGCGACGTAATGCACTTCCGCATAGGCCAATAAGATTATTCACCACGGAGGCACGGAGACACGGAGGTGGTTGTCTAGAAATGAGTTTGGTTATTTAGGCTTTAGGCACTTCAGAAGGCTTTTTAGGATGATAAAAAAATCGCCAAAATAATCATTATTAGGCAAAACACACCATAATATATCATCCACTTTGTAAGAAGAAATTCAACGAGTGAAAAGCCTAATAATGGTAAGAAGAATACAAAAATAATAATTGAAAATGTACCATCAATAAATACCATGTTCTCAGTTTTTAGGGCATTTGTGTAGTTTTTTTTGTCAAAATCTAAAGTCATGAATGCACCTGTGATCTTGGAAAACATAATATTGATTATGAACTCCACACTTTTCAACCCCCCTCTCCGTGACTTGTATGATCCCAGTTCACAACCTTCAAGGAACGAACTCGTCGTCGTAGATTTCTCTTTGCTACTTTCTCTTTGTGAAAACTGTGAGTTCTGTGTATCGTTCAACATCCCGCAATTGCTGATGGCGGAGAAACAGTCTGTGTCATGGGGCCTAGACCTCGTCACGGAGGTTGGTTCCCGCGATTGGCAGCCCAAACCCATCCCGATCAGAACCATGCTTCAAGCGCCTATCTTGTGCAATGCTGGGAGGTTGAAGGGCCCGGGACTCCGAAAAATCCCGGGCGCGGGCTTGATCCCCGTGCGAAAGGAATCGCCCAAATGACACTCTTACTCTACTCCCTTGGTATTGATCCTGCCAAGAAAAACTTTGCCGCCCAACTTGCCACCCACCCAGACCACCAACAAACCGGATCAAGCCAAAACAAAAGCCACCTTGCAAACCGAGGAGACCGCCGCTCAAGACCACTCCTGTTCCTAGCAGCACTCAGCAGTTGCCGACACGACCCCGCCATCGCATTCCATTACTGGCGCCACAAACGACAAGGGCTAACGGGAAAACAAGCGACCTGCGCAGTCATGAACCGCCTGGCCCGCCTCATGTGGACGCTCGCCAAAACAAAAACTTCATATGATCAGAAAAAAGCGATCCAAAACATCAAGCATTACCACGCCGACTTATGGAAAACTTTTATAGAGGAGAACCAAAAACAAGCAGTAAATGTTGAAATGGAACAACAAGGAGCCTTGACTTGAATCTCAGAACCTCCGTGACTCCGTGGTGTCAAATTGATGAACCCCACGTTTAAAACTTTGAGTTGTTTCACCACTGAGGCACGGAGACACGGAGAGCTTTATAATTGAAGACCTTTCTAATTTTTCCGCCCATGAGCAAGTACACTTTTCATCTGCTTTGGCTAAACAACTAAATTTACGGATGTGAATTTTACCCGCTCACCTTCGTGATTCCGTGGTGAATAATTTACTTATCCTGATAAACCCGGTAGTCAATTTCGCGGAATAGGTTATCGCGCCATTCTAGGCTTTTTAGGTACTCTTCATCCAGCGTGTTTTTCGTGAGCATTTCATCCAGTTTATGAAATTGCAGCACATGGGTTTTAATGCGTTTTACCGCGTAATCCACCACCGTGTTTGTTTTCATGATGAAGGCCCAGTCGCTGGATTGGGCGAGCAGCACTTCGCGGGCGCACTGGTTTAGGGCGCGGAGTTGCAGGCCGCTCGCTGTGGGGAATTGGTTGGCAAGGGCGGTCATGCGCACGGCGATTTGATCCAGGTGGCGGTAAATCCAATCGTTGCTTCCTTCAAGCCACACTTCGCTGAACCCGCCAAATCCCCAGCTGCTGACGCTTGGCATGGAGACCTGGTTTTCAGGGTAAAGCGCCATGTATTCGGCGGCGTTAGTCAGGCGAATGTCCGTTTGATCGAAGTAGAGTTTTCGCACAAGAAAATCAAGGAACTGAGGCCCTTCGTACCACCAGTGACCAAAAAGCTCGGCGTCGTAGGGGCTTACAATCAGGGGCGGACGTTCCTCCATCAGGGTGTTCAGGTGGAGCACCTGTTGCTGACGGCAAAACATAAAGTGCCCGGCGTGGCGATCGGCGGTTTCGCGGGCTTCCCAGGGGTTGTACAGGTGTTTTTCCGGCAGGGGGGTTTCTTGACCGGTGATTTTGTGGTACTTAATCCCCAAGGCGCTGCGCTGATCGCCGCTGTGCATGTGGGGGCGCAGGTAATCTAAATCCAAATCAAAGCCAATATCACGGTAGAACTCCCGGTAGCTAGGGTCGCCGGGGTACCCGTTTTGCGCGCTCCAAACACTGCGGCTTGATTCCTGATCTCGACCAAACGCCAGCGGGCCGGCAGGGGTTTCTATTGGGGCAAATACACCGTACTTGGGCAAATGCTCGCCAAGAATCAGTGCGTGGCTATCAGCAAAAAAGTACTCAATGCCGTGGTCTGCCAGAACTTTGTCCAGCCCGGGGAAAAATCCGCATTCGGCATTCCATGTGCCGCGGGGGCTGCGACCAAATGTTTTTTGGTAATGCTCCACCCCGGTGCGAACCTGCGCCCGCACTGCTGCGGGGTGGTGTTGCATCAGCGGCAT
>DAIOTT010000029.1:5839-6886 GCA_036751885.1 Candidatus Sumerlaeota bacterium
GGGTCGAGCCGGCCACACTCGGTCAGGCGTCGCGCATCAGCGGCATAAACCCGTGGGTTGCGCTGCAGGTAATAATTTCCAAGTTTCCCGCAATCTGGAATTTATTAAACGCCCCCGGGATATTCTGATGATAAACCTCGTTGTAATAATGCTGACATTTTTTAAAACTATCTAAATAGTACACGGCTAGCTTGTTCAGCTCCGGGTGAGCACCGGTGCGTTGCACCTCTTTTTCCGACAGCTCAATCAGGTTGCGTAAATGTTTATTGTAGCGCTCCTGAAGCAGCGGATCCAGCAGCATGGAGCACAGCGAGGGCGTTAGCGACATCGTCAGTCGCCAGTCCATGGCATCCTTTGTCCACCCCTCCATGATTTCCAGCAGCGGAAGGTAGGTTTCCGTAATCGCCTCAAATAGCCAATCCTCTTCCAAAAAGCGTTCATGCTCAGGGTGGCGAACAAAGGGCAAGTGCGCGTGCAGCACCAGCGCTAAATAGCCTGAGGGAGTGGGAGTGTCCTTGCTGGGTTTTTTTGGCGTCATAGCGGAAAGCAGCCTCCGGTTACATTCAACGAACGGTTTACGTTCATCAACAGTAGTAAATGCGCAGGAAATTCAACTGCCGCAAGTCAAACTCCCACCCAGCCTGAAAAACTCTTCCGGTTTAAATGGAATAAGCGGGAACATTTTTTCCTCAATCTGCTCTTACAATCAGGGCTTAACCAATCTTGGTTACACCCCCAACCCAGCACCTCACCGCAGGAGGCCAATCGCCATGAAAGCATTTTTCGTTACTCTAACCCTAGTATCACTGATTGCCGCGCCCGTGTTTGCCGGCAGCCCCTACAGCATTCGCGCTGAACGCTCTGTTGTGATCGAGCACTCCGCCCCAAGGCTCTCCGTGGAGCCCGTTCGCCGCCCCAATATAATTGATGTACGCCTTGGCGTGGACAGGCGCTCCTACGATTACGGCGATTCCGTGGGCGTAACCCTGCGAACAGATCAAGATGCCTACGTGTACCTTTTTAGCGAGGAAGCCTGCGGCACAGTGC
>DAIOTT010000029.1:6896-16795 GCA_036751885.1 Candidatus Sumerlaeota bacterium
CCAAGTATTCCCCAATTGCTTTGATTCTGATAACTTCTTGCAAGCTCACCGCACGTACCGCTTGCCCGGTGGCGGCTATGAGTTTGTCATTCGCGGAACCGGGGGGCGTGAAACGCTTCGCGCTGTTGCCAGCAGCGTTCCCCTTGAATTTCTTGAGCAGGAATTCCACCGCTCTACCCACCACGATCCCTTTCCCACCAGCCACTACTCCTTCTCCCAAATTACCACCCACGTAAATAGTTCCCTGCAAGTGCATTTGAACGATTACAACAGCAGTGTTTCCTTCAGCCACACCACCTCAGATTGGGGCCACGGAGCCCAATCAATCTCCGTGGAACGCCGCCGGCCCCTCCCCATTTGCCCTGCCTACGGTGAAGCAAGTATATCCTACTACGTAAATCCCGTTCCCTTCTGCGCAACCCCCGTACGCTTTGTGGAACCACCCCGCTATTACCCCACAAAACAACCCGTGTACTACCATGAAAGCACCTCAATCAACGTTCAAATAGGCGGCAGCTATACAAAATCAAGAAATCACTTTTCCTCGGGGCATGAAACCTATTCTGGGCATCACGACCGCAACTGGAACCGCAGCCATTCTCGTGGGCAAAACTCTCACTCTTACAAAAGTAACCATCACTCGTATCAACCAATTACCCTGAAGAACGAAAAAGGCGAAAATCCCCGCTACCATGCTGGCAATAACCCGCCAAGCCATTACAGTAACAACAACAATAATAACAACAACCCGCACCAAGTAAACCGCGGTTCCTACTCCAGCGGGCATAACGGCGGTCGTTACTAGTAGCTCGTCCCCCTTGAACAGGGGACAGCATAGTGTTTGAAGAAGATTTGCAATGGAACTGTTGCAGTTGAACTAATGGCACATCCGGAGGGATTTGAACCCCCGACACCTGGTACCGGAAACCAGTGCTCTATCCGGGCTGAGCTACGGATGCGCAAAGCGCGTATTGAACGAAAACCTAATGGGGCGAGAAACGGGGCTCGAACCCGCGACCCTCGGTACCACAAACCGATGCTCTAACCAGCTGAGCTACTCCGCACACAATGACGATGCAGAATATTTTTCTGCATTGGGTTGAAAACATAACGGCAAGTTTTCGCTTCAAGTCAAGAGGGAAAAGTTTTGCCGAGTGCTTTTTAAGGGACAAAAGGGACGTAAGCGACTTCAGGGACATAAGGACACCAATTCTAAAACTGGTAAGCAGTACCTTATGTCACTTTTGTCCCTTTAGTCCCTTAGGTCCATATTGTTCCTTTAGTCCATATAGTCCCTTATGTCACTACTGTCTCTTTTGTCCCTTTAATCCGTCACACACCCAAGGCTTGCGCTCTTCACCAGCCGCACGTACTTCGCCAAGGTGCCGCGCTCGGCTTTAAGGGCTGGCGCCCTCCAATTGGCTTTGCGTTTTGCCAGTTCCTCATCGCTTACAAGCATCTTGATTTCGTTGGTTTCCGCATCAATAATGATTTGGTCGTTGTCCTGAACCAAGGCAATAGGCCCGCCCTCTTGGGCCTCGGGGCACACGTGGCCTACAATAAAGCCGTGGCTGCCGCCGCTGAAACGACCGTCGGTAAGTAGGGCAACATCTTTGCCCATGCCGGCGCCCATTATGGCCGAGGTCGGCGCCAGCATTTCCGGCATCCCCGGGCCCCCTTTAGGGCCTTCGTAGCGAATCACAATCACGTCGCCTTTCTGAATCTTTTTATCTTCAAAGGCTGCAATCATCTCTTCTTCGCTGTTGAATACCCGGGCGGGGCCTTCAAAGCGTAGGCCTTCTTTGCCAGTGATTTTGGCAACGGAACCCTCTGGGGCTAAGTTGCCCTTTAGGATTTGCAGGTGACCGGTTTTCTTGAGCGGGTTGCTTAGGGGGCGAACAATCTCCTGACCCTCAAGCAGCGGCCGCAGGTCTTTCAAGTTTTCCGCTACGGTTTTGCCGGTTACGGTAAGGCAATCACCGTGCAGCAGGCCCTCTTCCAGCAGGTAGCGCATCACGCCGGGAATCCCGCCCACGGCTTGAAGATCCTCCATCACGTAATGGCCGCTCGGCTTGAAATCCGCCAGCAGGGGAGTTTTGTTGGTAAGGCGCTGAAAGTCATCAATCGTCAGGTCCACGTGCACGCTGTGTGCCATGGCGATCATGTGAAGCACCGCGTTTGTGCTGCCGCCCACGGCCATCAGCGTTACAATCGCGTTTTCAAAGGCCTTTTTCGTCATAATATCCCGCGGCTTCAAATCAAGCTTCAGCAGGTTATGTAATGCCTCGCCCACGCGTAGGCATTCGTTATTTTTTTCTTCGGAGATTGCGGGGCTGCTGCTGCTGTAGGGGAGCGCCATGCCAAGGGCCTCAATGGCGGTTGCCATGGTATTAGCGGTGTACATACCGCCGCAAGCACCGGCGCCGGGGCAGGCGCTACGAATGATTTCCTTGCGGGTGTTTTCATCGATTTGCCCGGAGAGGCACGCACCGTAGCTTTGAAAGGCGTTTACAACATCTACTTTTTGGCCGTTGTGCTTCCCGGCGCGGATTGTTCCGCCGTACACCATGATTGAAGGGCGGTTCAAGCGGCCCATGGCAATCAGGCAGCCCGGCATGTTTTTATCGCAACCCGGCAAGGCAATTAAGCCGTCGTAATAATGCGCGCCCATGGCTGTTTCAATGGAATCCGCAATTAAATCCCGCGACTGCAGCGAAAAGCTCATGCCGTCCGTTCCCATGGAGATCCCGTCAGAAACGCCAATCGTGTTAAACCGACGCGAAACCAACCCCGCCGATTGAACGCCCTCCGCCACGCGGTTTGCTAAGTCCAGCAGGTGCATGTTACAGGGGTTCCCCTCGTACCACATGCTGCCAATTCCCACTTGCGGCTTGCTCATATCCTCTTCGCTAAGGCCGGTGGCATACAGCATCGCCTGGCTGGCTCCTTGCCGTTTCTCCTGCGTTAGGCGAGCGCTATATTTATTAAGCTTGTGGGATTGATCTGTTGTCATGGGTGCATTCTCCGGCATTGCTTAGGTAAGTAGAGTGTAAAAACTTTTGCAGCGGGATTGAACCGGAGGTGGGTTTTGTGCTCAAGGAGAAAAGAACACGCCGCCCTTCCTGCCGCGGGAATCACGCTAAATGCGGATTTAGCACACGCCCCAGCAATTGAATTCAACTTCATATTCCCCGGCTGCTATTTAAAACGAAGGGCTTCGCTTGACGTATAAATTATTCCCTCCTAATAGATCACGATAAGCAAATGTTTTCATCGCAAAAAATAACACTAAAGGGGGGGCAGAATCATCATGAAGCCCAAACACTTACGGCATACGACTATTTTGATTGCAGGCATTTTTGTGTGCTCGGCAACCGCAACGGTGTGCCTTGCTGAAGAGGCCCGCATCACATCGGCTCAATCAGCCCAGCACCAGACATCTAACCACCAATTAACCCCGGGCAACATAAGCGCTAAAGCGGTTGTAAACGTTTCGCTCCATTCCGAATTGCAGTTGCTATTGCAGCCGGAATACCCACAGCACTCGGGCGAAACCACGGAACCGGCGGCAGAAAATTCCCTGGAATTTACCACCGAAAACACCAGCCCCGATGCAACTCCTGATGAACCCTTAAACACCTTCGGCGGCTCGCTGGTAGTAGCAATCGATGAATACGGAAACCGTGTAAAGCCAACCAAAGAGCAGATTGAAAAAGCTCGTCAAAGTGTTGGCAAAAGCAAACGCCCCGCAGGCAAACCCATTGTTAGCGAGATACAGTTGGAAGACGGAAGCACCATAAGCAAAATGACCAATCTCCCTGTTTATGGGGTTTACGCTAGGCGAACATCCTCAGGAACTGTTGAGGCAATTTGTTTTGATGATCCAAAAAAAGCAGAAAAATGGATGAACGAAGCATTACAAGAAAATCAAGTTACACGGGAGCCAGCAGAATAATGAGGAAGCAATTTTCAACAATCGCTGTAACACTTCTACTATCTTGCTCATCACTAATTCAGGCGGTGCCCATTGACGTTATTTATTCCGATGGTCCCAACGAGGGTTTTAATGATCCCACACTTGGCCCTCAAAGGCGGGCTGCTTTTGAATATGCCATGAGTATTTGGAGCAGTCGGCTTCAAGGTAATATAACTATCACGGTTGATGCAGCAATGGACCCGCTTGGTGGTACGCCTTCTGTTACAACTCTTGGGTTTGCAGGCCCATTTAACATCTTTAGGAACTTCCAAGCTGCACCTGTTCGGGATACATGGTACGTTAGTGCATTGGCAAATCAGCTTGCAAACATCGATATTGATGACGCATTAGGCTCCAATGAGGTTGAAGCTTTTGCGGTCTTCAATTCCGATGTTGATAACCAAATAGTCCTTGGTTCTACTGATTGGTACTACGGCTTAGATGGTAATCCCCCAGGAAATGATATTAGCTTTGTTCGTACTGTGTTACATGAATTTGGCCACGCCTTTGGGTTTATCGGTATTCTTGAAACAAATCAAAATGGCATACCCACAGGAAATTACGATCTGTTTCCTTCAATCTACGATCGTTACGTGCGCCGAGGGAATACGAACAATGCCCCGGCTTTGACCTCACTAAGCCAAAGCAGCAGGCTTGCCGCGCTTACCAGTGATAATCTGTTTTGGTTTGGCCCGGCCGCAACCGCATCTTCAGGGCAGCGGTTACGCCTTTACGCCCCAAGCATTTGGGAATCCGGCTCCAGCTATTCCCACTTCCGCGAAGGCACAAACGTAAACGGTCAGGAAGAACTCATGGAGCCGTTTCTCGATACCAATAAAATCACCCTCACAAACACTGATGATCTGTTCAAGGATCTTGGCTGGAACCTTCTTGGCCCCACACAACTCCCAACCCTCAATATTGCCTCCGCACCCAATAACGCCACAGAGGGTATTCCCTACCAGTACGTGTTTTCCCTCAGCGGCGCTCAAACCCAGCCTGTAACCGCTAACGTCGCTTTCTCCGGCACAGCAACCTTCAATACGGATTACACCGTCAGCGCCACAACCCTAACGTTCCCGCCGGGAAGCACCAGCCAATCAATCACCGTAAGCCCTATTGCTGAGCAAAACGTGGTGGACAACAACGAAACAATCTCCATTCGGGTGAACAGAATTATTGGTGCAGAATTCGGCAACCAGCTTTCTGCAACAACAATCGTCGCAAACGCATTGCCGCAAACCCGTTCAACTTGGATGCTATATTAGGGTTGTTTTTTTAGATGTGGGTTAATTGGGGAAGAATTCAACAATCAGCATCAGATTGTCACGATCCCGAGAGACTTGGATGCTTTTTCCGTCTATTGTGTAGCGATTGCTGAACAACAGGGCGGAATCGGCGGAGTTCACCGTTTTCAAAAGCCATTCCATGGCAAGCTTTTCATTCGGATCAAACAGCAGTGTAGTGAAATCCACCAAAGCGGGGTGCAAAGCTTCTTTCGTCATTTTAGGGGAGTTTAATGCAATCCCGATGACAGCCTTGTAAAGAAAGCCGTTTTCCGCCAGCATGCTCAAGGCAGCGTCGTTCACCTCGTGAGTGCCGTACTTGATATCAATCACACCCCCGGGGCCTTTTACGGTTTCAAGGGTGAATTTTTTATCAATCAATTCACTTTCAGGCCGTGTAATCGCATAACCTACTTGGCCTGCGGTAAGGGGGTTTGTGGTTAGATTTTGCAACGCGCCGGCGCGCCTGCGAGCGGCCAGCAAATTACGTTCAGCATCGGCAGCAGCATAGGCGTCGAAATCTGCTTTAAGCCGAGTGTAATCGGGGTCAAGCAACGGGCCGTCTTCTTGATCAATAAGTATCTGGCGGTATTCGTCCAGCATTAGCTTCGCGTAACTTCCGCGGTTCAGCTTTAAGGAGGCTTCTATCATCAACCGAAGCATCTTTGTTTGTTCAAGGGTATTCTCCCCAAACATGCGGATAACATCTTGGCGGGCAAAATAAGCATATTGGCCTGCTTCAGCCCATTTGTTATCAAAATAAAGGGCTTCGGCAAGGGCCCACCTTGCCCTGGCGGAAAAGTTTACGGGTAATGTTTCCTGATTGCGCAGCACTTCAGTCAGGGCTTTTTCTGCAAGCTCGCGCTTGCCTTGGCTGTGGTAGTACTCCCCTTGGCGTAACAGGCAAAGTGTTAGTTCTGGCCCGCCCTCGGGTTGGGCAATGCGCGCCAAATTTACAGCGTCCACATGGTACTTATTGGCGTTGTCGTGGCGGCCGCGTTTGCCTTCCACTACCGCCAAGAAGGAGCGCACCATGGCGCCCTTTGGGTCCGAAGGCGGGTACTTATCTGCCACCCGTATTAGGCCCTGCAATGTGGCTCGGGCTTCGTCCAAATTCCCCTCTGCATAGGCGGCGGTGGCCTTTGCCATTTCACCTTCGTAATCATCCCGATTTGTGGAGCCTTGGTTTTGGGCACCAAGATACGAAACCATCACTAGAAAGGCAACTAAACAGAAAAACAGCGGAAAATTTTTGGGGTGTACGTTTGATTTCATACCTAACAGGAAACCTTCTAGTCTTGTGGTGGCTCAACAAAATTTTTCGCATCCCTGCAACATATTTGCAGAAAGTTTCGCCTTATTTTAGCGTGTCAGAGCAGAAAATATAATCCCTTCAAAAGAAAAGGGTTTTCAGGGCCCCACTACTGCTGCTTCAGTTTGCATTCCATGACTGCTTTTTCCAAACACTTTCAATCTTCACGATATAATTCCGCAAAAAAAGCAACGAACTTGCCCAAAAATCAGCCCTGTAAATTCGCCTTTACTTTGATTGAATTGTTAATCGTTGTTACAATTATTGCCATTTTAGCCGCAATTGCGGTGGTCAACTTTCGGCAAGCGCTGGAACGCTCCTACATGGCAAGCAACTCTGCTAACCTTAGAACCCTTGCAACTGCCCTGCAGATTTACTTGACTGATTACGGCAAGCTCCCCCCAGCGGATCGTGAAGCGGGGCCTTTTGAATCCCACGTGGGGTTCACTGCCGTAGGCAACGGCCCTGCGGCCGGCGGCAGTTGGGATGCCGTTCCCTGGCTACTTCTCACCCGCGGGTATGTTTCTGATTCAAAGATCTTCTTCAACCCCAAGTATCTGAAGGAATATCGCGGCGGCCAAACCATTCGTGGCGGGTTCCCGCGGTACCACAATTTTCGGTACGCTTACAACGCCGCTGCCACCAGCAGCGGGGGGGCCGCTGGCGGAACACTGGGGAGCGGCGGGCCGTGGTTGCTTCGGGATTTATACCTCCCCGCTGATCGTGGCTTTTACGCTGCATCCTACCCTAACTACCCGGCAGACTATACCTTCCCATGGTCAGATGCCGCTCCAGAGGCTGAAGCTGAACAAGTGCTC
The DNA here is from genome assembly GCA_036751885.1 of Candidatus Sumerlaeota bacterium. Taxonomy (GTDB): domain Bacteria; phylum Sumerlaeota; class Sumerlaeia; order SLMS01; family JAHLLQ01; genus JANRMB01. The sequence goes on from DAIOTT010000029.1 coordinate 14,289, forward strand.
AACCTAAGCAGCAGCGTGGTTTTAGTACGCGGCGGTACGAATGAAATCATCCGCTAAACATAAATCATTTTCCCTATAAAAATGCCGCGCCCTGATTAACTCCGGTTGACTAATTTTTCCGTGAATATGTTATAAATACTTATCAATTTGTAACGGATTGGGCGGCACCTTGTCTATGAACACCACAATTCAAACCCGCAAAAGAGGCGGTTTAGTGACCGTACTGTGCCTATTAGCAGGCTTTAGCAGCGCATCAGATTCCCTTTTTGAATTTACAATTCAAAACAACCAACCGGGTTTTGTTCTAAAAGATCAGGAAAAAGCTCCCGGCGTAACGCCCGGAATTCCCCTTCGCGCCCCTGACATGACGTGGGTGAACAACACACTTGCCGCCATGACGCTGGACGAAAAAATCGGCCAACTCCTCATGACAGCCCCCGGCTCTGGCGAACTCACCTACATAAACGACTACAAAATCGGCGGTTTCATCTTCCTCGGCAACAATCAAAGCGCCGCCAACATCGTCAGCAAAGTCAACTCACTGCAGGCGGCATCATCCATCCCCCTCTGGTTTTCAATCGATTCCGAAGCAGGCCTCGGCGCCCGTGTTTCTGATGCCACGGTATTCCCCATGCAAATGGGCTTCGGCGCCGCCGATGATCCCAGCCTGATGGAACAAATGGGCCGCGTAACAGCCCGCGAGTCTCAGGCCCTCGGCATACAAATCAGCTTTGGGCCTGTGGTGGATGTTAATACCGAGGAAATAAACCCCATCATCTCCAGTCGTTCCTTGGGCGATAAACCCGCCTTGGTTTCACGCTTGGCTGAAGGCTACATCACCGGCGCCCGTGCTGAGGGGATTTTGTGCACCTACAAACACTTCCCCGGTCATGGCGGAACGCAGGGCGATAGCCACAGTTCTCTCCCCGGCGTTTCCCTAAGCTTGGCAGATTTGCGGGCAAACCACATCAAGCCCTACGAAAACCTAATCTCCACCGGCAACGTGGACTTTGTAATGACCGCTCACGTTTGGTACTCCAGCGTAATGGGCGCAACGCCCTACCCCTCAACCCTATCGCCTATCTTCAATAAGGATATTCTGCGCGACGAATTTGGCTATCAAGGCCTACTCATCTCCGATGCCTACAACATGGCCGGTTTGGTGATTGCCGAGCCGGATGAAAAAGAACGCGCCGTAGCGGGCATTCAGGCCGGGTTGGATATCATCCTTCACACGGGCGATATTTCCCAGTTTTTCATCGGCATTAAAGAAGCCGTGATTGATAACGAGATTACCGAAGCCCGTATTGATGAATCGGTGTTGCGAATTCTCACCGCAAAAAGCCGTGCGGGTTTGCCAGAGCGCGCCACGGTAGATCCCACCCTGTGGCCCACCGTGCTGCAACACCCGGATCACCTCTCCGTAGTGCGCAACGTTTGCGAACAATCCCTTACGCAGTTTCGCGAGCTCCCCGGCGGTGAACAAATTGACACGTCAGACGATGTGATTTTGTTTGAGCTTCAGCCCAACCGCACAATTTTCTACGATTTCCCCATCACAACCTTCACCACCGCCATGCAATCACGCTTCACCAACCTTACCGTTGTCTCTGTTCCCCAAAGCCCCTCAGGAACTAGCATTACCGGTTACTTGGCCCAAGCAAGCGGCAAAGACCACGTTGTTGTTATCAGCCGCGACTTCAACCGCCTAACTGGCACCCAGCAGGTAAACTTTGTGAATCAGCTTACCGCAACAGCAACACCGGTTACTTATATTAGCCTAGGCTCGCCGTATCACCTTAATCAAGTGCCTGATGTTGATGCCTTCTACTGCGGTTATACATCGGTTCCCGACATGCAGAACGTTATTGCTGAAGCCTTAGCGGGAGAAATCGCCGTACAGGGTACACCCCCCGTAAGCCTGCAACTACTGGGGACAACCGTAAACGATTACCTGATTTTCCGCTAAACCTAAGGGTTGCGGCTGCAGAAAGCCCATAAGCTGCGGAGGGCTGACTTGCCCGAGCTTAACCGCGGGCTTTCATCCAAAACCAATGCATTTGCGCCGTGCGGTGTTCACCCACAGCCCATAGCTTGTACTTGGAGGGCAAAAATTTTGTGACAACACTGTTGTAGGGGTATTGCTCCAGCGTGCGTGCTTTCTCCGAGAAGATTTCAATCACATGAGTCCCCTCAAACCGGGCGCGAATCACATCTGAAATGCCGGGAACCAGAAAATCGTGAAGCTCCAGTAAGATGTCCGCCTTAACCAAACCGGGAACAACCTCCGGATTCATTAATTCTTCCTCGTAGCCCTCAACATCGCAGATGACAAAGGTTTTTTGATCTGCCTTTATTATGCTGGCAAGATCACGCGCTTCACATTTTTCCTTTAGCTGAATGCGGTTTTCCAACCCGGGATCGAGGCTCAAGACGCTTAACTGAGCGCTATGTCCTCTAAGTCCATTGCAGATCACGGCACCCAGTCTCCGGCGCACCTGTTCTGT
>DAIOTT010000029.1:16805-25398 GCA_036751885.1 Candidatus Sumerlaeota bacterium
GGAAATTTCATAGGCAATAATTTCCGTTTCCGCGGGTAATTCACGGGCCATACCAACAGCATAATACCCCTCAGCGGAGCCAATATCCACAAAAACCTGCGGCGGGTTTTTTAATACCCCTTCAATAATTGGCTGTAGTTCCAATTCATAAATCCCCAGCAGCTTCGGCGGAAAAACACTGCCATTCGCTTGGCTGATGTACTTCATTCCCGCAAACGGCCCTGATTGAACAACTAGCCCCGACCGACGCCGAATCAAGTGGTCCACATAACCCGAAGGCGTGTAAGGGTAAGGGATGATTTTTCGCAGGTGTTTTTTCATAAGTTTTATAAGCGCGTTTTTCTTGAGATTACATTCAATTGTGCTGGCAATTCTTTGAGGAACTCTAATCCAGAAGCCCTAGGGTTCCACAATGGGAAAAGCCAATTCATCATCTGCAGCCTAATAAAGCTATCACCCTAACGCTTGAACAGGCGGTGAAGGATGGCGCTTTGTTCGGGGAAAAAACGCCAAATGATTCCCATGTAGAGTGCTGTGGGGATAAGGCTTGCAAGCGGGGAGTACAGCAGGTGGGAGTTTGTTAGGTGTAGGCAAGCTGTGTAGCCCAGCAGCAGAAGGGCTTGCGGTATTAATAGTGGTGCAAAGGCGTGAATAAACCGCCCCGTGCCTGCGCCTAGCAGCCAGTTGAAGATGGCAATTTGCACCACCCACGCGGCGGCGCTGAAGATTGCTAACGCTGCAACAGTGGCGAGTAAACCATCGCTGGCAAACGTAAATACTAAGATTACCCGCCCAATGGTGTAGAAGATATTCCAAACCAAGCCTACCTCCGGCCGGTTGCGGATCATGTCCAAACTGCTGATTGGGTTGAATACGGCAACCATTACCATGTACAAGCCCATCCACCGAACCAGGGGCGCGGCGGTTTCCATGTATTCTTCGCCCCCCAACAGGTACACGTTACTGGAGGCGAATACGGCAAACCACAACACGCTTGGGGCAATAAATGCGCTTGCTGAGCTAATGATTGAAAGGCACCGGCGCTGCAAGTCTGCCTCTGCTAAGCCGGAGAGGGATGGGAACGCTACACGCCACAGGGCGCCTGCCATTAGCATGGTTGGCAACACAAGTACTTGCGAGGCCACCGCAAAATCTGCGGTGGCAGCTTTGCTAATCAGCGCGGCAAACAGAACGCCGGGGATTAGGGAGGCAAGGTTATTCAGCGTCATATCGGCGGTGTTGAACAGGCAGTAGGCGCGGTGCTTTTGTAGCAACCGCCAAGCGATTCGCCACCCACGCATCCCGAGGGAAAGTCCCAGCCTGAAGGGCTCACGCCGGTAGAACCAAATGGCCTCAAACAATTCGCCTAATAGGTACACGCCCAGCAGGGCCCAAGCCTTCGGAAAAACTAGAACAATGATTGCCCCACCTAGCCAGGTAATGAGGCCGTTGCCCAATTCGCCCAGGGAAATGCGGCGGAAATTAAGCTCGGCGTTGTGCCGGCTGCGAATCGCTAACTTGGCGGATTGCACGGCAAAAATCAGCGGCATCAAAAGCAAGGCTAAGCCGTCCTCCTCAAGGCTCATCCAGCGGGAAAGCAGGCTTCCGCTCCCGGGATTGGGAACCAAGGCAAGCAGCAGGGCGGCAAATGCCAGCACACTGCCAACAATCCCCAGCATGCCGGCCGTTCCTGCTACGTAGCGTTTCAGGAATTTTTTTTCCCGAACTACAAGCGTGTCTAGCCCAAGGGGTAGAAGCGTCAGGAAAATCAGATGCAACTGAACAATCGCCCGGTAGGCGCCGAAGGAGTCTTTCTCCACCAATCGCAGGATCAGCATCTGACCACCGAAGGAGAGAATGCGGAATCCTATACTGCCAAAGAGAACCCACCGAAGGGCAGAAAACGGCGATGCCATGAAGTGAAAAACCTGAGCGGAGAAAAGGGGAAACGCTAAGTACGCTTGTAGCGTTCTGGCATCAGTCCCAGAGAGTCAAATCCCATGTTGCGAGAATTTACAAGCACCCGCTGATCAACGCCTTGCCACGCTCATCAAACTTTAGGGAAAAAAATCAGCATAGTTGCTTGCGCATGTTCAAGTGGGGGATTGTTTTGAACACGTATAATTCCCCTTCCCTAGAATAGCCAAGCTTTTCATAAAAGCCTACGGCTTCATCCCGCGCTTTCAAGGTAAGCTGGGTAAATCCTTGGGCGGCAATTTGGTGTTCAATACGCTGAACCAGCTGCCAACCAATGCCGTGGCCTCGGTACTGGGGGTGAACAATCATTTGCCCTAAAATAGCGGCCAAACCGTGGGCTTCGGGGTTTTCAATCCCCAAGGTTTTTGGCGGCGCAACCAAGGCTGAGTCCTGATTGAAGAATTTGGCAACTACAGTACCAACAAGGGTTTGGCCGTGGAATGCTCCTTCGTGCAAAATCAGGTGCTCTTGTTCCTGGTACTCAGGCAAAAACGAAATTCCAAAGGGTTGGTGTAAATGCTGATCCCGCAGCGCCAGTTGCTGAGCGTAGATTGCTGCATCGCTCACGGTGAATGATCTGTACTGGATGGGCGGTTTTGCATCGGGCATTTTCAAGGGCGCTGTTCTGCGTGGTAACCCAGCTTGTTCAGGTGAAGATAAGCATCCGTGCCGTAACCTTCCATGCTCATCATGGTAAGATCACCGCCAAAGTAGCGGGCGTACAGCCGGGTAATGGGAAGGCCGAACCCCATGCCTGCTAACGGGGCCGAAGGGATTTCGCTGTGGTAGTTTGAAATCTCCGGTGGCGGTTCAGCGGATGAGTACAAATACGTCCAGCAGCGGGCTAGTTTTGAGCGCGAAATCCCCCCGCCGTGGTCTGAAATCTTAATTGTAACGTCCTCCGAGCCGCCGGCAATAATAAACCGGATGGGCGGCAAGTTCTCCTCGGATTCCAAATGATTGAATTCAACCGTTGCCCGAAAGCTGTTCTTCAGCAGTTCCGTAAGCATGTAATCCAAGTGAGAGGGAATGTAGGTGAACTCCAAATCCAGCTGACCATCAAATTCCACAACGGGGCAAAACCCGTACTTGGCTCGGCACAGAATTTCCACCTGCCGAATGGCTTGCTTGGCGCTGGAGTAGGGGGAGGTTTTGGATGAAATGATCCCCACCCAGCCGTCGCTTTGACGGTTCAGGGCAACCAACTGCCCAATCAACATTCTAATCCCGATGCGCGACGTATAAAACCGATCCAGAAACAACGTGATCCGGTCCCCAATGACCTTTTTCTTATTCTCCTTCAGCTCCTGAATCCCCTGCGCCATCATCTCAATTACATGGCTGTGGCGGTGTTTTATATCAGAGATGAGCAGAATAAAGTTATTCAACTGCTCCTCGTTTTCCGGTTTGGAGAAGTCATAAATCTCTGCAAAGGAACGAACATAGAGTGAGTGAATGCGCCGCACGGCAGCCGTCTCTGCCAAACCAAAGGGCATGATCTCAATTTCACGAATCATGTGCGCCAAGCGAATAGGAATTTCATCGTACAAAAACTGCCCCGCCCTCAAGGCCCGATCAGAGTCCGGCGCCGAGCCAAATTCCACAAGCTGATCTAGGTTCAAAGAGCGTTGCCGCCGCTCCGCGAACTCATTGATCGTATTATGAAGAAGTCGGTAAGGTTGCATGAGAGTATATCGGTCCGTAGGCTAATCAAAAAGCCCGCTCACTGATTGAAGCAGGGGAAGTTTCAAGTGCATCCGCCCCAAGTAAACCAATCCGTTACATCGTATTCAAAGGGTGTGGCCTGCTGTATACAGAGTCAACTAACCTTGGTGAACTGCGGCAAGGGCGTCAAGTAAATGTCCTCCTCCGCCAAACGGAGCGCGCTCGCCGCAACCTTCAAACGCCGGCAACACTAACAATTGTAAGGTAGTTATACAATGTGCGGGATAAATGTTTACGTATGCACGTTAATGCAGCAGTTAGGAATCATCCTGTTTGGCACCCCAAACATTACTACCCCTAGGTATATGATGATTCATATGGGCATAAATACTTTTCAAATCCTAATATTTATATGCTATTTGTTTTTATTTGGCAGATTAAAATCATGCATGTTTATATTCGATATTATAAATCATCTAAAGGGAGAATACCAATGAATACATCACACGTAAAAGCCTGTTCCGCCACCGATTGTGCTTACAATAAAAGCCACGCCTGCCATGCCCAAGCAATCACCGTTCAAGACGACGTTTGCCTTACCTACGCCCCTGCTAATTTAGATGGCGGCAACGATTTGCTGGTAGCTAAAGTTGGCGCCTGCAAAACAACTTCCTGCGTAAATAACAAAAATCTGTTGTGCCAAGCTAAAGAAATTAACCTTGGAATGCGCAATTCACAAGTTAGTTGCCAAACATACGTTTCTAACTAATTAGTTCACATAGCGTGACTTACAAGAATGCCAAAAATAGAGTAAAGCCCTGATTCAATTCCGGGCTTTTTTTTGTGCCCTCTGGATTTTTTCTTTGCCTTTCATGGCGTACTCCCTAAGCCTTTGGGTTGATCTTGAAAGGCTTTCTTTGAATGAACGCACGAATTCTCCCCCTGTGCATTTGCATGCTCCTGATAATTCAAGCCCTTGGCAACGCCCTGTGGGCTCAAGGGGGTGAACCTGCTTTGCCCCAGCAAGTTGTGGCCGCAGCAGAGGCCCCACCGGCCCCGGAGTTCAAGATAAATAATCCCCGCGGCGTACCGGGCCAACGATCAACGCTTGAGCTGAACATCAGCAAACTTCCTGAGGATGCTAAACGTATCGTCATTAAAATCGCTGCAACAGGATTAGAGTTTAGTTCCCTCACCACTGCGGAAAAGGGGAGCAGCCAAGCCCCCTACATTGAATCAGCCGCCGCGGAGATGTACTCCCTTGAAGCGCAGTTGTTTACGCCGATCAAATTCAGTCAAGGGGGCCTTATGCTTGTGCTGGATCGCCGTGCCGTGGGCGAGGCAAGTCCCTCCGGGCTCAAGCTGATTCTACCAATGAACCTGCCCAGCAAGATTGGCAAAGGCACCATCAGCATCAGCGGCGAAGTCATCAGCAACAACGCAACCGTGGTACAAGAGGCCGTCCCCTCGGAGTCCTCCTGGGGAACAAGCCGCTTTTCCGCCCCTGCAAGCGTGTTCGGGCTTCTGGCAGTCGTAGTTGCCGGCGTGTTCGCCCTCAGTACACTCCCTGCCCTCAAGGGGTTTTTCACCTACTTGCCTCCCTTGATTTGGATGTATTTTATCCCCATGCTCCTTACAACGTTTGGTGTTACGCCAGATACCTCCCCCCTGTATTCACCGTTTTTCTCTCGCATTATCCTCCCCGCCATTTTGGTGCTACTCATTATCCCAACGGATATTCGCACGGTCAGCCAACTCGGCGCAAAAGCCGTTGGCGTTATGCTGTTTGCCACCTTGGGGATTGTCTGCGGGGCAATCGGCAGCTTTTGGTTCTTCAACACCTTTTTTGGCAGTTCCCTCCCGCCTGATACTTGGAAAGGCCTAGCCGGGCTTTCTGGTTCGTGGATTGGCGGCTCGCCCAACATGACTGCCGTGTTTGAAAGCGTAGGCGCTTCGCCCTCCATTATTGGGCCCATGATCATCGTCGATACCGTTGTTGCCTACTCCTGGCTGGGGCTTTTGGTTGCACTTTCGGGCTACAAAGAGCGCATCGATGCCTTCAACAAAGCCGACTCCAGAATCATCGATGAACTCAATGCGCGGCTTCAGGTTGAACAAGAGACGCACCAGCGGGCCCCGCGGGCGTTGGATGTTGCCCTAATGGTTGGCCTTGCCTTCGGCCTCAGCCAACTCTGCCTCTGGGTGGGGCCCATGATTTACGATGTGATTACAAGCACCGGAGACAAATTCTTCAGCTCCGTGCTTTCCGGTTACGCGTGGGGAATCCTGCTGATTACCGCCGCAGGGCTTTACCTAAGCACCACAAAAGCCCGCACGCTGGATTTCTGCGGCGCCTCCAACATTGGTACCGTGGGCCTTTACCTGATGCTAACCACCTACGGGGCGCAGGCAGATTTACGGGCCATCCTTGATGTACCCATTCTGTTCGGCATTGGTATTATGTGGCTGATGATTCACATTATTGTACTCGCCGTGGGGGTTCGGTTGCTCCGGGCGCCGCTCTTCATGCTTGCCACCGGCAGCATGGCCAACATTGGGGGCACTGCCTCGGCCCCCGTGGTTGCCGCCGCCTATTACCCCAGCATGGCCCCGGTAGGGTTGCTGATGGCAATTATCGGTGGCAGCATCGGTACTCCTGTGGCGCTATTACTCGTAGCATCCTCATTGCGGTGGCTTGCGGGGGCGTAAATGGTTGATGAGTCTTTTTCCACAGAAAAATCCATTACATTAAAATTCGCGCGTTCATGTAAATCAGCAATCTAGTCTACTTAGGGGAATTTTTGCTGTTTGTAAATATGCTGAGTATAATTTCATTCAGGCAGTATGGCACTTACTCCCATCGTTCTGCCGATGCACCCCCACTTTTTTCCTTGCGGGTCATGGGAGTAAGTGAGTAATCAGAACAAATCTTTGCTTGAAGGTGTTGAAATCGTTGGCACCCTAGCGCCCTATTTAACCTGAAATTTGGAGGCTGTAAGCCCATGGCATCAGTTCAAGAACGTGTAGTAGATTGTATCGTCAAGCAGCTTGGCGTAAACGAAGAGGAAGTCACCATTGACGCCGCGATCATTGATGATCTTGGTGCAGACTCCCTGGACGTTGTGGAGCTTTTGATGGCTCTTGAGGAAGAATTTGATATTCAAATTCCCGATGAAGAATCTGAAAATATTCGCACAGTGAAAGAAATTATTGCCCACATTGAAAGCAAGATCGCCTGATTTTGCTTGCTTTATCAACTTCGGGGAGGGCTCTTGAGTTCTCCCCTTTTTACTTTCAGGCCCACGTGTTATTCGTGCTGGTTTGAATTCGGTATCAAAAACCAACAGAACTGGTTCAGCTTGTGCACACATGCTGTTGCGCTTTAACTAATGGGCATTGAACCAATTTAGAATTTTCCCGATTGCAGGACTCAATATGAAACGCGTTGTTATTACCGGGTTGGGTGCAGTTACACCCCTAGGCAATACAGTCTCGGAATTTTGGCAAGGCCTTATGGAAGGCCGCTCCGGAGCTGGCATCATCACGAAGTTTGATTCCAAAGAGCATCGAACTCACTTTGCCTGCGAAGTCAAAAACTTCGATCCAGAACCCCATTTGGACAAAAAAGAACAACGCAAGTTTGATCCCTTTGTAAGCTACGGCGTGGTTGCTGCCATGGAGGCTTGGGCTGACTCTGGTCTTGATATTGAAAAAGAAGACCCCAACGATATCGGCGTTATCGTGGGTTCCGGCATCGGCGGCCTGCAATCCATTGAAGATCAAGTGGCCCTGCTTGTAACTAAAGGCCCCTCGCGCATTTCTCCCTTCATGATCCCCCGTATGATCGCCAACATGGCACCCGGCATGATTTCAATCAAACTCGGACTCAAAGGGCCAAACACCTGCCCCGTAACAGCGTGTGCTACCGGCACCCACGCCATTGGCGATGCCTACCGCGTGATTCAGCGGGGCGAAGCCGTTGCCTGTGTTGCTGGCGGTACGGAGGGCTGTGTAACACCCCTTGCCATTGCAGGGTTTGAGAATATGAGGGCCCTCTCCGGCCGCAATGAAGATCCCCAGGGTGCTAGTCGCCCGTTTGACTTAAACCGCGACGGCTTTGTGTTGGGTGAAGGCGCCGGCATTTTGATTCTTGAGGAATACGAACACGCCAAGGCCCGCGGCGCTAAAATCTACCACATTACCGCCCCCGCCCCGGAAGGGGAAGGCGCAAGCCGCAGCATGGAGCGCGCACTCAAAGACTCAGGCCTAACCTTGGAGTCCATCGGTTACATCAACGCCCACGGCACCAGCACCGCCATGAACGATAAAAACGAGTCCATCGCAATCAAGCATACTTTCAAGGATCACGCCTACAAACTCGCGGTATCCAGCACAAAATCCATGACCGGTCACTTACTCGGCGCAGCAGGCGGCATCGAAGCCGTAGTGCTTGCCAAGGTATTGGAAACAGGCATGCTTCCCCCTACAATCAACTACGAAACCCCTGATCCGGATTGCGATTTGGATTACGTGCCCAACAAAGCCCGCGAAGCAACGGTAACCGCCGCCCTCAGCAACTCCCTCGGCTTTGGGGGCCATAACACCACCATTATCGCCAAAAAGCTGTAAACTGAGTTTTAGGAAACTAGTAAATCGCCTCTTAACGCTTTGTGAACCTCAACTTTTGGGGACCACAAAGCGTGTTGTTTTTTCAGACGGGATAACAGGATATTAAGGATAATATGATGGTGATAGAAGCCGCAATGGCTCATGATCTCCCATCGCGCGCTTCGCCGTTATTTGGGCCACGGCGTGAAATTTGAATAAACGTTCTCCCCAGCAGATTGATTTGTAGAAACCAACTAACCGCGACAACAATTCAGAGCACTTGTGTATTGCTCAAAAATGACGTCGCGATAGAATAAAGTTTTTGGCAAATGTAGAGTTTTTT
>DAIOTT010000030.1:0-23802 GCA_036751885.1 Candidatus Sumerlaeota bacterium
AAACCAATACTGCGATGCCCGCTACAGCAAAAGCACGGGGGGGATTTCCGAGGATGCCATTCACGTTTGGCACCAAAATATTTCCGGCCTTGAAGCCATGATTGATGCCCCTAAGGGTGATCCGATTGAGCGTTTTTTTCCCATCACAACGGCGAACCTTGAGGAGTATCTTACAGGCGATTGGCTTGCTGAGACTAAAGCCTATGCCAGCGGCAATACAGTGAATGAAGCTGAATTGCTGCGCTACTTAGGGCGGGTGGATGTTGCAGGCGAATACTTCCGTTGGGAGGTGAAGCTTAAGCAGGCTGATTTACTCAAGGCGTTAGGTAAACGGGGTGGAATCCCCAAGGTTCAAGAAGTGGTAAAGCTTATTCCCCAAGAGCGGGGGAGAAGTGGGCGCATCAAAACGCTTTGTGTAGAGTACCGTGAATCTGCCGGCGGTGAAATCCTTCAACACACGCTAAAAAGTGAATACGCAATCCGCGCTGGGCTAAGTACATCCTTCTTGTTTAGCAGTTGCTTTGTTGTTCGGGAAACCAAGCAAGAAGGTTTACTGGAAAGCGTAACATTGGTTGGCGCCGGTTGGGGACACGGCGCGGGGCTTTGCCAAATTGGCGGCTTAGGGCGTGCTCTCAAGGGGCAAAGTTACAAGGAAATTCTACTCGCTTATTTTGCCAACGTACGGCTGGAAAACATCTACACTTTAACCACCTAAATGGGCAGGCGTATTTTAGCCTGTCACTCTTGTAAAAATCAGGGAAAGCAACACTGTAGTACTTATGGCCTTTACCGCTTCGGATTTTGTTCACCTCCACGTTCACTCAGAGTACAGCTTGCTTGATGGTGCAAACCGCATTGGGCCAATGGTCAAGTACGTCAAGGAATTAGGGCAGCAGGCAATTGCGCTAACGGATCACGGTGTGCTTTTTGGCGTGCTCGAGTTTTGGGAAAAATCCAAAGCTGCAGGCATTCAACCTATTGTTGGGTGCGAGGCGTATATTACAACAACTGATCGCAAAAAGCGTGGGGGGATGGAGAAGGATAATACCCACCACTTGCTGCTTTTGGCGCAATCGTATCAGGGCTATAAGAATCTGTGCAAGCTTTCCTCCATTGGCTATACGGAGGGGTTCTACTATAAACCCCGTATAGATTTTGAAGTTCTAGCTAAATACTCCGAAGGGCTGATTGCAACTTCCTCCTGTCTTGCGGGGATTATTCCGCAGTTGCTCATGAAAAACGATTACGAAGGCGCGCACAAAGCAACCGGCCAGTTTGTTGATTTATTCGGAGCCGACCGTTTTTTCATGGAGATTATGGATCACGGCCTGAAGATTCAGCGGGATGTGAACAGCGGCATTGTGGATATTGCCATGCGCCAAAACCTGAAGCTGATTGCAACAAACGATTGCCACTACATGACCCGCGGCGATGCAGAAATGCACGATTGTTTGCTCTGCATTCAAACCGGTGCGCGCATGGCACAGCAAGACCGCATGCGGTTTGATACGCAGGAGTTCTACGTTAAAAGTACGGCAGAAATGGCAAAGCTGTTCAGCGATTTGCCAGAGTCAATTTCCAACACCCGCTTAGTGGCGGAGATGTGCCAGTTTGAAATGGCACAAAAGGAATATCGAATCCCCAAATTCCCCTGCCCGCCGGGCATGACAGAAATGGACTTCCTGGAACAAAAAGTTTGGGACGGCGCCAAAGTACGCTACGGCGATAAAATGGACAACGCCCTGCGCGAGCGCATTAAGTACGAGCTTTCTGTGATCAGCAAAATGGGGTACCCGGCTTATTTTTTGATTGTTGCGGATTTCATTGAGCATGCCCGAAGCATCGGGATTCCCGTGGGCCCAGGGCGGGGTTCCGCGGCGGGTTCCGTAGCGGCTTATTGCCTGAAGATTACCATGCTTGATCCCATTGAACACGGCTTGCTGTTCGAGCGATTCTTAAATCCAGAGCGCCTCTCCATGCCGGATATTGATATTGATTTCTGCTTTGAACGGCGCATGGAAGTTGTGGATTACGTTCGCAAAAAATACGGGGAGGAGTGCGTTTCACAGATCATCACCTTCGGAACGATGAAAGCCAAAGCTGCCATTCGCGATGTTGGCCGCGCGATGGATATTCCCTTAGGCACTGTTGATAAAGTTGCCAAAGCAATTCCCAATGACTTAAAAATGACGCTTACCTTGGCCGTGGAACAATCCAAAGAGCTGAAAGAAATGATGGAGCAGGATTCCCAAATCCGTAAGCTCATGGAAATGGCGCAAAAGGTGGAGGGCATGGTTCGCCACGCGTCCACCCATGCAGCGGGGATCATTATTTCAGATCAAGATATTACAGAGTACGCGCCCCTGTACAAACCCCCGGGGGAAGATCGGCCGGCAACGCAGTTCACCATGACAGAGTGCGAGGAATCCATTGGCCTGTTGAAAATGGATTTCTTGGGGATCAAAAACCTTACCATCATCAACCGTGTTGAAAGATGGCTGCGGGAGCGCGAAGGAATTGAACTTGATTGGACGACGATTTCAACGGAAGACCCTGAAACTTATCGTGTGTTGCAAACAGGGCAAACCTTCGGTGTTTTCCAATTGGAATCCGGCGGAATGACAAATCTAGTGAAGCGCCTGAAGCCCTCGGAGTTTGCCGATCTCACCGCGTTGCTTGCAATCTACCGCCCCGGCCCCCTAGGGGCTGGCATGCACGATATGTACGTGGAACGCAAGCACGGCCGCCAAGCAGTGGAGTACGATCATCCCAGTTTGATTCCCATTCTGGAGGAAACATACGGCGTTATTTTGTACCAAGAGCAGGTCATGCGCATTAGCCAAACCCTTTGCGGGTTCACTGGGGGACAGGCGGACTTATTACGCAAAGCCATGGGTAAAAAGAAGAAAGAAGTGATGGACGAGTTGGAGGCAAAGTTCATTGAAGGAGCCGGAAATACGCATAATGTTGACCCACAATTAGCGCAAAAAATTTGGAATGATATTGTCACGTTCGCTGGTTATGGTTTCAACAAATCTCACTCGGCGGCCTATGCCGTGATTACCTTTCAAACAGCCTACTTGCGCGCACATTACCCCACGTACTTTATGGCAGCGTTACTCACGAACGAGATCAACGGCAACACCGATAACATTGCCCGTTATGTAGGCAATTCTACTGAAAACGGAATCGATGTTTACCCTGTAAACATCAACCATTCAATCGATGATTTCAACCCAGATCACGGCCGCATTTGGTATGCGCTGAACGGCGTCAAGAACGTGGGGACGGGCTTTGCAAAAGCCGTGATCAAGGAACGCGATGAGAACGGCAAGTTCAAATCGTTTCAAGACTTTTGCTTGCGTATGCCCCGCGAAGAATTGAATTCACGAATCCTTGAAGCATTAATTAAGACCGGCGCATTCGATGAACTTCACCCTTCTCGCGAGGCATTAGTAGCCGTGTTGCCGAGAATGTTGGAATTAGCGGTGGAACAACATCGATTGAAAGAGCAGGGAACGGTCGATTTATTTGCCGTAGCGGATGATGCTTCCGGCGGCATGCTTGAGAACGTACCGCTTCCCCGCGTGTCACCCTGGGAAACACGGGAAAAAGCCCAATTTGAAAAAGAATTTCTAGGCTTTTATTTCACGACCCACCCCCTCAAAAAATATGAAATTGAACTCCGCAGTTTTTCCAGTTTCAAGAGTTCGGAGTTGGAAGCAATTGCCGCAAAAATAGGCCCCAACCAACGACAAAAAATTACCATGGTCGGCTATTTAACGGATCTACGCTTAATGACAACAAAAAAGGGTGATCCGTGGGCAATCCTTCAGCTGGAGGATTTGAATGGTCAGTTCGAGTGTAAAGCTTGGCCTGATGTTTACTCGCAATTTCAGCAAGTGCTTCAGTTGGATCAGGTGATTCAAATTGAAGGTGATTTAAGTGTGTGGCAAGATCGAACAAACTTCACAGCGCGAGTGATTCGCCCGGTGGACGAATTGAGAAACGAAGCCCGCGGGATTCAATTAGAGTGGGCCGTTGAAAAATTATCCCAACAAGGAATCTTTGAGTTGATGGAGTTGTGCAAGAAATTTCCGGGAGGAAAAACCGTAGAGATTTGTATCACCGATTCAAACAAAAATCGAGTTGATTTTACGGACCTCAAAGCCGCTCGAATTGCCCTAATACCAGCGGCACTTGAGGACCTTCCAAAGCTTCCGGGCAAACCAAAAGTTTCCCTACTAAAGCCAAATCGCTTGATGGAGATGAATCCTAGAAACCGTTCTGAGTTTGTAACTAGATGAGCTCAGCAGTTCCGCAAAGTATTCCCCTCGGTTCATCAAGCATACCAAATTTAGATCAGCATATTCCCGTGCTGGATGGGTTTCGCGGTTTTGCTGTTATACTTGTTTTATTGCTCCATTGGGATCCGTTTTCACATGCGGGTGGGGTGGATATTCCTTATTACCTTCGCTTCTTCAGAATTGGTTGGATCGGCGTAGAACTTTTCTTTGTGCTTTCAGGTTTTCTTATCACCGGCATATTACTCAAAACAAAAGAACATCCGCGTTACTTTTTGAATTTCTATGCTCGCAGGGCTTTACGGATTTTCCCTTTATACTATTTAGTCTTGATTGTAGCACTAATTATTTTGCCATTATTTCATTGGTACGAACCTTCTGAATTTGGTAGTTTCAGTAGTTGGGGTTGGTATTCCTATTGGGTTTTCTTATCTAATTTTGCCATGGGGATTGGTTATGCAAAGCATAATTATTTAGTTGTTACTTGGTCGTTGTCAATGGAGGAACAATTTTATCTGCTTTGGCCTTTATTAATGTTTCGTTACAGCCCAACTGCTATTTTCCGTTTTGGGCTTGCCTATTTGTGTTTGATTCCGTTTGCAAGAGCATTCATGCTATACGGGTTAGGAAATTCAGTTCTCATGGTAGATTATCTTACCCCGGTGCGCTTAGATAGCATAGTTGCGGGTTCAATTTTGCAAATTTGGTTGCGAACAGCATCAGATCTCAAGATCAGCCAATTGTGTAAATCAGCCAGAATTCTGTTTCCATTTTCGCTTTTCGGGCTTTTGATTGTACTATTTATTCAAGAATATTACTTGATTATTGATGGAAGATACATCGGGCAATCTAAAGTAAATATATTCTTAGGAATTTCTGTTGTTGCTTTATTTTCAATAACATCCATAATTTTAGTTCTTAGCAGCACAAAGGAGTCAATACTATACAAAATATTTACTTCAAAATTATTATGTTTCTTTGGGGCGCTAAGTTATGGAATTTACTTAACTCATGAAATGATTTACAAAGTACTAAAGGAATTAATATACGAAGATTATTTATCAACGTTTGATCCGTTTAGCCAATCTATTGTGATGATCTTTCTTGCGGGTGGTTTAGTCTTTATTTTCACAACCACCTCTTATTATTGTTTCGAACAACCCATTCTCAGACTCAAAAAATACTTCAAATAATTCAGAATGATTATTACCCCGTTCCCCATACAAAAAATATTCCCGGAAAAGTTAATCCCAAAGCAGCGGGAGTTTGAGGGAGCTTTGACAATTTCAAAAACTCTTCACAAGAATGGTTTTCAATGTTGGTTTGTGGGTGGTTGCGTACGCGATGCATTATTCAAAAGAACGCTTCATGATTTTGATTTAGTAACAAATGCAACACCCGTTCAAATTCAACATCTATTCGGTAAAACCGATTTTGTTGGTGTTAGCTTCGGCATCATTCTCGTAAAACTAGAGAACCTTGCGATTGAAGTTGCAACGTTGCGGAAAGATGGATCTTACTCAGACGGCAGACGCCCTGATTCCATTGAAGCGGGCAACCTTGAGGAGGATTCTAGGCGCAGGGATTTTACGATCAATTCATTATACTACGATGCACAGCGGCAAGAGGTGTTGGATTTACACGGCGGTTTGGTTGATTTGCAAACTGGTGTGATGCGAACAGTCGGCGAACCAGTGAAAAGATTCACTGAGGATGCGTTGCGCCTTCTGCGTGCTGTGCGTTTTGCGTCGCGGTTTCAGCTTGAAGTTGAACCAAAAACCCTGAACGCAATTTCAATGCTTGCTGAAACAACAAGAGGCTTAAGTGGTGAACGGCTGCAGCAAGAGCTCACAAAAATGCTCTGCGGGCCTGAACCTTCAAGAGCGTTGCGGATGTTGCAATCCACCGGGATTATGCAGCATGTTTTGCCAGAGGTTTCGGCAATGGTAAACGTTTCACAAGGGCGCCGTTTTCACCCAGAAGGGGATGTTTTTACCCACACACTATTAGGCTGCGAGTGTGAGCCTTCAAGAAGTAAAATAAGCCGTTGGGGAATTCTGTTGCATGATATTGGCAAACCCAAAACTCGTGAAGTTGCAGACGGCAAAATTACTTTCTACCAGCATGAATCTGTGGGTGCTGAAATGGCAGATGTTCTTTTAAGGCGTTTAAAATTCTCTGTTGAAGAACGGCAACTTATTACAAGCGTTGTTAGCAGGCACATGCGATTTATGAATGCCAGCCGATGGAACAACTCAACCCTACGCCGATTCATTGCAGAAAAAAGTATTGAGCACGATTTAAACGTTCATGCAGCGGATTGTCTTTCGTGCCATCAGATATTATCTGCTTGGCGGTTAGTTTCTGATGCGTACAAGAATCATGTTCACGGCGAGCCGAAAACTGCTTTGCCTAAGGCTTTACTGGGGGGAAATGAACTTATTAGCTTAGGATACAAACCTTCACCGCTGTTCGGAAAATTTATGCAGCAATTAATTGATCAGCAATTGGAAGGTTTAATCGAAACGGTTGAGGAAGCACGAGATTTCGCCGGGCGTTTTTTTGAAGAACATCAAACTGAATCCCCATAAGATTATTCTTACGGGTTATTGATAACATCATTCAACGCACTTGAAAACTCATCAATCGTGCATCCTTTTTTCACGATGTGATCTACACCAAACTGATCAAGCCAAGCGGGCAATTCGCTTTCGTTTTGGCTGGTAAGATACAAGTACTGTTGCTGGTGCATGGATAATTTTTCACTCACTTCTTTCAGCGCAGAAAACTCTGTGCGTTCATCAAAAATAAGCACAACGTGTTGCTTACTTTTCAACTTTATTTTCTCTTGGTTTAGTTCATGAAAATTGTGGCAAGGCACTGAGGGACATAGGTGCAAAATTGTGGAGCGGATGCTGGCTTCTGAGTATTCGTCCGCGAGTGAAATCATTATTTGTAAGGATGAATCTTCGGGTATATTTAATTCTGCTGTAGTTTCACCTAGAATGATTGGCTGGTAGGGGATCAGGATTCTGAATAACGCTCCTGCGCCGGGCTTGGTGATAAGTGCTAGTGAACCATTGTGGGACTTCACGATTCCTAAAACGCCGGAAAGGCCGAAACCATGACCGTCGTGCTTGGTGGTAAAGCTTGGTTCAAAAATCCTTGCTTGCACTTCAGGCGACATTCCCGGCCCATCGTCTTCAACTTCAGCGTAGCAATAAATTCCCGGCTTTATTTCACCTAATGGCAGCGTGTGATTATTGATCGGCGAACTGATCTTAACAATCCCTGTTTCCAGCGTAATTTTACCGCCCCTGTCACCAATGGCATCGGAAGCATTTTTAAGCAAATTCATGAAAACCTGAATCAATTGTGTTTCATCGGCAAAAATAAAATCATCGCCTTCATAGAATTTTTGTTCTAACGTAATGCTTTTATTTACTGCTTTCGAGAGTAAATCGATAATACAAACGATGATCATGGAGAGGCGAATGGTTACTTTTTTCCCGTTGTGTGACCGGCAAAATCCATCATTTGCTTGCAAAGTTGTGCGGCGGTTTTGGATGCGTTGACAATCTTTTGGGCAAACTCTAGGCGCTTCTCTTCTTTTTCCGGTGGTAGAAATTGAATTGCCTGCGCACTTCCCAGAATCACGGTTAGAATGTTATTGAAATCATGGGCAACACGGCTTGCTAAGCCCCCAAGGGATTCTAACTTCTGCGTTTGCACCCGTTGGCTTTCCAGCAGTTTCCGCTCATTCTCAGCAAAAACACGCTCTGTAATATCTTGGCAAGTTCCAATCAAGCGCGCGGATTTTTCTTTTGTATCTTGAACAAAATAGGCAAGAGTTTCTAAGGTTTTTATTTTATCATCTACTACAATTCTATACCTGAAGGTGGATGATTTTTTGTTTTCGATTACTTCCTTCAGTGATTCTTGGAGAAAGTCAACGTCCTCAGGGTGCGTACTGTTGAGGAAGTCTTTTGATGATTTGTTAATGTTTTCTGATGGTAAATTATAAAGAGCGAGCAACTCTTTTGACCAATGAAAATGATCCGTATTGATTTCCCATTCCCAAGCACCAATTTTGGCAAGTCGTGCCGCTTCAGCAAAAAGCCGTTTGCTTTCTTTCAGCTCTAATTCGGCGATTTTCTTTTCATGAATATTGGTAAAAAAACAAACATAAACCCTGTGCTGGTATTTGTTCACAAGGGGCTCGAACCGAGCTTGGAACCATTTGAAATCCCCACTGCGTGAAGCAATCCGCACATTCGATTCAACGGCCTGCCTGTGCCCAAATTCTTTCAATGCAGTTTGTAACTGCGGTTTATCATCCGGGTGAATCAGGTTGAATAAGCTTTCGCTTGTAGGGGGAAAATCATTTTGGTTGTATGAGAGGGATTGTAAAAACTGCCGTGAAAACCATAGGGTTCCGTTTGTTTGATTCCATTCGATGATGCCAGATTGCAAGCCGTGTGAGATGAGCTCCAATCGTTCGCGGTGCTCTAAGAAATCGGCTTCTCTTAACTGATGCAGTAGGGCACGCGTAATCAAGGAACTAAGTAATGCAATAAATTGGCTGCTTACGCTTTGAAATTCTATTTTACTTTCAAAGGTTATTTCCACAATACCAATCAGCTTGGTATCATCTTTAAGGGGAATCAACAACTGAGCGGCTTGTGAAGGAGCAAGCGTCTGCTCGGAGTTTTCTTGCTGCGCTGGGCATTCTTCAAAGTATAAAATATCGTTCAGAAAAGCAGCTTTACCAAGATTGTTTGAAGCAGGCCCAATTTCAATCATCGGTTGCTCCGTTGCATCAAACACCGGATGAAGCGAATCTGCAATCAGTGTAAGGTGCTGACCTTGCAAATCTACTTCGTATACTTTTAATTGGAACAGAAATTTCGTAAAACCAAGTTGCTTTAGGGAACTAAAAAATTCGCTCCACGAAAACCGATGGCTGGTTAGTTGAAAAAAATGATGCAGAACCCGCAATGGATCATCAATCACCGGGAGATTCAATTGCCCCTCGGCGGGTTTTTGAAAATTCTGCAGATGAGCATTTTCCAACACGGCGTCGTCTAACGACTCCAACGTGCTGCTGAGTTGGTGAATTTCATCGCGGAGGTTCAAAAAGTCTTCTGCATTTTGAGAAGGCTTAGTACCTGTAGGCAAATTTGGATTTGAAGGCGGTACCATTAGTTTCAAGACTCAAGTAATTTCACATACCATAACATACTTCTAAGGGTGAGCAATGACAAATAAATATTCTAAGAATCAATCGTTGAGTGCTGAGCCCCTTGATGGTTGGATCGTTGTATTTGCAACGGAGTTTGAAAAATCGGGAGTAGTCGCATGTTTAGAGTTCGGGGCTGTTTCATTCTCCAAGGGTTGTGTTGTCACAGGTATTGGTGGTTTGAATTCAGCGGTGAGTCTTGTTCAGTTTTTGGAGCATCAAACCCCTACAGGTGTGTTGAACATCGGCTTGGCGGGCGCATCAAACTCTGCGAGTTTAGAAATTTCACGCTTGGTGCTTGCTGAAGAAGAGTGGTTCGCAGATTTAGGGGTTCGCACGGAAGATGATGATTTTGGGTTGGAAGAAATTGGTTTTCCGCTGGTAAAGGATCAGGCAAAACCTTGGAACCGGGTTGGAATTGATGAAGCAAACACCACCGAGTTCGCCAAATGCCTGAGTGTACCGAAGCGGCCGTTTATCACGGTAAATCAATGTAGTGGTTCCTTGGGTGTTGCACAAAAGCGGGAAAGTAAATTTCCTGCATGCGTTGAAAACATGGAGGGCGCAACACTTGCTGCGGTATGCAACCGCTACGGCGTGCCATTTGTTGAATTGCGGGCAATTAGCAACCTCATGGGCAACCGTGATAAATCCGCTTGGGATTTCAAAAACAGTTTTCAAAATTTGGCGCATGCAGTGCAAGCACTTGTTCAGGTAGAAATGTTGTTTTTCTCGGAGAAACAAATCCATGAGCGGAACTAATTCGGCGGATTTCACTTCCTTGAACCAGCGGCTAAGCCTAGCAATTTCACCTTGCCCAAATGACACCATGATTTTTGGCCCGTGGATTCAAAATCTGCTGCCTAATTCCACAGCGCCCGAGGTTTCGTTCCACGATATTCAAACCCTTAACGAGCGCGCTCGCCTTGCGGAAGATGATGTCATAAAGGTAAGCTTTCATGCTGCGGGGCATTTACTTCGGGATTATCAACTACTGCATTCGGGTGGGGCTCTAGGCAGGGGGTGCGGGCCGTTATTGGTCTCAAAAAAAGCCTATTCTAAATCACAGTTGAACGCGCTTCCGATTGCAATTCCTGGAAAGCTTACAACAGCTGCGTTGCTACTTCGGCTTTGGAACCCTTTGCTTGAAAATTTGATCGAACTTCCCTTTCATGAAATTATGCCCGCCATTGAGCAGGGCAAAGTTGCTGCAGGTGCGATTATTCATGAAAGCCGATTTACTTATCCAGAGCACGGGCTACAGGCAATAGTTGACTTAGGCGAATGGTGGGAAACCGAAACAGGAGCACCGATTCCGCTGGGCGGTATTCTGATTCGCCGTTCTTTTGGACGCCAAATCATTCAAGCAGTTGAACGAACAATACAACAGAGTTTGCGTTTCGCGTGGGAAAACCCAACTCAAGTTCAACCTTTTATTGCTTTACACGCCCAAGAAATGGACGTTGACGTTCAGCGGCAGCACATTGAGCTATATGTGAACGACTTTAGTTTCGCCTACGGTATGGAAGGCGAACGTGCCATCAGGGTTTTATTTGAGCGGGCAACCCAAGCGGGATTCTTTCCTCCCAATGCGATTAACCGTTTGTTCAGGTAATAACACTCAAATCTGCGAGAATTTGAAGCCCGTATAAACTTTTATTGAACCGAATCATTATCTTACTTTTGAAAGCACCCTGCCGAAAATGAGTTCTGTATTAACCCTCCCAATCAACCCTGAAAACGAGGTGGAGGCGCTTTGTGCTTTGGATGCTGATTTTACCCAATTGGCCAAAAAGTTTACCCCCTTTCCGTTGCCTATACGCCCATTTACATTCAACACGTTTGTCTCTGCCATCAACAGCCAATCAATCTCCACAAAAGCTGCAGATACAATCATCAAGCGGTTGCTAAAAGTGTTGAACAACGGAGAGCCTGTTACCGCAGAGCACATAAACGCTACCACGCCTGAACAACTTCGGCAACTTGGGCTTTCTAATGCCAAATCAAAGGCAATCAAGGATTTAGCAGAGCTTTGGATTGCTGAGAATCTGGAGCAATCTAATTGGGATGAGTGGACGGATAAGCAACTCCTAGAGCATTTTACCAAGGTTCCCGGCATCGGCCCTTGGACGGTGAAGATGATCCTGATCTTTGGCTTGCGAAGGGCAGATATTTTCCCTGAAGGGGATTTAGCCATTCGCATCGGAATTCAAAAACTCAAGGGGCTTCCGGAACGCCCCACACAACAAGAGTCCCGAACGATTTCCCTTCAATGGCAACCCTACAGAACCATTGCTTCCGTCTTTCTTTGGAAAAGCCTAATCACCCCTGATTCGGACTTAACGGCAAGCAAAACAAGCGTATGGAATACAGCTCAGAAATCCCAACTCAAAGAACAGGCTTGACGGTTCAAAGCCCACCGCAATAGAAAGATCATACTATCAATTCATTTGTTACTGGCTAAGCATAAGAGCATACTGTTGGAATCCGACCCTCCGACGGCGTTTAACGCCCGTCTTTTCAGCCTTTTTTTATTCCTGATCATCGCAGGTTCCGCGGTGGCACAGCAAGATCAAGCCTCTACTGTTGCCAACGCTGTTACCGAACCCGTTCCCCTAAGCATCTGGATTTCCCTTGGTGGGGGAATCTTCCTCACCATTTTGGGAAGTTTGTTCTTCCTTGTACAAACGGCCCTTGGTTCCATGAGCCGATTGACGAGCAATGGGGAGGAACAAGAATTTTTCTGGGAAAAAAACACCGCTGAAGTTGATGGATCGCGCGTGTTCGAGCGCATGTGTTGGGCAGGTGGTTTATTCTCCCATTTGCTGGGGCTTTTTCTTGTAACTGCTTGGGGCGCGCAAAACCTTCCGTTTACTGTTCCCCTGAACAGCTTAGTCACCAGTTTACTTGTTATTGTGATTCATTTCGTTTTTTTTGATATGCTCGTCCGCCAACTCGGAATGGCATACACACACCATGTTTTACAGGTGCTTGCCCTTCCGATTTACATTCTAGCTTACCCATTTCGGTTGTTTATCCTGCTTTACCTTGCATTGCCGGGCAAAAAACAGAAACCGCAAAGCAATCTTTATCTTAGAGAACGGGAGTTTCGATTGCTCCCTTTTCTGGAAAATATAGAGCAAGTTGTTGAGGAAGAAGCCGTAGAGCTGATTGATTCTGTGCGGGAATTTATGCAATCTACGGCGCGGGATGTTATGACTCCCAGAACAGAAATTGTGGGCATTGAGCGTTCTACATCTAACGACGACGTGTATGATTTCCTCAAGAAAACCCAACACAGCAGAGTCGTCGTTTTTTCAGGCAATACCGATCACATTCTTGGTTTTCTACTGGCGAAAGAAGTTCTGCTCCGCAAAACTAAAGATCCCTTTAGCCTGCTCAGAATTCCTGTTCGGGCTTCAGTGAATGATCGTTTGCCGGAAGTCCTGCTGGAGCTAAAACGGAAACACTCATACTTAGCAGTTGTTCAAGATGAATACGGCGGAACGGCCGGGATTATTACGTTGCAGGATATTTTCAAAATTGTGATGGGCGATCAACTTTTGGAAGGTGATGAAGGCGAAGGGGAACTTTGGATTGAAAAGAAACCCAACGGTGAGGTGCTGATCTCCGGTAGGGTTGAAGTTTGGGAGTTGAACCAAGAATTAGAAACTGAGTTTGATGAAACAATTGCCCGAACGGTTGGCGGTTTAGTAATGCACGAGGTTGGTCAGCTTCCAGAAATTGATGAAGTTGCCTCCTTTGAAGAGGGGGATTTCAGGGTTTTGGAAGTTGAAAACAACCGAATCAAAAGCTTGGAATTTACCTTTAAAGCCCCCGAACAACTTGCCCAAATTATCGATGAAAACGCAGGATTGGAATTCGAGTGATTGCTTGGCTTGGTTTAGTGTTAGGCGTGCTTCTTCGCCTATACAGCGAGCGGGCTGAAAGCCGCCATCTGCTGGGGTTCTCTGTATACCTTTCGGAATCGGAAGAATCCACCGAGCAGCTTAAGCCTGAAACGGTTTCCACGGTGATTGATCGGCTTCGGTATATTTTAGCCACAACTAAGTTTCTGCGCTTTGTTGCCTTGGCGTTTATTGCACCCGCCATTATTTTTCTTGTAAAATCTGAACTGGAAATGGGCTTCTCCTACAGCTTTACCATGTTGTTTTGGCTGACGTTTCTATCGTTTACCCTTTTGGTTTTTACTACGTATATTTCACGCATTGGGTTGGAACGTTCAATCACACCAGAAAACGCTCTTCCCCTTTGGGTAACAGATCGTGAAGAGCAGATTCCAATTTTGTTTTCACTCATTGATTATATTTGGGAGCGTTTATTTATTCTGCTGAGTATACTGTTTGGCTTGTTCAACATCAAACGGCCCGTGGGGTATTTGTTTGAGTCCGATGGGCATTTTCGCTTGGCGCTTACGCGGGATGCTTCCCCGCAGGAGGAAAAATCCGGCTCTGGTACCGTGTTGCTCTCAAACTTGCAGCGCAGCGAACAACAAATGATTCACGGCATACAACGCCTAGACCAAACCCTTGTTCGTGAAATTATGAAACCAATCAACCAAGTAACTGCAATCCGCTTGCAGGATTTTACTCCCGAGCGTTTTCTTGAACTGTGCCGCGTTGCCGGTTACACACGAATTCCCTGCTATTACGATCATGTTACAAACCTAGTGGGTTACGTTAACGTGTACGATGTGCTTGAGCTTGAAGAAATGCCCGAATCTTTGGAAAGCCTAATCACAAAGCCCTTGTTTGTACCAGAAGTTGCCCACGTTGATAATGTTTTGCAGCTGATGATGAACTCAAAAAAACAAGTGGCAATCATCTTTGATGAGTTTGGCGGAACGTGCGGTTGGCTTTCGCGAGAAGATATTGTGGAAGAAATTGTTGGCGAAGTTGAAGACGAGTTTGAGCGCCCGAAAAATATGATTCAACCAAAAGGCGACGTGTATCTGGTGGATCCATTGGTGGATTTGGACGATTTAGAAGAGCAGTTGGGCCTTTCAATCAACCCTGAAAATTGCGATACACTGGGCGGGTACATCTACTACATACTCGGCCGCTCCCCCCGCCGGGGCGAGGAACTTGAAATCGACGACTGGAAAATACGTGTTACCGCTATGGACGACTTTCGAATTCGCAAGCTGAGTCTTCACCCCCCTGTTGAGAGTGAAGAGTAAAGCCTGTTACTTAAAATTGCAGACTATTCCAACGTTTTAGCCCTAGGTACATGGGCAAGATAATTGCCGTTAGCTGAATAGTAATGTACAAGATAAAGTAGGGAATGTACCAGGTTGCCCACAGTGCAGACTCTTGAAGTTGACCAATGGAATTCAAGTGGTAGGGAATACCGATCATCCCAATTGCGATGATGATATACGTCAGGGAAATAAGGGCGTTTGCCGTTCCACCAAGACCGTTGGCAATGCGCGCGGGGTTGTCCTCCCGGAAGTTTGGCATCAATGCACCAAGCCCAACACTCAAGCTGGAAAGCGCGGCGGACATTACCACCGCACTGATCAAGGCAATCACAACTAAGTCCCAACTAATCTTCAGCACTACAGAACTCATGGTCACAAGCAACAGTGACAGGCTAACTGTGATCACAAGGCAAAGCAGGTACTTTTGCCAAACAATTCTGCCCCGCGGCATTGGGGCAAGCCCAACACTCCAAAATTGGCGGCCCTCCAAACTGATGAGGGGGTAAATGAATCGGGTGGTCAAAATCGAGAGAATAAATCCTGTGGCACCGATGTTGAAAAATGCCAGCATCGTCTTCCATTTGCTCACGAGCAACTCCACATTTTCAGAATGCGCACTCGCATAACGCAGGTTTGTAATGTAAATGATCATCAGCCCCAAAAGCATCACAAGTTGTGTCCACTGCGACGGATCGCGCCAGAAGGTTTTCATGTCTTTGCTGAGTAAAGCCCGAGATTGCAGCGGAAGAAAAACAAGCAGTTGATCCACAAACTTCAGCGGGGTCCATTTTTTCAAACCAACGTCCTCGGTGTTTGCCGATTCACGGGTAAGGCACCAACCGCGATAGTAAAGCTTGGGAACGACCCACTCGGAGATTTGCAGCAGAAACAACGCCGAAGAACTTAACACGGCCAAAAAGAAGCCGTATCGTGCATAATTCGGTTTGCCTAAATCCCCCGGCGCAATTGCCAGAATTGCCTCCATCAGCCAGGAGCTAGGCATCAACGGCGAACTACCAAAGCTAAGGAACCGCATAATATCACCGTAATTTTCTTCACCCAAACGTTTGAAAAGTTGGCGAATTCCCAGCACTTCTGCCATACCTGCGGAGATGATGAGCGATAGAATTGCAAGAATAATCACAAGGATCCGCGTTTTCTTGGCGGGTAAAAATGCGGTAATGCTCATGGTAATCAGGGAGCCAAAAACCGCAGGGATAATCAGAAAGGGAATGATGATTAAACCCACAAAAAAATAGAACTCAATCCCAACGTCGCGGGACATTCCGAAGGACAAGAAGAACGGCAGCGAAAGTACTACAAACGCCCAAGAACTGTAGATGATTGATTCAATCAGCTTTTGACGAAATATTGCCCGGTGCCCGATGGGCTGCGACATTAAGAAGTCCACTTCCTTGGAAATGTACGATGTTGCCAGCGTAATAACCAAGTTCGAGAAAATCAACATGGAGAAAAACGCGAGGAAAACAATCCCCACTAATCGATCCATCAACGGGGGGCCAAGCTCCGAAAGGCTCATCAGGAAATCGAAGATCTTGTAGAAGATGAATGTACCCCCACTCAACAAAAGCCCCATCACAAGAAACCAAACGATCAGGTGAAAGTACCGATGCCCGGGGAGGTTTTTTAACGCATTCCAAGCAATCTGCCGTTTCGCCTTTAGGATTTGCGTATTTTCATTCATCGCAACACCTCAGTCTCTTCCTCGGTTTCTTCTTTCGTTGCCCGTTCTGGTTCTGTGTGCCCGTTGTGTGCGCTGGTAGGGATTGCAGCATTGTTGATAGTTTCTTCGCCTTCCTCCGTCAATTTAAGGAATAAATCTTCCAACGCGTCATTGCGAGACATATTTTTGCGCAACTCGTCCATTGTTCCAAGGAAGCGAATTTTGCCGTTGTTGATGATGCCGATGCGGTCGGCCA
Source organism: Candidatus Sumerlaeota bacterium (assembly GCA_036751885.1). GTDB lineage: Bacteria > Sumerlaeota > Sumerlaeia > SLMS01 > JAHLLQ01 > JANRMB01. The sequence continues at coordinate 16,705 of DAIOTT010000030.1, forward strand.
ACTCTTCTGCAATATACAGCAGGTGGGTTGAAAGAAACACCGTTCCACCGGCGGCGCAAAATTCCAGCAACAAATTCTTAAGCGTTCGGGATGATTTCGGGTCCAACCCAATCATGGGTTCATCAATCACCAGCACTTTGGGATTATGCATAAAAGCAACAGCGAAACAGAGTTTTTGCCGCATTCCGTGACTATAATTTTCAATCATTTTATCGGCCGAAGGGATTAGGGTGAACAGATCAAAATATTTGTTCAGCGCATCCTTTTGTTGCTGCATAGGAATTTTGTAAAGATCGCCAATGAAGTGCAAAAACTCCCGACCCGTAAGTTTTTCGTAAAGGTAAGGTGTATCGGGAATGAAACCGATTCTTCGTTTGGCTTCGATTGGGTCTTGTTGAATATCAAATCCATCGATGGTGATTTTTCCAGATGTAGGGCGCAGTAGGGAGGTAATCATCTTGATCGTCGTGGTTTTGCCCGCACCATTGGGCCCAAGAAAACAAAATAATTCACCCTTGGGAATGTTAAGGTGTAAATCGTCCACCGCTTTAAACTCATCGTAGTTTTTTGTAACATGGTCAATAATCAGCATAATCTAAATCCAGCTTTCATCAGTGGGTGGTATTGGGCGTTTCTGGCAGTTTGGTTTTGCCTTTTCTGGTGCAATTGTTCGTCGTGGGTTTTACTTGCCGAAAGATTGTTGCATCAGCAGCGTGGGCAGGTTCAGCAGGCCGGGCACTTCGCCTTCATCTTCGCCTGAAAACGTGCGCCCATCAACAACCAAAAAGTTTTGGTTGTCGGCAATCAGGGCATCAATTTGTTCAATCATGGGGTTGGTTGAAGTTCTATCCATGCGCAAAGTGAAAGTGGGCAGTGCTTGCGCGGAGGTTGTTTCCGATTGTGGGGGAGTGAAGTTAATCTCCCGACGAATCACTTGGTTCAGCGGATCAAAGAACATGGTGGTGCTAAGGGAGGAAACTTGCATTTCAACCACGGAGGTAAAAATTTTGCGCCCTTCCAGTTCAATCTCTTGCAACTCACCAAGGCGAAACCGAGCAGATTCGCTGTTCAGCCCCAAGATCGGATCGTAGATGTTCAACTGTAAATCTTCATTCGGATTTAGCTGCAGGCTTTCCAGAATATTGGTGGATGCAAGATTGAAGGTTGGTCGCGAGTTCAGTTTAATGCGGCGGTACTTTTTACCGGTCGGTGTATCAAGCCGCAAGTTCAGGAATCGATCCGGCGTCATTCGGCCGTAAACATCCATTACTTGTTCGCCCTTATTTTTGAAAGAAATGGTAAAATTCGTCATTTCCAAATCACGGTTCATAAAGGTTTGTAAGTATAGATCAGCGTTTACAAATCCCCCGCGCAGTAGAAACACGGTGCGCCCTTCAAACCCTTCAGGCACGTTATTAGGAGTTCCTTTTTTCACGCTCTGCTTGATGATTCCTATGGGGAAATTATTGAAATACACGGTCATGGTTTCATCAATATCAACCCATTCCGTGGTCAGTTCTTTGGCTTGAATAGGAATGGCTGTTCCGTACTTGTAACGCGGAATTACCTCCCATTGAAATAATAGAAGCATCATGCTAAGAAAAAACAGCACAACGCCCCCTTGATACAGAATTCGAATCATCGTACATTCTCCCCGTTATTCCCCGAAGGGTGGTCTAGTATTATGACGTCATTTGCCTCGAAGTTTATCAATCGACTGAACAAAATTGATACCCACCATGTAGAATCTTTTTTAACGCAGTTGGTGAAGGAAAAAAACATTCAACGAGCGATTTTTGATTCCCTTCACGAGGGCATTATTTTGGCCGATCACAACCATAAAGTTCGCTTTGTGAACGAGCCCATGTACGGGCTTTTGGGCCTTGGTAAGCGAAAAGTAATTGGTGAAAGCGTTCGCAAGGTGTTTAGAATTGGGGCGCTTCAAAAGTGGGCTGATGAGTTTATCGAGCACGGCGAGCCGTTGGATGATCTTGAAATCCCCCTGCGAACGCCCGCCCCAAGGGTTTATTCCCTTTCCGCTGTTCCCCTGTTGGACGAGCAAAACACCCTGAATCACAGTTTGTGGATTTTGCAAGACAGAACCGATACGCACCGCCGCGCCGCTGAAAAACAACAGCTGGAGAATATGCGCTCTCTTTCCATGCTGACCGCGGGCATTGCTCATGAAATTAAAAACCCCCTGAATAGTCTTGGAATTCACGCTCAATTGATTCAAAAAACCTGCGCTGAATTCTCCCGAGATGGAAACACCGTTACCGAGGAATCCATTGCTCGCATGTACAAAAGCACCGCCGTTTTCCGCGAGGAACTAGATCGCCTTGGCGTAATTGTGGATCAATTTATCAATGCGGTTCGCCCTGTTCGCATAAGCCCACAACCCACACAGCTGAACTTGCTGTTGAAAAACATCTGCGAACTGATGGAGCCAGAATTTAAAGATCGGCGCATTCGGCTCATTCAAGATTTTGATCCTCTCCTCCCCTCCCTACAAGCAGATACGTTTCAACTGCACCAAGCGTTACTTAATATTATTAAAAATGCAATGGAAGCAATACCCGAGGGCGAAGACGATGGTGAAATTACCCTGCGCACCCAGTTAAAATCAGAGTATTTACTGGTTGAAATTATTGACAACGGTATTGGGATTTCAGAGGCCGACCGCCTGAAAATTTTTGAACCCTATAACACAACAAAAGTTCAGGGCACGGGTTTGGGCCTTATGGTTGTTTACCGCATTATACACGCTCACCGCGGTGCATTGGGGCTTGATAGTGAGTTAGGCAAGGGAACAACCTTCAGAATTGCCCTTCCTCTTGACGAAAAACCCGTTCGCCTGTTGGCTGCTGAATCCGGCGGAAATCCGATCGTGGTAGATTACGAACCCCCGCAAATTGAAAAATAAATCCCCCCACTAAATCAGAAAGCTCCTAATTCATGGAAAGCGAAGAGATAAACGAAACCCTGAAACGATTATTCAGTGCCGCCGAAGCTGCAAGCAGTGAAGGACTTGTGGACGAAGCCATTGAAAAGTGCGAGCAAGCAATGGAGATTATGGATTTTCACTTCGATGAAATTCTAGCCTTCACCCACTCGGACTTTATGATGCTGGCGGGGCACTCTTGCTGGGAGGATAGCGACGCCCGTAAGGCTCACCGCTATTACCGCCATGCCTATGAAATGGATTTTGGGCGCCTTGATGCTGCGGTTGCTATGGCGGTTTCGTTGTTTCATCTTGGGGCGTTTGCCTCAGCCCAAAACCACCTTGAAATGGTGAGTGTGGATGAAACGGATGTTGGGGAGGTTTGGTACTACCTTGCGCTTTGTGCAGTTCGGCAGGGGAAAGCTGATCTTGCTGCCATATTTTTTCAACGGGCCCATGAGATTGAACCCAACCGCTGGGCAAAGCCCCATTACCACAAGGAAGTAGAGCTGAAAAAAATTGTGGAAGAGTTTATTAAGCGCCTCCCGGAGGAATTTAGGGACGATGCAACTTCCCTCCCTGTATGCTTTCAACCCTTCCCCTCAGATGCACAGATCCATTCCTTTGATCCCCCCCTTGATCCCCTTTCCATGGTGCTTTTTGAAGGAACAACACGCATGGAGGAAAAAGCCTTCAGCATTCAAAAAGGAAACAGCCAGTTAGTTGTGTTTCCCCAAAACGTAGGGCTGATCGCTTCCGATCCCGAAAAATTCCGCTCGGATTTTGAAGAGGCTTTGCTAGAAGAATACGCACGGTACCTAGGCTTGGATTACGAAAGTGAAGATGATGAAGAGGCTGAGCAGGAGGATAAAGAGGAAAACGAGACTACTAAGGATTAGCCAGATTCAGCGGGACTTTGCTTGAATCAGCTGGTATTTGAATGGAAATGGGTCAAAATATTCTCCATCAACGGGGCGATACGTTTCCAGTTAATGGCACTCAAGGGTGTTGCACCAATCTTGCGTTGGGCTTGGCGGCCCTGTATGAGCTGAGCGGCCTTTACAGATTGAACAAATCAGGCTGAATGCTGGGTGAATCTTGGGTCTGATCTTTTTTCTCAACCGGTGTACCCTCATCAGCCAATAATTCTTGAAAATCACCGTCCCATGCGGGATTGTTGACTAGGCGATTCACAGCCTTAAACGTAAGTTCTTCGGAACTCACGGGCTTCATCAGTTCGGCGGCTTGCTCCGCATTACCCGTGATCCATTGGACAAAATCATTCTCCCGCAAAAGCACGGGCATGCGGTGGTGAATGGAACGCATTTCCCCTAAGCTGGCCTCTGTTGTAAGCAGTGTTATGCTCGGTAGTTCCCCTAAGTACGGACAATAATTGTAAATCGCGGCAATTCCACCGTGCGGGGATTCAGGAGAAATCCACATCGGCTGTTTTGTGCGCTCGCCTGCAACGGCTTTCCATTCAAAAAAGCCGCGAATCGGAACCACACACCGGTTGCTTTTGAAGGCCGATTGATAAAGCCGGCCCGTGCGAACTGTTTCGCAGCGGGCGTTAATTGTAGAATAGGTTTTCACAAATGCGTTGAAATCAGCTTGGGTTGAAATTACCGAGGGAAGAAAACGCCAAAACGCGGGAATCACGGAAAGTTCCCTTTCGTCGGCCCCTGTTTTGGAATCTGAAAGAATAGCCGGCAAGTAATCGTTCGGAGTAAGATTTACCTGTTTAAGATTTGCGAGCTTGGGCAAAAAGGCCGTTGAAATGTTGTAGTTGGTTTCAAGATATTTAAGGAACTCGGGGGCTAATCTTCCGCACATGGGGTTTACCTTTTATGAGGGTTAACTCCCAAAGGTTCAAGATCCGCACCATTTTCTACGAGCTTATTGTATAGATGCTTCAAAGTGCGCTCTGCAAGGGCAGATCCTTGAAGTGCATCACCAAGGTTTACTTTTTTGCCTGCTTTAGTAAACCCTTGAATCTCATAGTAAACAATGGATTTCCCCATTCCTTTAGTACTGGAGTTTTGCTTCAACGCAAGGCGGGTAAAATCACTGGTGGAAAAGGATTTTGTTGTGCTGCTAATCACATAACTATTCATAATCAGCACACTTTTTGTTGGGGAAATTGTTATTATTTTGGTGTTGAAAATTAGGTGCAAACCACACAGTAAGATGATGATGCCGATTATGACAAAGACTAGCGAGATAAGCGTAGGTATTACGGCGAATGCTAATCCAAAAAGATTGAATCCGGTTTTCACCACAAAATCATTGAGAGCCAAGTAACCAGCGCCGGCGCCAATTGCCGAGACTATAAACCCTACAAAAAGAAGCGAAATCCCCATTCCCCGGGCCCGGGTTGCAGGGTATATGTACGTTGTTTCATTCGCTTCTTCGGTAATCCGCAAAACTCGTTTGGGTGGGGCAACATTAGGGACTAAATCTTTGGAGTAAACAACGCGGCGTCTTGCTTTGCGTGGGGGTTGATCGTTCTGAACGTTGATCAAAATATCACGGTCAAGATCAGGCCCGGGCAGGCTTGCGCTAACATACAAATGCCAATTCACGGCGTCTTCATCACCCGCTATTCTAGTGGGGGGAAGGTCATTCGGCGGGCTAAAGGCAAATCGCAGCAAGGTTCCCATTACCGTGCTTTCGGCGTGGGCAATTCCTTCCTCTTGCCAAAGAAGTTTTTCGCTGGATTCGTTGTTGCTCTCGCTTTTTGAGTCTGAACTGATGAAACACGCAAGCGCCACTTCGTACTGATTATCCGGTGAAAACGGCTCTTTGAGTTCAATTACACCCGCAACATCGCCTCCAACACTGCCGGGGTATGGATCCAATCGAACAGTGATTTCCCCAAAGCGCATCCACTCGCGCAAAATTTTCAACGTATTCCAAACAACTGATAATCCAATAAGCGGAAAGAGTAAGGTAAGCAAAAACCAGTAATTCTGCTTTTGCAATTGTTCCTCGTACATCATGGCGGGGATTGCTGAAAGCCCAATAAAAACAACGCTGATCACCAGCATCAGCCAAAATTTACCGGCCGGTGTATTGCGGATAATTCCGGTGGAATCTTTAAACCGATCGATCCCCACATAGTTCGCCGCCCAAACCAAGCCTACCCCAACGGAGAAAAACAAAAACAAAAAACCTGAAACGAAGAGAATGTATTTGGTTCTTAGCTTTACTGATAGAACGGCATTGGCGGGATTTTTTGGATCATAATAAACCCGCGTGTAACCATTCTTTTCTTGATTATGCTTCAACGTGCGATTCAGGGTTTCATAGTCTTTTTTGAAGGAATCTGAACTATTGTTGAAGTCTACTTGGTCTGACGTGTAAGTAACACCCTCCACCGTGTAAGTGTATTTTGCGACGATTCGGTAGGTTGTGGAATCATCACTTCTTTGAGATTCAACTTTGCTTGAGATTAGCTGCCCGTTTGTGGTGGGCCAATCTTGTGCTTTGTACGTGTTTAGAATGTAAGGGAGAATCGTTAAGCAAAACATTGCCAACGGGAAAAGGATAAATATGGAGCCAAAGATCCTCAAGCAGCCTTTGCCGGAGTTTCTTTTTTTTTCAGCATCTACAACGGGCGATGTTTTCATAAACGGCTTTACGCTCACGAATAAGAATTATTCATTCAAACTCAGGAAGATTAAGGAATTCTGGTATTTTTTCTTTGCCTGTATTCCACAGATGGGCAAACATCTTTTCATGAAACAGACAAAACTTACTCAACGACAACTCGCCTTACTCCAAATATTTGAGGCGGCAAAAAAACCCCTCAAGGTGGAGGATGCATGGGAAGCCGTGGGCCGCACAACCATGAGCATGGCAACGCTTTACCGCGCGCTTGGGCGCCTTGTGGAATTAGGGCATCTTCGGGGAATTGAAATTCAGAACGCTCCACAAATGTATGAAAGCTCAAAATTAGGGCACCACCACCACTTTTACTGCTACGGGTGTGGCAACGTGTTTGATATTCCCAAATGCGTGCACAATATTTCAAGCATGGTGCCAGAGGGCTTTGTGATGAAAGATCACACAATCATCATATACGGCGAATGCCCCAAGTGTAACTAGGGGCATTCGCCGTATATTGCTGAGCTGTTGTAAAGGTGAGGTTGAAGAGT
>DAIOTT010000030.1:23812-25054 GCA_036751885.1 Candidatus Sumerlaeota bacterium
AAGGAAGATAACGTTCCATGTGTCGATCATTTTGATCTTCGTTGCATTTTGCAGTCTTGGGCAATTATTCATACAATCTTCAAGCTTGTAGTTGGGAATTCGCGCATTCAGGTGGTGAATGTGGTGAAGCCCAATGTTTGCTGTAAGCCATTGCAGGAACTTCGGCAATACCAAATGGCTTGAGCCAAGAAGCGCGCCATCAACGTAATTCCACTCCACGTGTTGGCGGTAATACCCTTCATCAAATTGGTGCTGAACGTAGAACAACCACACACCCAAGCCACTGGCGATGATTGTAATCGGAACTTGGATTGCAAGGAATACATCGATGCCAACAATCATGCTCATCACAACAATCACAGCTGCCATGGCGAAATTTGTTTTCACAACGCTCCAACGTTCAGGTACCCAGTTCTCAGGTATTCCGATAGCAAAACGCTGAATAATCACGAATTGCCAAATAGGACCAAGACCGAATAAGGTGAGTGGGTTTCTGTAAAGCCGGTACTTGAACTTCCGAAAGCTGGAAAGTTTATTGTACTCGTTTACTGTCATGGTTTTGATTTCACCAAATTCACCGTAAGCCAAATCGCCCGAGTGGGAATGGTGGTGCGCATGGCAACGACGCCACAATTGGTAGGGGGTAAGTGTCATAACGCCAATACAGAATCCAAGCCAATCTTGCAATTTCCGGGATTTGAAGTAGGAACCATGGCCGCAATCATGTTGAATCATGAACAAGCGCACAACAAAACATGCAGCGGGAATAATGAACACAAAGCTCAAAGCATACGATACGCTCATTGCAAAGTAAGCACCAACCCAAAGGGCGAAGAACATCACAAGTGTACCCACTAATTGGCGGGTACTTCGCAGTGTGTTCGGGTTGCTCCATTCGGCGGTCATTACGTTGTATTCTTTAGCTGAGAGTTGAGCCTCTACTTGCTCATGCTTCTCGATTACCTCACCTTGGCTGGGAGGTGGATCCATTAATAGACTCATATAAGTTCCTTACTTTATAGTTTTGTCCGGTTTTGAGATAATACAAAAAACTGGGGTGTTAATTTTGAAAAAAGTACAAAACCGTGAAAACGAGAGCAAGGAATAATTCCTTGGAAACTCTATTTAAACATTGCTTTCAAACAGTAGTTTCAAACGTTTTTTCTGTTTTACCGATGTTGCATCGTTGAATTGTTGAATTTTCAAAATTCCCGTATCTACGTACAGATTTTCGTGCCTGAA
>DAIOTT010000031.1:0-24944 GCA_036751885.1 Candidatus Sumerlaeota bacterium
TCTGCACCCGAATTCCCCGTCCCCGTTACCGTCATGATCTTATTCTTAAGGCTTGGCGAAAATTTCGAGCAGGAACAAATGCACAACCCGCCCATCTGCTTTTTTTGACTGCGGGCGATTCAGCCCCTAAGAAATGGGACAAGCAAGGCATTCCAGATTTCTCGTTCATCGAGCGAGAATGCTCCCCCAACGAAATGGCACAGCTTTATCAGCTTAGCACAATTACCCTGATGATTCCAAAAACCGATTTGCTGGCTCAATCCCTTTTGGAATCCCTTGCGTGCGGCAGCATCCCCATGGTCAATCCGTTGATTGCTTACAAACATGTGCTTTCCCATCATGATGATCCCAGTAAAGCCCACGGAATCTGGGTTGAGGATGAATCAGTTGAACCAAACAATGGGCCCGCTTCGGACGATAAATTGATTCTTCAATTGGTGAAAGCCTTTCACTCAGCAATGGATTTATCCCCGGAAAAGCGGGCTCAACTTAGCGCCCACAATGCGGCCTACGCAGCGCATCACCTTGATGAAAAATTCTGTCGCAAGCAAATGCTTCACGTTTACGATTGCTTACTATGCGGCAAAAATTTAGAATGATAACACCACGTGTCCCTGTGGCGTTTGTGTTGGGTAATCTCAATATTGGTGGGGCTGAAAAACGCGCCCTGCGACTTGCCAAAGGATTACGCGCTCATGGTTTTGAGGCGCACTTTATTCTGCTTCAAAACCTAGGCCCCCTTCGCCGCGAAGTAATTGAGCAGGGCTTCACGCTGGATGTTCTGGATTCAGATTTTTCATGCGGAATGCTGAGCTTGCGGTTCCCCGTGGAGTACCTACGTTCCGCCTTTCGTTTGGCAACGTTGATTCAAAAACACCGGTGTAAATTAGTGCTCAGCTTTTTATTCTGGCAAGATTGCTTGGCTGTTCCGGTGGCAGCGTTCCTCCCCGGGGTTCAACGCACCATTACCCAGCGGGTGTGCATTGCAACGTTTAAAAATCAACGCCCTTGGTACCGAGCAGCGGAGGTTATAAACAACCTTTTGGCGGGGGGAATTATTGCAAACAGCCGGGCCGTTTGGCAAGACAGCGCCCGCCATGAACGCTTGTTCAAGTCCAAGTCCATTATGATTCCCAACGGTATTGAAGCCGCAAACTCCCCCGAACTTCAACCAACACCCATGCAACTTCCCGCAACTCTGCAAAACCGCTGGTTGATTGGCAACATTGCAAACCTGAAGCGAGTGAAACGCTGGGATGTTTTCCTGAAAACCTTAGCCGAAGTGCGGAAATCTGCCCCCGCTGTTGCCGGTGTTGTTGCGGGAATGGATAAAGGCGAAGGCCCCGCCCTACGCGCGTTAGCAGAGCAGCTAAACCTGACCGAGCACGTTTGGTTTTGCGGTGAAATTCCCTCAGCTCAGCAGCTTCTCCCCCACCTAAGGGCTTTAGTGATGACAAGCGACGCCGAGGGTTTTTCCAACACGTTGCTTGAAGCCGCTGCTTACGGTATTCCCCTTGTTTCCACAAACGTTGGCGGCGCTGAGGAGCTGATTATTCACGGTAAAACAGGGTTCTGCACCCCCACAGGGGATGTACACGCCCTCAGCAAAGCAGTTTTAACCCTCTACAACAACCCCGAAGCCGCTAAATTGATGGCAAAGCGCGCCCAGCAACGCACGCTAAAGCGATTCGGTAACGAACAAATGGTTGCCGCATACGCCCGTGTAATGCAAACGGTTCTGGTGGATGGCAGGTTGACCCCATCATCAACTTCCGCAAACCTCCCAATTGACTGATTCATACACCTGAAAGCGAATCCCTAACACCATGACAACTCCCTCAACTTCCTCATCAATCAAACCCATTGAATGGGCCAACGGCGTTGTGCGCCTGATTGATCAAACTAAGCTTCCGCGGCAGTTTGTGGTGCTGGAAATTCATAATGAGCTGGAAATGTGGGACGCAATTAAACGACTTGTTGTGCGGGGTGCACCTGCTATTGGCGTTTCCGCCGCTTACGGCGTATACCTAGGCGTAAACCGCCGGAAGCCCCGCAACGTAGCCGAGCTAAAACAACTGACCAATGAAGTTGCCGACTACTTAGCCACAAGTCGCCCTACGGCGGTGAACTTGTTTTGGGCTCTTGATGCCATGCGCAACGTTAGCAAAGCCCTGCCAGATTCCACCCCCCTTGCCCAAGCCCTTGACCGCCTGCTTAGCACGGCAAAAGCCATTCAACACGACGATGAAAACCGCTGTGCCCAAATGTCTGCTCACGGCGCAGCCCTGATTGATTCCAACGCCACGGGCATTCTAACCCACTGCAACGCCGGTGCCCTTGCCACCGCAGGCATGGGAACGGCCTTGGGTGTAATCCGCGAAATTGCCCGCGAACGCAAGATCACCGTTTACGTGGATGAAACCCGCCCCCTGCTGCAAGGGGCCCGCCTTACCGCTTGGGAACTTGCTCAGGAAAAGATCGACTTCCGCCTGATCGCCGATAACATGGCCGCCAGCATGATGAAAGAAGGCCTAGTACATGCCGTGATTACCGGCGCCGATCGCATCGCTGCCAACGGTGATTCTGCCAATAAAATCGGCACCATGCCCCTAGCCATTTGCGCCAAATATTTCAACATCCCCTTCTACATTGCAGCCCCCCTTTCCACCGTAGACTTCACCATTAAAACCGGTGATGAAATCCCCATAGAAGAGCGCGAAAGCGAGGAGATCACCACCCTTGGCGGCGTTCACACCGCCCCCGAAGGCGCCAAAACCCGCAACCCCGCCTTCGATGTTGTTCCCCACAACCTTATTGAAGCAATCATCACCGAAGTCGGCATCATCACCCCCCCCTTCAACGACGGATTAGCCCACGCAAACCAATTTAGCCATAAACGGTTTTAGGTCGAAAATTGCTGAGTTTTCATGATGCAAACAATGGGGCGCGCAACACTTTATAAGTACCTGATGGGCTTAGCTGTTATTTGGTTGCTTATTGTTGGTTCACTTACAACGCGCTATTCATTAACAAATGACGAAGCAATGTACCTTGGTGCTGGCATCAGTTATTGGGAAAAAGGTAATCTGCATTAATCCTGCCCACCCACCTTTGCCAAAATATTTGTACGGATTTCTCCCCTTTCTTGCATCGCTGAATCAAAGCACTGATGTGCAAGAAACAGCAATGCTTGATGGTTATTGGCACACAAACCCAACGGTAATTTATCCCTTCCTAAGGGTGCATCAATCGGCTTCAGATATTCCTCGCAATTTATTGTTGGGCAGAGCACCGGCCGTTGCATTGGGTTTGTTGGGGGGCTTCGTTGTGTTTTTGCTCACTCGTAAATTAGGGGCAAATCGTACCGCTGCTGCAATTGCTGCATTCCTTTTGTTGTTTTACGCGGAGTATGCAGGGCATTCTATTTTGATGGCGTTTGATGTGCCGTTGGCGGTTTCTTGTGCATTAGTTTCCTTGGCGGCTATTCGGTGGTGGCAGCACCCAAAATGGAACAACGGAGCGGTGTTTGTTTCGGCGTGCAGCCTAGCAATTCTAGTAAAGCTCCCGGCGGTTTTATTTTGTGCCGCAACCATACTTACCTTGCTCGCGCTTTCGCTCTTCAACCGAAAGCGCGTACCCGTGATTTCCACAATCATGCTAATTTTCTGCGTGGGGCTGGGGTGTTATGCTGCTTGTTGGGGCGCGGCATTGTTTCGGTTTTCACCGTTTTCCAGTCTTCCGCCGGAAACAATCAACGTATATCACACTCCCCTTCCGCAGCATGCTACGGGGATTATTCCTTCGTTTGTTCGCTTCGCAAATGAGAATCGCCTTCTTCCGCAGCAAACACTAGCAACGTTGCGTCATTACATACTATTCAATCGCGAGGTGTTCTTCATGGGGGAAACATCACGCGTTGGTTGGTGGAGTTATTTCCCGATAAGTATCGCACTGAAAACTCCCCTGTCACTCTTGTTGGGCTTAATCCCTATGGGGATTACGCTTTACGGTTGGCTAAAAAAACATCGCGGTAAGCGCTGGCACTTACAAGCATCAACGGGTTTAATTTTAGTAGTCCCTTTTGCAATCTTGCTGATTTCCACCATGGCAAGCGGCATTAATATGGGGCACAGAATCGTGCTTTTTCTGTACATACCTTGGGCAATTTTCTTAGGCATTTCACTTGATCAATTCCTGCGCACATAAAAGCTAAACCAAGTTGTTGCAGCCTCGCTTCTTGCCGTTCACCTTGCATCGTTCGTGTTTGCTTACCCCAACTTTTCTACTTACTTCAACATCATCAAGCAAACACCCTTTCAAGCTAAGAGCATCCTAGGCGATAGCAACATTGATTGGGGACAAGATTGGGCATCGGTTGGGAAGTTCATGGAAGAGAATAACTTCAACTCAATCAACCTTGCACTGGAAGGCCCAAATCTTCCGCAGATTTGGGGCATTAAGAGTTACCGCTGGATTCACGAAACTAGAACGATTCTAATCTCACACAATCAACAGCCGCCCGACCCAACTCTTCCGACTGCTATTAGCTTGAACTATTTGAATTCCGCCCGAATACATTACCCCCAATGGTACAATGCTGAACCCGACGAAATACACAACTCGATTGTGTATTATTATCCCAGGCTAAGTTCAAAATAGAATAGCCGATGGTTCTAACGATGAAAGAATCAAGATCGCCGTCCGTTTCTTTGGTGTTGTGGCCCCAGCCGGAATCCTCGGCCCAGAGGCCCGAGTCCCACGCCGTTAGGGTGTTGCCGAACGCATCCGCAAAGCGGGGCGTGGCGCTTCTGCCGGTGGCGTTGCTCACGGTCATCACGCTTCCCACTTGATCGTAATGCAAAAAGTTTTTCGTCAAGGCGTAGGTTCCCGAGTCGATGGAACTTGTCGCCACAATATGCCCCACGGGCCCGTTTTACAAGACCCGTTCTCGTAGAAAACACAGAAAGCTATACCACTTCAACCGTCAAGGAGTTGGAGAACGTCAATCCGTCCACCCGAACCTTGCCGTTATTCGCGCACCACACGTGAACCCCCGTGACGCGGTTCACCACAATGCCCGGCCAAGCGGCTTGCGCATCGGCAATGAAGTCGTACTCCAGGCGAACCCACGGGCCGTTGTTGAAGTCGCCCGCTTTGTCTTTCACGGAGACAATGCGCGCCGGTGGGTTAAGGTGTGTGTGATAGCCCTGCCCCTTTTCAAAGCAATACCGCCCTGCGCACTCCAAAGAGGTTGTCTGCCTGCTAACAGTGTGCGCTTGCAAGCGCGTATGATTCCGAGACTCCAGATTCGGCGAACGACTGGTTCCTTCGGTTATTTTCACTGATTTGGTTGGTGACTGACAAAAATTTTGCTCACCTGCAACGCACAGTCTTCCGAGGCTGGAGCCTCGGGTTCCCGGGGAATTCCCTTGGCCGCGCAACCTTTGGGGCAGCGTAATACCTGGGGGCGACAAACTCCTGGGGGCGACGAACTCCGATTCGTCGTAAGGTTGCCGCAATCTGATCTTGAGGTTCTTTACCGCCACCAAGAATCGGCTGCCGCAGCCTGTTTTTTGACGCTGCTTGCGGTTCTACTTTTCCCCAAAATCCGAGGAAGTAAGCCTTCTACTACGAGCCCCCTAGCAGGAGCCACCCCGAGTTGATGTTTGAGGCGGGCAACGGTTCGCCGAGGGTGATGTTGATATCGTCTACTAGGACTTGTGATTGGTTTGCTGAGGTGTACCGCAGTGCGAGGCGAGAGTTTGTGTTTGGGGGTAAGGCGACCTCGATTCGCTGGTAGGTGGTGCTTGTTACGTCTAGGGTTCGGACGAATTGGTTTGAATTGGGGTTGGCGATTGCGGCGCTGCTTGGGGCTATGTAGAGTTCTACTGTTTCAGGGAAGTTGTTGCTGCGGGCGCGGATGTAGAATTCAACGAGTGTTTCGTGGGTGCTGGAGGTGGTGATTTCGGGGAGGAATAACCAGTCGTCGTTGGGTTCGCCGCCGGGGTTGTAGCGGGTGACAAGCGCGTTGGGAGCTGAGCGCGCTAGGGTTGTTTCATCCACATACCAGGAGGTTGGGGTGCCGGTGGCGCTTTCTGCGGCGTCTACATCAAACACCTGGATGCCTTTGGGGTGTTGCGGGTAGCCGGGGTTTAGGTTGAGGTGGGCGTAGGGAAGATCAAGGTTTTGGGTGTATAGCAGATCACCGGTTGTTGTGGCTTGGGGCAATGCGCTGAAAAGGATGACGCTGCCTTGGGTGGTGCCGGCGGCGTTTGTGGCGTCCAGCCGGGCGTAGTAGGCCTCGCCGGGGAGCAGCGTGCCTGGATCCACAAAGTAGGTGTTGGCGAGGGTGCCGATGATGCTGGATTCAGCGTCTAGCAGAAAAGGGGATGTTGCCAAGCGCACGGTTGCCGTGGTGACGGTTGAATCTGCGGGGAGGTGGAAGTAGGTTTGGGGGAATAGGGTTGAGGCGCCGTCTTCCGGGGAGAGGAGTTGCTGGGGCAGGGGGGGAATGTTGAGGGAGCGAACGGTAATATCGTCCAACCGGATGTCGTTTTGATCTTCTGGGGATTGGGCATGCCAGGCGATTCGGTAGGTGCCGGTGGTGGGGGCGGTGAAGGTGGTGCTGTAGGTTTGCGGCGAAAGTATGGCGGGGCCATTTGCGGTGCCAACGCCGTTGAAGCTGGCGAGGAGTTCGCCGTTCTGCACCATGGTTGCGGCGGTGTTGTAGTCGCCCACCCACAGGCTGAAGTCATCGCGGGTGCCGGAGCCGCCGGCTTGAAACCAAAATTCCAGGGCATACTCGGTTCCGGCTTCCACGGGAAAGGCGGGGGTGAATAGCCAGTCATTCTTTTCCGTGTTGCGGTTGAAGTTGATGCGGGCAACGCGCCGGGAATTCTGCGTTGAGGCGGACCATGTATTGCCGCCGCTGAGGTCTTCAACGGTGAAGCCTAGGGCTGCAAGAGTGGCGGTTGCATCGGTGAAGAACTCCGCGTAGACAAAGCCTTCGGGGGTGGGCGGATTTTCCGCACCGGCAACGATGTAGGGATCCGCAGGGGTGTAAAGTGAGGCGGGGGTTGTGCCATCGATGCTGAAATCAATGGGCGTGACGCTCGTTAAGCCGCTGGAGAAATCGAACGTTTCGCCATCCACTAATCGGTAGCGTTGAATGTTCTTGTAGATGAGGGGTTCGCCGGGGTTTACCTGCTCGCGAACCGTTGTGGGTTGCTCTTGCAGAATGTACACGGCGTCACCGTTGGCGTTGAGATCAACGGTGCCTAGGCCGTTTTGATCGATAAAGAGGCTGGAGGATTCGCTGGCTGCAACGCCGCGAATAAGAGTGGCACGGCCTTCCTCGCGAAGGTGGGCCATGATCCCCAGCAGGCGCCCCATACGGTCACGGTTGCGGAAGTGGGTGTCGGTAATCACACCGTCCATCCACGGGCTATCGAACAGGCGATCGGAGATGAGCAAGCGGGGATGGTAGGGATCTGAAGCGGCGTTGGCCGTGGTAAGAGAGCTTTGCTCTTGGGGATCGTAGATGAACTCCCCGCCGACGGCCATGCCGGCTGAGGTTCCGCCGATGATTGCGCCCCTTGCCCAGGCGTTGCGCAGGCCTTGCTCTACCTTGGTGCCTCGCCAGTTGGTGGTGTAGGTGGATTGATCGCCCCCGGCCATCCAGATCATCTCGGCCCCGGCGAGAACCCATTCTACGTAGCTGCTGTCGGAGTTCGCCCGAGAGTTTACGAGTAGTGTTTCCACGCTGCTGGGCTGGTTTGGCCCGGTGGTAATATCGGAGAAAAAGTAGTCATTATAGCCATCGGAACCAGTGGTTCGCAACACCACAATGTTGCCCCCGGGGATCAGGGGGAACGCACGTTCTTCAAACGTTTTGGTGACTTCTGAGCCGCCACCCATCAAGATTAGTGCGGGCCCTTGGGATAAATCCACGATTGTATCGGCGGAATCCCCCGTGAGCCAAACGGTTAAATCCGCAGGTACTGCAGGCCGTGGGCCAACTGGCGCCGCCGCCACCGGAGCACTTATGGCCCACAGCAGCGTAAGAATTGCTGCCCGTAGGGGGTGTTTTGCATATAACAGATCATCCATTGGTTAGCTCCCGAGGATTGAAAGCAGAGGCTGATAACACCACTTTCCACGTTGGTATGAGAACACCAAACAAACAACTTTCGAGTCAACCAAAAGAAACTCTCAAAAAATACCCGTTATCCCGTCTGAGAAATCTGCTTTCTTTGGCAGAACGGTTTATTCATACACCCCTGAATTTTCATCCTTATCGCGCGTTGATTTTCACGAAATGCGCTTGGCCCTTGGATTGCATTGATTTTTCCGGTAATATTGCCCGCGTTTCTTGAAATGCTGACATCTTGCCAATTTATTTCCTGCTTTATTAGTTTATAGATCGACATTTTGGCGCGATTGAATTTTTTCACTCGTGCCCTTTTGCTTGATTGATGGGCTCAAGCAAAGCGTTTTTGGCGTTCAACATCCACACCTAGGGCAACCCCGCAAACCTTATGTTCTCCTTTCACCGAAACCCAATCTCTGGCTTTGTTTTCTTCGCGTGCCTGATGATTCTTGAAGGGTGCAAAACAACAACCCCTCAAGTTCCTAACCCCGTAGTATTGCCTGATGAATTCCTGCAAACCGGTGAAGCAGTTCGTTCGGCAAAATGGTGGCAGGATTTTCAAGATCCGCAGCTTGATGCCCTTGTGGAGCAGGCCCTTGCGAAGAACTTTGATCTGCGCTCCACGTGGGCTCGGTTGTCTCAGGCAGAGGCGCAGGCTCGTTTGGCGGGGGTAAGTTTGTTTCCCACGTTGGACGCAACGGGCTCGTTCACCAAAACGTATGAAAAGCAAGAGATCAGCACACCACGGCCCAACCAAACTCCCAAAACGGTTGTGGATTACTCTGAGGATCGGCGCTATAACTTGGGACTTTCCGCAAGTTACGAGGTGGATTTATGGGGCCGGTTGCGCAGCGCTCGCAACGCCGCATTGTTTGAGGCTCAGGCAAGTATAACGGATTTACAATCCGCTGCGATTAGCCTTTCCGCAACGGTGGCAAGCACGTTCTACCGCCTGCAAGAGCAACAGGGGCAGATTGCGTTGCTTCAAAAACAAGCCCAAACCACGCAGGAAACGTTGGGGCTGATAGAAGGCCGGTTCCGCGTGGGGCGCAGCACCGCCAGCGATGTGCTGCAGCAACGTCAGCTGTTGGAATCACGGCAGGAGGAAATTCGCCGGGCGGAAAGCCAGTTGCGCGTTCTGGAAATCAGCCTTGCCACGCTGGTAGGTGAAGTGCCTGAGGGCTTTGATGCGGGGGAAACGGGAATACTGATTGTGCTGCCACCGTTGCCGAACACGGGGATTCCCGCGCAGTGGGTTCAACAGCGGCCGGATCTTGCCGGGGCATTGCTTGCCGTGCAGGCGGCAGACCAACGTTTGGCCTCAGTGATTGCCGAGAAGTACCCACGCCTTTCCCTTACGGGATCGTTCTCCACCGCCGACCGCCGCTGGCGGGATTTGTTCGACAACTGGTTGTCCTCATTAGCGGCCAACGCTACAGTGCCCATTCTTGATGGTGGGCGTCGTAAAATTGAGGTTCAGCGAAATCAAGCTATTGTAATAGAACGCCTGAATAATTATGGGCAAGCCGTGCTGAACGCCTTGGCCGAGGTGGAAACAGCCTTGGTTCAAGAAAATGAACAACGGGCAATTATTGCAAGCATTCAGCAGCAGCTTGCCTTGGCGCGCCAAGTTCGCGAGCGGATTCAAGCAGAGTTCTTACAAGGCAACACGGAATATTTGCGTGTGTTGGATGCACAACAAACCGAGCAAAACCTTGAGCGCGAATTGCTTTCCTCTCAACAGCAACTGATTGGCTTCCGCATTGATTTATGCCGCGCCCTTGCTGGTGGTTGGGAAATGCCCGCACCCGAGGCACAAGGCAACTTCCTTGAATACTTGAGGGGAAATTCAGCTTACCCCTTACCCCTGAACCCGAAGCCCTTAACTCCACAAGAAAACCCTCTACAGCCCTAAACGACAAATTCTCTCTCTCCCCTTTTACCCATGCACCGGAGCACCAGATCATGAGCGAACAACATGAAGACCCCCAAGGAAGCCCTAGGAAAACGACGGGCAAAAAGCACCGAGCAAAGTTGATTGCTCGCCTTGGCTTCACGCTGGTGTTTGGCGTACTTCTGCCCATTGCAATTTTGGCTTTTGGGTACACCATTACAAAATCCATGTTGGCAACTCCCCCCAAAGCGCGGCGTGGGAATAGTGAAACAACAAAACTTGCCCGCTTGGTGGATGTGGAAGAGTTGCGCTCAGCAAACCGCAGTGTAACGGTTAGCGCCATGGGCTTGGTGATTCCCGCCCGGCAAGTGAGCCTGCAGCCCCTTGTCGCTGGGGAGTTGATCTCCGTTTCACCAAACTTGGAGCCGGGTGGTTACTTCAGGCAAGGGGAACCCGTTGTAAGAATCAACCCGCAGGATTACGAGCTCATCGTTCGCCAACGGGTTGCAAGTGTTTTACAAGCAAAAAGCAATCTTGATCTGGAACTTGGCCAACAACAAATCGCCCGGCAGGAGTTTGAGTTGTTAGGCCAGGAAATCACCCCCGGTGATTCCGGCTTGATTCTTCGTGTTCCCCAACTGGAAACTGCAAAGGCTCAGCTAGAAGCCCAAGAAGCCGCCTTGGACGTTGCCAAGCTTGACGTTACCCGCACCGTGGTGAATGCACCCTTCAACAGCATTGTTATGGCAGAAGAAACAGAGGTTGGCCTTATTGTAAACACCAGCACCCGGCTGGCGGACATCGTAGGGACAGATCAGTTTTGGGTGGAAGTGAGTGTTCCGTTGGACGATATTCGTTGGATTCAGCTCCCCGATAAAGATGGCAACGGGGGTTCGGTTGCACGGATCTACGATGATGCCGCTTGGAGCAAAGGCGTTTACCGGGAGGGACGCGTAGTGCGCTTCACAAATGCCGTGGAAGTTCAAAGCCGAATGGCATCCTTGCTGATCGCAGTAGAGGATCCGCTTTCCCTGCAACCGGAAAATGCCGGAACCCCACCGCTGCTGTTGAACAGTTACGTGCGCGCTGAAATTGAAGGCAAAACGCTGAATAATGTTGTTGCGGTAAATCGGCAGCACCTGCGCAACGGCAACCAGGTGTGGTTGAAGTCCACCGAGAATACATTGCAAATCATGGACTTGAATATTGATTGGAAAGGCCGGGATGAAGTGTACGTTTCCAAAGGCCTTACCGGTGGTGAGTTGGTTATAACCAGCACCCTTTCCACCCCCGTGGAGAATATGTTGCTGCGGGTTCAGCCCTCAGAATCAACCCTTCCGCAGAGTGAGAACAATTCCCTACAAGCGTTCAATGAAGAGTCAACCGGCTCCGCTGCGCCCACAAATACCCAAACCGTTGAGCCCCCCAGCACAACCAAACCCGCGACCACTACCCCACCCACAGGAGGCTGATTGTGACGGAACCCACAAACTCCATTGAAGCCGATGAAGTGAACAATGCCGCGTTGGAAGATCATTCCACGCCCTATGTTTCTGGCTCGGTTCACCTAACAAAGGAAGAATACGATAAGCTTCACCGTGGGCCCATTTCCTGGATGTGCCGCAACGGCGTGACACCCAATTTGCTGATGATCTTCCTCATCGTTGGCGGGCTGGTTGCCATGGTGAACATTACCAAAGAAGTCTTCCCAGAGTTTGCGCTAGATGTTGTCAATGTTTCCGTTTCCTACCCCGGTGCAAGCCCCGAGGAAGTGGAGCAAGGAATTGTTCTTGCCTTGGAAGAAGCCATTCGCGGCGTGGAAAATATTGTTGAAGTAACATCCTCCAGCCGGGAGGGAAGCGGCAGCATTTCCGCCGAGTACGATCCCGGCGCAAATGCCATTCAGGTTTACCAAGATATTCAACAAGCGGTTGATCGCATTAGAACGTTGCCTGATGATGCGGAAGAACCGCAGATTGAATTAGTCTCGCGCAGGCGCGAAGTATTGGACTTACAAGTTTACGGGGACGCGAGCGAATGGGCGTTGCGCAATATTGCGGAAAACGTTCGCGAGCGGTTGCTACAAACTCCGGGTATTACACAAGTTGAAATTGATAACGCCCGGAATTTTGAGGTTCACATTCTTCCCGAGCGTGAAATTCTACGAACCTATAATTTAACCCTGCAAGATATTGCCACACGCATTGCCCGCACAAGCGTGGAAATTCCCGGCGGCGGAATACAAACCTCCAGCGGGGAAATTCTCCTTCGATTTGATGAGCGAAAAGATTTCGCCCAGGAGTTCGCTACAATCCCGATCATCACAACCCCCGAAGGTGCGGTGCTTACCCTTGGTGACATAGCACAGGTTCGCGAGGAGTTTGAAGATGTGGATCAATACACCTTGTACAACGGCAAGCCAGCCATTAACCTTGAGGTGTTTCGCGTTGGCGACCAAACCCCCACAGGGGTTAGTTCCGCAGTGTGGAAAGCGCTGGATGAAATCTCTGACTCACTCCCCACGGGGATTGGAATTGATGTAAACCGCGACTCCAGCGAGTTGTTTGAACAACGGCGGGATTTGCTTTTACGCAACATGGGGACGGGCTTGATTGTGGTGCTTTTGCTACTCGGTTTATTCTTAGAGCCCCGCGTTGCCTTTTGGATTATGCTGGGTATTCCCATCTCATTTGCCGGTAGTTTTTTGGTGCTCAGCTACCTGGGTGTTAGCATCAATATGATCTCCATGTTCGCCTTTATTATCGCCCTTGGAATTGTGGTAGATGATGCGATTGTTGTGGGTGAGAATATTTATGAATACCGCTTACAAGGCTACAACCCCTTGGATGCTGCCGTGAAGGGCGCGCAAGATGTTGCCATTCCCGTTTTCTTTAGTATTGCAACAAACTGCCTAACATTTATCCCGCTGGCATTTCTCCCCGGTGCTGATGGCAAAATCTGGTTGGTGCTTCCGGCGGTGGTAATTTCCGTTTTCCTGATCTCACTGTTTGAAAGCCTGTTTATTCTTCCGAACCACTTGGCCCACGTGAAAGAAACCTCCAAAAATCCACTCATCCGGTTAATCACCGTTGTGCAGCGCTTCACCAGTTGGGGGCTGAATTTTTTCATCAACAAAATGTACGCGCCCTTTTTACGCGGTGCCATTCACATGCGGTACTTGGTTGTTGCCATCAGCATTGCCATGCTTTCAGTGATGCTTGGCTATGCAGGCAGCGGGCGCATGGGGTTTTCATTTTTTCCGAGAACTGAATCAGATCAAGCCGTTGTAACCGCAACGCTTCCCGTAGGAAGCCCCACAGCATTTGCCGAGGCGGTTCGCAAAGAACTAGAGGTTGCCGCCTTGGAAATTGCTGAGGAACATGAAAACTTGGTCAAAGGACTGCGCACACAAGTAAGCCCCACCACGGTTGGCCTTACGCTTTACTTGGAACAACCAAACATTCGCCCCCTCAGCACCTCCGAAGTTACAAGAATTTGGCGGGAGAAAGTGGGCGAAATTGTAGGCCTTGAAACGCTGCGCTACGAAAGCGACCGCGGCGGGCCCGGCGGTGGTGCATCCATTACAACGGAGCTTTCACACCCCAACGTACAAACCTTAGAGCAAGCTGCGGGGCGCCTTGCCGAACGCATGGCAGAGTATGAAGGTGTTTCTGATATTGACGATGGATTCAACTTAGGCAAAGAGCAACTTACCTATACACTCAAGCCCGAGGGACGCAGCCTAGGTTTAACCTCAGTAGAAGTTGCACGGCAAATCCGCAACGCCTTTGAAGGAGCGGAAGCCTTGCGCCAACTGCGCGAACGAAACGAGGTTCGTGTGCGTGTAATTCTACCAAAAGATCAACGCACAAGCGAATACGATGTAGAGCAATTACTGATTCGCACACCTGCCGGCGAGGATGTTCCCCTTCGGCAAATTGCGGAGATCAGCCGCGGGCGCGCTTACACAAGCATTAACCGGATCGACGGCAGGCGCGTGATCAACGTTTCCGCCAACGTAACACCGGACGATGCAACCAGCCGCGTGGAACAAGCATTAGTGGAAGAAGTCTTCGATGATATGAAAGCAGATTTCCCCGGATTGAACATCGGCTTTGGCGGCCGTCAGCAAGATCGGAAGGAGAGTTTTGGCACCCTAGGCGTTGGCTTTGGCTTTGCCCTAATGGGGATTTTTACGCTGCTCGCCATTCCCTTTAAAAGCTACACACAACCAATTATCGTGATGATTGCAATTCCCTTTGGGATTGTTGGCGCGCTGCTAGGCCATTTGGTCATGGGCTACAACTTAAGCGTGATTAGCGTAATGGGAATTATTGCCCTGAGCGGAGTGGTGATTAACGATTCGCTTGTGATGATTACCTACGCTAACGAACAACGCAAAAAAGGTGAAACGCCTTTCAATGCGATTTACTACGCCGGGATTCGCCGATTCCGGCCTATTCTGCTGACAACACTCTCAACCTTTGGCGGGTTGGCGCCGATGATTTTAGAAACCTCGCGGCAAGCCAAGTTCCTAATCCCCATGGCAATTTCCTTGGGGTACGGGCTTCTTTTTGCAACGGCGATTATCTTGTTGCTCATCCCGTCCCTCTATATCATTGAGGACGACATTCGCCGAGTGTTCCGCTTTTTGGGGAGCATTTTTATCGATAACGATGAAGCGGAAAACAAGCAACTTGTTCCAACTCAAAATACAACCACAGCGAAGATTGAATCCGCTAATATTTAGTGGCGGATTCAATAAGACAATACTGCTTTATTTCAGCTTTGTCCGATTGAAAAATGATGTAACCATACGCCAAGGTGTAAACATCAATACCAGCAACACAATTACACTGATGAAACTTAAAGCCCACCCTAATGTGTAGAACGCAGGGTAGATTCGCTTGAATGTAATTGTTGTAATTCCCGCTTCAACTTCCGCCCCAAGAAAACCGTTTGAGGCGAACGTAGTGACAGGCTTGCCGGTTGCATCTTCAGCCCGCCAGAAGGAATAATAAATTGTAGGAACAAACACCTTTGAGGCTTCCTGCGCTTGAACCTCAGCTTCCCAAAGGCCCGGCTTGATGTAGCGTGCCAAGATTGTTGCATTGCCTTCAATGAGTCCCGCTTCGGGGAGTTGAAAGTCCCGCCAGTTTTTCCGGAGCAGCATAACGGGGAACCCTTTGTTTGTGTATTCGGCAATGGAAGTTCCGCCCACGCGGGACTCAAACGAATCGCGAAAGTCCTCCGCAACCAAGGGCGTTGAATGCAGCGTTTCCGGTGTGCGCCCATCAAACACGGAAAGCCTGTAATCGCGGTGCGATACAAAGCTGGGAACTGTTGCCAGAATAAGCACTGCCGCACCAATCAGCATACCCGTGTTGCGGCGAACCTTCGGGAAAAAGGCAAGGGCGTAGGCAAGAAAGAATGCGTGAAACACCGCAAGTAACCCCAGCAAGCGCCAAGGAAATTGCAAATACCCCATCTTTGTTGGCAACCAATCAAACCACTCGGTCCGCGTTAGAACAAGCATGTAGAAAAGCCAACACAAGGCACTAACGGCTATTAATGTTGCAGCTGCATAGTGCGGCTTGACCTTGGCATTTGTAAACGCAGTGAAGTTTTTTACGCCGTAAGTTACGGGCTTAAGAAGAATCAAAACCAACGCCAGTGCCCCTAATACCCCACCTGTCCCTAAGTGGAAACTCATGGTATCGTGTATGTACGGGAGCTTATACTCTGAGCCGCCGCTCCAAGCATTCTGTGTAAGATCAAACAACTGGCTAAAGTACACGCGGTGCTCTACAACGCCTTTCCATTCGCCCCACATGTACTTTACATCGGAGGCGTGAACCTCCGGAAGTAGAGCTTGCTGGGGAATGAGAAACCAAAGGGTAAGCCCAAAGCCCAGCCCACCGGAAACGGCGTATTGCAACACGCCCCGCCAACCCCCTTTGCTCAGGAATATCGGAAGGTTAGCAAGCAGCAACAAAGGGCCAAACCAAAGCATCATCACTAAGTGGCTTAGCAATGCACCCGCAACGCCAATGCTGATCAGCCCCCAAGCCCGCTTGCCTTGCATGAGCCGAATAATACCCGCAAGAATTAACGGAAGAAAAACCAGCACCCAAGATTCCGCCAAGGCGCCACGAACGTAACAATTCACAAATCGGTACGTTGCCGTTGTCAGCACCAAAGCAGCTAACACACCCCCCCAACGTTTATTACTGGCAACAAACCCCATGTAATAGGCGGAGTAGGTGCTTAGTAGGATGGAGAGAAAAAAGGAGATGTTTACAGCCCAAACAGGATCATGTACAAAACCCCCCGCCAATAAGGCAACAATGTACCCCATGGGCGGGTAGAAAACAGGGAACGCGTGCGTTGCACCTAGAATTACCGAATTGAAGAGCTGAGGTTGCCAGTAGCCGGCGGCAATTTCGTCGCGGTATTCAATGTAACGAACAACGCACGCCAGCGAATCGTGCCCTGTATCAATAAACCCATTCAACGAAGTTCCGAAGAAAACGAGCGCAACAATTGTTACGCCGATGATATAGGGTAAATGCGCTGTTACACGTTGCCGGTGTCGGCGAAGGTTTAGGGTAACAGCTTGCTTGTTTTGCAAAGTATTCATTCAGGGGAATCGCTCGCCGAATTCACAATCATGGATAAGGCCTGTGGCGTCCATCCGCTGATGAGTACATCACGGCCTACGGGTGTAATTTCAATTTCATCTAGTAGGTGTTTTTCATTCATTTGTGTAATGGGGTCTAGCAATTTGAGGGGCGAAAGTCCTTTTTCCGTAAACCCAACGATTGAAGGGGAAATGAAGGAGTGTATGCGGTGCACCAGCCCCTGCGACCAAAAGGAGCCTGCAAGGTTGCGCCCCCCTTCCACGTAGACCGACTGAAGTTTGTTCTTTGTGCACCACGCCAAAAAGGCTTTAGGGCAGATTTGTCCCTGCTGATTGGCAGGCAATAGCACAACTTGTGCGCCGGCTGATTCCAGCCCACGGCGCGCTGCAGAGTTCGCCGAGGGCAATCCGCAAATCACGGCGGTTGAGGGATCTGCTTCAATCATTGGGTGATTCGGCGGAATTTGCAGGTGGGAATCAAAAACAATTCGCATCGGCGCCGGGGCAATCAGCTCTACATCGCGAACCGTCAGGCTGGCCGAATCGGCCAAAGCTGTACCAAGGCCCACCACAATGCAATCGTGAGCGGCCCGCTGCTCGTGAACCAACTCCCGCGCCGCCGTGCCGGTAATCCACTTACTGCTGCCGGTGGTGGTGCTTGTACAGCCGTCTAACGTGGAAGCCCACTTGAGGGTTACAAGGGGCGTTTTGTGCCGATGAAAGAGGTTGAAGGATGCATTGAGCAGTTGCGCTTGGCGTTGCAGCAAACCGATTTCGCAGTCGATTCCAGCCCGTTGAAGGCGCTCTACACCCCCCCGAGCCTGAGGGTTTGGATCAAGCTGTGCAACAACCACACGCGCAACGCCCGAGGTTATAAGAGCCTCGGTGCAGGGCGGCGTTTTGCCTTGGTGGTTGCACGGTTCAAGCGTAACATAAGCGGTTGCCCCCTGCGGATCTGCTGTACAAGCGGCTAACGCTTCCCGCTCGGCGTGGGGCAAACCAGCACGGTGGTGATACCCTTCGCCAATGATGGTGTTTTCCTTAACAATCACACAACCCACCATGGGGTTGGGGCGGGTTTGCCCCTTGGGTAGAGCAGCAAGTTGCAAGGCCTTAGCCATAAAATGTTCCTCAGCATTGGGCGGAACTGGGTTTGGAGCATTAATGGGCGGAAGTCTTTATGAGTTCTAAATCAATTTCAGGTTATTTTTATCATACGGATGCGGGGTAGATTTGTCGCGGACAATAAATTGTTGGAAATTAAAGCGCTCGGAAAATCGGACAATCGTATTTCACACAAACTTAGGCGCGAGAAAAGCTCCTGCCGTGTAACGTTTTCCAAAAGGGTAAACACTCCATTCCATTGAACTTGCAGCATTGGACTGAAAATATTGATGCACTTAAGCGGTATTCAAGCAACCCAATTTACACGATCCCTTTTGACACAACGATTCCTTAATTGAGAGAATTCATTATAAATCGATCAAGATCAGCAGCCATTCCTCGGATTACGGACTAAATGCTTTCAATTTACCCTACAAATCAGGTTCAAAATGTACTGGAACGCCTTACGGCAGAAGACGTTCTTGAACACCTAGATTGGCACCCGGAAACTTTTCAGCTTGGGCAGGGGACGATTCGCGCCTACTGCCCCGTGCACAAGGAAGAGAAATTCCGCACTCTGGTAATTGATCGTACAAAGAAAACGTGTTATTGCTCCAGGCTCTCCTGTGCAATATCCGAGGGCGGCGATATTATTCAGCTTTTTGCCCTAAGCCAAAAAATTCCCTACGATGATGCCCTACGGATTTTAGTGGCAGAATACTCAGTGGATGTTGCCTTAGCAGAAGAACCCGAGGAGATTTACCGCCGCGTTGTTGAAGCGGAAAACCGCATTCAATTAGCTCGCGTGGAACCCGACAAACGTACGCAACACATGAGTGAAGCACGGATTCGGCTGGATTCCGTGCTTCAAGAAGATCCGAACAACCTGCGCGTTCTGCGGGCGCAAGTTCACTACCTGCGGGAAATGAACCTAAAGCAGGAACTCCCCACTTGGGTTGCGAAGCTTTCCGTTTCAGAGGATGAAGCAAAAAACTTTGAACAAAGTGAAAAGCTGCTTAAACACGCCTTGCAAGAAAACCCCGCCCACCGAGTTCTGCTTTGGCGCCTAGCTGAGCACTACAAAATGCGTAAGCTTAAAGATCAGGCCCTTGAACAGCTTATGCTGATTGCTGATTACGGTGAAGTTGAAGAAGATTACCAAGGGGCAATCGAAGCCTACCGAGCGATTGACGAGTTAGCGAGCACGGAGATTGATGTTACGCCGATGATCTCGCAGTTGCTTGTATTGTTGGATAATAACGTTGAAGCCGCACGGGAAATGGTGCGCCAAGCAGATCGTGCGCGGGCGGAGGAGCGCTTCCAAGAAGCACTGCAAATCCTGAATGATGCATTAGCACAAGATCCCGAAAGTGAAGACGCCGTTCTTTCCCTGATTAAAACCCAAGGGGCTTTGGGCATTAGCCGCAAAGAATTTATGGATGCATTGCGCCACGTGGATAAATTAATGGAGCGCGGCAAGTGGGAGGGCTTTATTGCGATTCTGGAGGAAATGGATCAAATCCACCCCGGCGATACAAACATTGTGGAGCGCCTAGTGATTGGGTACACGCAGCTCAACAACCAAGAAAAAGCCCGCGAAATGCGCTTTAACGCCTTGGAGCTTTACAAGAAGGAGGGCGATTTAGAAGCCTCCAAAATGATGCTTGAGGAAATGATTCAGCAAGATTCCACGGATAAAGAAGCGCTGAAGCAAGCTGCCGACTTGTTCAGCCAATTAGGCGAGGCAGAAGCCGCCATTACTCAACTAAGGCGACTAGTAAACCTGTATGAGAAAGAGCAGGATTACGACGAAGCAATTGCTGTGTACAGAAGAATGCAGGAGATTGCCCCCGATAGTGCGCGCATCGCCTTGGCATTTGTCTCCTTATTGTTAAAGCTGGAGCGCAAAAAAATCGCTATTGAAGTGCTCACAAAATCCATAGAAGAGCTCAGGGCGGAAAGCAATATGACCGGTCTGCGCCAAATTGCAGAGCAGGCCTTGATTGTAGCGCCGGAGAAGCCGGAATTTTTGTTAGCCTATTCCCACGCGCTGGAAGCGTTGGGTGAATCGGTAAAGGCTTCACTTCAAGCAGTGAAGGCGTGTAAAAATCTTATTGAGCGGGGCAAATACCCGGAGGCTTGTCAAGAGCTTGAAAATCTTCTGCAACGAGATCCAACCAATGCCCGGGCCCAGCGTGAGTTGGCCCACGTTCTGGAGAAGCTGGAACAACCTGATGCTGCTGTAGAGCACTTACAGGAGCTTGCAGCCTTGCTCTTTAAACAAGGGGATTACGTTGAATCTTTTGAGGTGCTGCAAGAATTAACCCTTAGGGACAAAGCGCGAATAGTTGATTTGGAACGCTTGATCAATGTAACACAACTGCTCAAGAATACTCCTGAAAACCAACGCGCTCGTTTGATCTTGGCTAAAAAGCTGGCGGATGAAGAACAATTCCCTGCCGCACAACTAGAGGCTAAACGGCTTGTTGAAGCAGAACCGCAAAACGTAGAATACAGGCGTTTTCAGATTGAGTTGTACGCCCGAAGCGGAGATTCCACCGAGTGGGGAAAAGCCGCCTGGGCATTAGCAAATTACTATCAGCAGCAAAGCGAAGCCCTTAAGGAAAAAGAAATTCTGCTGGAGTTATTAGCCGAACGAGAACGAGATTTTGATGCTCATGAACGGCTGATTGAGTTGGAGTTTACAACTGATAAAACCTCTGACGTTCTGCAGCGGTATTTGAATCAGTATTTAGATTCAATTGTGGATGAACGGCAATTAGATCGATGCAAAGCCAAGCTTACTGAGTGGAAAACAATCGAAAAAGGAACCTCGATTTTTCAGGAGGCGCTCGTCAAACTCCATGAGTTAGCCAACGAAACCGACGGAGAAATTGCTCAACTAAGAAGCCTCATCACTTTGTTGGAAGATCAAAATAAACTGGATGATGCAGTTTCCCGTTATGTAAAACTTTTGGAACTTGTTCCCGCAGAAACCCCGCTTTACCGCCGATTAGCGGAAATCTACCGCGACTTAAGTGATCCCCAAGCAGCGATTGAAGTGCTGCTTAAACTCGCTGCACATTACACACGCAACCACCGCCCCAATGAGGCGGAAGATGTGTTTGAAGAAATTTTTCAGCAAGACCCTGAAAACGAGCGCGCCTACTTGGGGCTTGCGGAATTTTACAATCAGCTTGGCGGCCACGAAAAAGAAGCCCTGCAAAACTTACGCGAAGCAGCCCTGCTGCACAGTCGGCGTGGTGATTTTGAAGGGGCAGAAAAAATCCTACAATCCGCCTTGGAAATTTCCCCCTATTCAACGCTCATTCAACGGGAAGTTGTTAACCTGTACCTTGATGTTGAAAACCGAGATTTAGACCGGGCTGTGGCAGAGCTGGTTCAACTCGCTGAATTCCACCTCAGCAAAGGGGAACGCGACGCCTTTTACGCCGCTCGCAGAGAAGCGGTTCACCACCAGCCAGACAACGCTGAGCTAAGGCGATTCCTGATTGATGCTTACCTGAAAGATCAGCGTGAGAACCAAGCAGTGAACGAGTTGGTAGATTACGGCCGGTGGTTGAGAACTAAAGAGCGTTTTCAAGACGCAGAAGCCTGCTGCCAAGAAGCGTTGGAAGTGGATGATTCATCCCTTGCAGCGAAAAGCCTTTGGGCTGAGTTGTTGAGCGATCAGGGTAAAACGAAAGAAGCCCTCCAAGTTTGGGAATCAATTGCTCCCCTGCTGCAAAACATCGGCAAAATTCCCCCGCAAAAGAAAGCCCCGTCAAGCGCACCTCTTACAAAAATCACCGCCCCATACAACGGTACTTACCACGCCGTAAGCGCCAATGGTTACGCGCGTACCGGCCTTACGTTGATTGAAGAATACGATTTCGATCGGCTGATTGTCGGCGAAAACAACAGGTTTGCCGTTGCTACATCAAAAGCTATTGCAAAAGCCCCCGGTGAAACTCCCCACAATCCCCTCTTCCTATACTCGGACGTCGGCATGGGCAAAACTCACCTTCTGCATGCCATTGCAAACCAGGTAAGCAACCGGGAAGTTCCGCCCTCAATTGTCTACACAAACTCAGAGCAGTTTTCCGCAGAACTGATTGATGCAATCCAAGAGAATTCACTCCAAGAGTTTCGGGATCGTTACCGAAGCAGCGAGCTCATCTTAATCGATGACATTCACTTTCTAGCGGGCAAGGAAGGCTCACAGGAGGAATTCTTCCACCTGTTCAACGCCTTGTTCCAAGCCAAGAAGCAAATTGTAATGACGTCGGATCGGCCGCCGAAGGAGATTTCCCACTTGGAAAAACGCCTGAAAAGCCGTTTTGGTTCCGGTGTGATTGTGGAAATTAAGCCCCCTAATTACGAAACGCGGTTAGCCATTCTTCACCGTCAGGCAAAGGAAGTTCCTCATCTTACGCTTCCTGAAGGGATTTTGAACGAAATTGCCGAAACCGTGAAAACCAATATTCGGGAATTAAAAGCAACGCTTCGGCAGTTTATTGCCCAGCATGAATTAGGCGGCGAACCACTGAATGAATCTACGTTGAAATCAGTTCTAGCGTCTTACTCAAGTTCCACACCCTAGGCGTACAATTTTTTGGGTTGTTGTTGCTCAACCATTTAGGCAATCATAGGGGCAATAAACACGGGTGCAACGGCTTATGGAAAGTCTTCAACAAGAACTTATCAACCTAATACCAACACTGATTATCTTGATTGTTTTAGCAGCGGTTGCCATTTTTATTTTTCGGCGTAAACCCCGTGATTCAGGCCTTATGGGCCTTGAAGAGCTTACGCGGTTGAAGAAGAAAGATTTAATGACACCAGAGGAAATTAAGCGCATGCGTGCAGCAATGGCAAGGCAATACCTTGAGCAGGAAAAAGAGACCAAAGAAAAGCAACAGCGCAAAGGCCTTTCCCCCATAGAATTGTTACGCCTTGAAGCCGAAAAAGTTGACCTGAATAATGTTAAGAAAAAAACAAAAATTACCGCACATGAACACAGCGGCAAACTTTCCGGCGAACAAAATCAAGCCGTGCCAATCCCCGGTTCATTATTACCCAATGCTTCTATAGTACCCATGAATACATCCGATGAAAAAAAATTAGAGGCAGAATTACCCGCCCTAAACCAAAAACTTAGAACCTACCTAGGGTACCCGGAAGCAGAGTGGGAAGCTCTTGTACAAGTCGGCTTTCTAAGCCCTGAGGATCATCAATTACTAAAGCAATACCGCAAAAAGCAGGAGCAACAATGAACAAGCAGGGAAAGGCGTTTCTGAGCGCATTTGTTGGTGCGTGCGCTTTGTTAGCAACGCCTTTGCTGTGCACGGCTCAGGAAGGTGCACCACAGGTTTCAATAGAGCAACTTGCCACACAGCAAGCCTTGCAATTCAGCCTGCTGGGAAAACCCGCCGAGTTGGATGCATTAGCCCGAAGCCGCGAGATTGAAGAAAAAAACCAAAAACGCAATGGCCAACGCCCCCTGATTCTTAGTGATAATATTGCCCTGCTTTCTGGTGCCATTCAACCAAGGGTTCGCAGTAAATCAACCACCAAGAATTTACTCCAAAACTTCAAGCAAGATGGGGAAACAGAACAACTGTTTGCCTTGGTTGATCAGGTAAACCCCCGCGAACAATTTGCCCGCGCGCGAAGCAACCAACGCTACGAATCAGCTCGCCGGCAGGTAAACTCCTTTACCGGGGCAATTTTCAGTGTTCTGCAACTCCAGCTTTTTGGTTTACTTCAACCACCATTGGATTTTGCAGAATGGTACACTGTAGGGCGAAAGACGCTAAACCCTGAGCAACGCCGCGAATTTGCCGAAGCACGAAGCTACCTAAACACAAACCCACCCATTGAAGAGCAGTTGAAACCAAAAGCCGAACGAGTAGTACAACAATACCCAACAAAACGCCTGCGAACTGCCACATTACAAGCCGAACGAAACGCCCAGCGGGAACTTAAGGAGGGCAACATCTACAATGCCCTTTGGTGGTTTGATCGAGAATTGCTTCTCACAAATCAAGAAACCCCGCAGCGTAAGGCGCACCTTGAACTCATTCAGCAATTACAGCGCGAAGCCGAGGGACGCGAGCGTTCTATTTCAATCCAGCAATCGGCGGATGATGCGTTCACCGGCTCCGTTTCCGAAGGGTACAACGCCCTTCTTGAAGCCGTTCTTTTGCAAACACCTTACGCCGAATTAGGGATTCGCTATTCAAGTTTATCTGCTCTTGAAGGTACAGTAAGTCCTCTGCTTGCTGATGAGTATGTACTGGTGCAAACCACCGCGTTAGCAGCAGAAGGTAATACCCTAAAAGCACGCGAATTGTTAGAATGGTTTGCAAAGAACGGAAGCGGATTTTGGGCTGAACGCTCCGTGCAATATTTGAATCGTGAGGACTTCAACCCTGCTGTGGGCTTTGCCCAAGCAAACGCTGACTACCGACGAAGCGTTCGCCGCTATTTAGTTTATGCAGAAAGCCCTCGGTTTCCGAATCGTCACTTGAGTTCCGAAAATGCCCGCGAGCTGGAAACCGGCTGGACTCGATCCATTCGTTCACTATTTGTGATTGATATCATGAGCCGAGCAATCATTTTACCCCTTCTTCCCGGAAGCACTTTTTCCCGTGATGCTTGGTTAAATACCTACGGCAACCTAAGCGAGGCGGAGTTGAATTCACAACAGGGACGCGAGTGGAAGGAACAAACACTTCGCGCCTTCCGAAAAATGAAACGGTGGGAATCTGCCAGCAACCTTGCCAATGAATTAGGCCAACCAAAAAACGCAAACAAATACGCCAACCGCTGGGTGGAACAAGAGCTTGAGCGAATTGATGGTCGAACCCCTGAAGTGCGCCTTGAGCAGCTGATTGCCTTACAGGAAAACGCCCCCACAAGCCAAGCAAAGCAAGTTGCGGAACAAGCCCTACTTAATGAGCAAGCACGACAAAATGTTTTGGCCGTGCTTGACCGCAAATATGTAAAGAACAACCCCGATGATTGGCGTAAAAGCATGTTGAACATTCCCCCTGAATGGACGGATGGAAAGAAGGCCAACGGTGAGATTGGAAGCGAAGGCCTGTACCTGGTAGAAGGAGATCAAGTTCGTTTTAAAAATAAGGCCGATGGTG
>DAIOTT010000032.1:0-24719 GCA_036751885.1 Candidatus Sumerlaeota bacterium
TAGATGTTCTTATTAGTACTGAACAGTGGATAGGAAAACCAATTCATTCTACTTATGTCAATCAAAGGATTTTGAGATGAAAAATAAAGTTATACTTATGTTGTTATTATTACTTGCAATTATTAAAAGTGTAAATGCGGAAGTTGTTGCATATATTGATGTTCCATCTACTACGACTAACACCACTGTAATACTAAAGTCTTATCAAGAATATAAAGATGATTTTTTGGGTTACGGATATACAGATGATCAAGCCACTTCGGATACTATAATATCTATGAGCATGGATTGGATTGAAATTACAAGCGCAAAACTTCTAAATGATTATCACAAAGAAAATATTAGGATTAACGGAAATTTTGTGACAATCCAAGATTTTGATGAAAATTATTGGTCTCTATATGCTTACAACGATCTACAAGAAGGTATATCTGATTTACAAACGAAGTATCCTATTTTAGAAGACTGGATAAATAGTGGGCAAACCCCTGAGCAGTATTACAATATAAATACTAGCGCTCAAAACTTGTTTTATGATATTGATGAGTTTAGCTTGTTTACGAGTACTTTTCCTTCTACGGATTCTATAAATGTTACAATAATCAATAATCCAACTAATTTATCAGAAGCTTACAATTCAGAATTGTTAGAGTTTTATGAGTTCCCATTGTATATAAGGTTATATGTCGACGAAAAATTATCAG
Source organism: Candidatus Sumerlaeota bacterium (assembly GCA_036751885.1). Classification (GTDB taxonomy): domain Bacteria; phylum Sumerlaeota; class Sumerlaeia; order SLMS01; family JAHLLQ01; genus JANRMB01. The sequence continues at coordinate 705 of DAIOTT010000032.1, forward strand.
TGATGGGCCACAGTAACATTGTTAATCAGTTAAGGCAAAAAGACCCTAATATTCTTGAATACTCATATGCTGCAAAAAGATTTATGATAGAAGATCATGCCTCAGATGTAACACTATCGACATCAGATGCGGCTACTTCGTGGACAATTATCACTAATAGCTTTCTGCAAAGTTCAGCTCCTCCACCTTTAGACCAAGTATGGCCTTGAAATAATAATTTCTAATTCTGATCGGTTATATAAAGTCCACTTCTCTCGTCGCAAAACTATATAGGTTACTCGTTGGGTGTTGTTTTTTTCGATTCACACGGATGCTCAAAGCTGAAGCTTATCCGTGAAACCCGTGTTCATTCGTGGTGAATGATTGCTCTTGAAGCAGCTGATGATTCATGAGAATCAATGCTTACACCTAAGCTAGGAGTTTTGCCTGTGCGCCTTTCTCAAAAACAAATTGATTACATCGCCTTTCTGGTGCTGCGGAAGTTGAAAGAAAAACCTGCCTACGAGATTAAAGACGCCAATGCCGTGGTTGCAGCCGTGCGGACGGAGATTGCAGCGAACTTGCGCCAAGAGCAGGCGTTGCTGGTTGAAGCAGAAGCCCGCATTGCGCCTTTTCGGCAGCAGGTGTTGAAAGAAGGGGCTGATTACCAGGAGCTTTTGCAAAAAGCGGTTAAGGCGTTGGCTAAAGAAAAAGGTTTGGTGCTTTAGGGGATCACCGCAATCACGCTTTGTCCCGTTTTCAACTGGGAATTCAATAAAATGCTCCCTCGCTGTAGAATTGCCTTCACCGTGTTCAACGCTTCATGCCAAGAATGAGGGGTAAAGTTCTACATTCAAGGAGTGAGCCGCTTGGCCTTGACCCGTGATAAGCCGCTAAAGGGACGTCGTGCCGTGGTTCTAGGAGCCTCACCGGCGGGGCTTGCAGCTGCCATTTCGTTGGCCTCGGCAGGGGCGCGGGTTCGCTTGCTGGAGCCCTCAGACCGTTGCGGCGGCGTGCTGCAGGATTTGAGGATTGGCGACTTTAACTTTCACCTTGGGCACGAGTTTATGACCTCCACCCAAGTGCTGGCGCGCTTGTTCTCTTTGGCCGATCACCGCCTCAGCGATTTCATAACCTTCCGCCCTTGCGATCCCGGTGCGCGCCTGTTGCTGAAGGATAAACGCCATTTGGATTTATACCGCGAAACCGAGGCGCTTGCAGCGGAGTTGGCGCGCTTTTCCCCCAAGGATGCAGAACACTTTCGCAAGCTGTGGTCGCGGTTTGAGGCTGAGGCGCTGGATGCCGAGGAGCACTTATTCCTTGTCCCCAGCACCGGGAAGTGGCGTTGGCGAAAAATGCTCTCCACCGTCTCCGGAATCCGTGTGTTTAAGTCGGCGTTTTACATGCACTCCTTCGCCCGGTATTTGCGCAAAAATTATGAGCACCACGGCGTGTACGATGTTTACCGCACCTACCTTGCGCGCCTTGGTACAACGCCTTACAGCGGAGGTAAGATGCTGCGGGCGTTAGCCACGCTGGAGCATTGCCGGGGATTTTGGGCCCCGGAAGGGGGGATGAACGCCCTTGTGGAAGGCCTTGTTCGGTTGGCTCGGGAGAAAGGCGTGAAGATTCATTTCAACACCTCGGTGCTGGAAATTGAAACGGAGCAACGCTTCATTCGCACGGTGCGAACGGATTCGCTTCCCGAGATGAAAGCCGATCTTGTGATCTCAACGGATGATCCCCGCCGCGTGCTGACCACGTACTTCGAGGCGACAAAATCCCGGGTGGAGGAACTGAAATCCTACCGTGGTAAAAAACCCTCGCCCTCGCAATTGGCTTTTTTCTGGGGACTACGCCGGGAAATTCCCGAGCTGAATAATCTGCAAACAATCCTGCTGGGTGAAAACGACCGCGAGACGGATCGTCAGCTCTTGCGTTGGGGTGTTGCACCCGCAGAGCCCGATCTTGTGATCACCAACGAGAATGCAATCAACCCCGGTTCCGCCCCACCGGGGAAGCAGGCGCTGAAGATTACGCAATTGGCGCCTCATCTAACAAACCGCTTCGCTTGGACAAAACAAGCAGTCTCGCGAGAGCGTACCCGCCTATTAAAGCGCTTGGCAGAGCAGGGCATCAACATCTCAGAAAACGATTTTCTGGAGGAATACTGCATAACCCCCGCTGATTGGCAGGGCCTTACCGGCGTTGCTCATGGTTCGCTGTTCGGAACGGGATTGCTGCGCCGGGGCGATTGGGCCCGCCGGTTTCCCAATAAAAGCGCCTCCGTTCATGGGTTGTATTACGCCGGGGAATTCACCCACCCGGGCCCCACACTTCCGCTAACGCTTACGGGGGGCATGCTGGCGGTGGAGCTTGCCATTAGGGATTTCTCCCGCGCTGGCACAATCGCGGAAGACTCATGAGCTCAACCCCGAACCGCCCCATCCCTTCCGTTCGCATACGCTCCTGGGCATTTGTGTGGGTAGTGCTGCTTGCCCTTTCCACCCTGATTTTTCTTCACCACCGCGAAACAGGGTGGAATGTAAACACACGCCTTGCCTTGGTGATTTCAATAGTTGAGTTCCACACGTTTTCAATTGATGGGCTGCACGATTCACCCGAATACTACACCATGGACAAAGCCTACTTTCAGGAGAGCTTTTACAGCGATAAAATCTTTGGCGTAAGCTTGCTTGCTTTGCCTTTTTACTGGTTATTTTTCCACGTGGGGGGCTTGTTTGGGTGGGTGCCGAGTGCGGGACAAATCAATTACCTGCTAACGCTTGTGGCGGTAAAGTTCCCCGCTGCGCTTTCCGTGGGGCTTCTTTGGCGCATCGGCTGCCAATACGGCCTTGCACCACGCCTTAGTGCCGGTGTTGCGTTGGGGTGCTTTGTGGGCTCCTTGTGGCATGGGTACGCCAGTATTTTCATGCCCTACGCCCCGGGGATTGCAGCCTGCTTAGCGGCGCTTTACCTGTTGCTATTCCCCATGGGCGAGCGAATAACCCCGTTCATCAGCATCCTCATCGGCCTATTCACGGGCTTTGCATTGCTGTGTGATTTAATCTTTGTGATCGCCGTTTTCTTGATCGGAATGCTGTTTCTGCTGCGAATCAGTTGGGAGCACGGGTGGTTCAGTAAAGCCCTGCAGGGTGAATGCAACCCTGAACCTGCCCTGCGCCCCACCCTATGGTGCGTACCCACGGTGATTGCAGCGGGCCTTGTGTTTCCCGCCCTTTTTATGGCTTATTCAACCGCCATTTTTGGAACACCTACAATTCCCTACCAGTATGAATATCTGGAGGAATTTCGCGTGAACATGGCACAAGGGATCATGGGCGTAAAAACACCCCGGTTGAGTGTAATATACTACCTCACAATACACCCGTTTCGTGGGCTGTTTTTCTGGTCTCCTTGGATTGTGCTGGCACTCTACGGCGGGGTTCAGGCATTAGCCTCCCGCAATCAACGCAGGCGTTCCGCAGGCGGTTTAGTCGTGTTTGGCTTCATTGGGTACCTGCTGTTTAACAGCGGGTACTACATGTGGTGGGGCGGCTTTGGCATGGGCCCACGGTTAATGCTACCGGCCTTTGTGTTTTTGCCGTTGGGGTTGTTTGTATTCCTTCAACAGCCCACCAACCTTCGTGTGGGTTTGGTGGTTGCAGCGCTTTGTGTTTCAATTGGGGCTAATTTCCCCGTTTCAATCCTGGAACCCCAAATCCCGGTTGGGGGAAACTCCTCGGAATTGCTTTATGCCGTCCAAATTGGGGATTCTGTACAGGTTCCGCAATTTGTTTATTGGCGAGGATTCTTTATCCTGCTTTGGGAAACTCTAAAGGCAAACCCCGATGTGAACCGGGTACTAGCCGCTCGGTTTATTGCAACGCTTGTATTTTCAGTTGTTTGTGTGTTTGGCGTTATCTTTTCCACCCGAGAACCCGAATTCAAAAATTAGGGAAATTCCCCTGAGACTCACTTAGCGAATTGTATAGATTTTGGAACCGTGTATTTCAAAACGATTCTTCAGCTTCAAAATTTAAATCTCTCATAAGCCTTAGTTGCGTTTTTTACCCGCAAAAAATCACTGCAAAACTTAAAAAAACTGATCGGCATAATTCCCGTATATTCTCTCTTGTAATACATTCCACAAGGGAGAAATAAAATGCCTGTTGAAGCCATACACAGCGAAATTACCCAGATCAACTTAGATCAAATGATCCCCAAAAAACTCGTCAAAGAGGGCAATAAGCTGATTCCCGTACTAACAGTTTTGACGGATGATGGGCAGGCATCTGAAGTGATCATCAATAAGCCGCAATTCTACATCGGCCGCTCTCACGATGCAGATCTTGTCATCGATAAACCCAACACCTCGCGCTTTCATTCGTTTATCGCCTTTGATAACTTTCACTCCCAAAGCGGCGAACCCGTTTGCATGATTGAAGACAACGAAAGCCGCAACGGTACCTTCCTAAACGGCGAACGCCTAACAAAGGTCAAGCGCCTGAATCACGGCGATAGAATCGTGATTGGCAACACAATCCTAGGGTACCTGCTGCGCCGCGAGTGGGAAATGGAAGCAAACCGCAAGATTGCAGAAGTGATGCAAAAACGCGGCAATAAAACCAACAAAGGCCGCGTGTCCTGTGATCTTGATGCAACCCTGAAAATACTTGTCCCCGATGAAACCTTCACCCCGCGGGCAATTCATGGATTGGTAAAAGACATCGATCAAGGGGGCCTTCGCCTTGTAACGTCGGAGATTACCAAGGATTTCTGGCTTCTTCTCATCCGGAAAAAAGCTTTCATACGCACGGAATTACACCTTGATTCCATTGATCTTAACCTGAAAGGGCGCATGGCTTGGAGCCACTACGATACAAAAGCCGCCGTTCCTGCCTGCATTATGGGGATTGAATTCCTGGAGGTGAACGGCGAAACCGGCGAAAAAATCTCCGCCGCCCTTGAAAGACTTGGCATACCGCTAACCCCGCCGGAAAATCAGCCGATGACTTTCTGCACGAAGAGCTTGCAGAGGCCGAATAACCGGAAGCCCAACATATTACCAACCCCCGTAAACCCCGGTAATCAAAACGTGCTCCCTGATGTGTTCCTTTCAGAGAAGGAAAACATCAGGGAGCACGTAAACCATCACTAGAAAACCTTGCTCCAAACCCCTGAGGCTCTGCATGATTTCCCCAAGCTTGTTCGCAAGGGAGCAGCGGAGCACTCATGGGTAAAATCTTCTTCAGTATGTCCGGTGAAGGCCGCGGCCACGCAACCAGAGTGCGCTCCATGGTTGAAGCCCTGCGGCACCGCCATGAGATTACCCTGCTTTGCCCCGGCGACGCGTTTGAGTTGTTGGCCCCCATTTACCGCAACACCAACGTGCGCATAACCCGCATACCCGGCCTAAGGTTTTCCTACAAGCCCAACAAAAAGCTTGATTTTATTGCCACTGCCCGTGGTGCCATTGCCTTCATCTTCAAGCTGCCCAAACGGGTGCGCAAAATGGCCCGCCTGCTACAGCGTGAACAGCCTAATGTTATCGTTACGGATTTCGAACCCCTGCTGCCCCGGGCCGCGAAGCGCTGCGGCATCCCCTTTCTCAGCGTCAACCACCAGCACTTTCTCATTGTCAACGATCTTTCCCAACTCAACTGGAAGCTGCGGTTCTCCGCTTGGTACATGAGCCTGGTGGTGCGCGTTTACTACTGGGGCCAAGCGCAAACCGTGATTTCCCAATTCTACTTTCCCCCCGTACGGCCTGAATTTAAAGGGAAAGTTACCATGGCGGGCGTACTCATGCGCCCAGAGATTCTTGCGGCAAAACCTAAAATCGGCGATTTTCTCCTCGTCTACCTCCGGAAATTTGCCTCGCCAGAACTCCTTCAAACCCTGCAAACCTGCGGTAAGCCCGTGCGAATTTACGGCCTCGGGGAAAAACCCGCCGAAGGCCAAATAGAATACTGCCAGATTAACGACCATCAATTTCAACACGACCTCAGCAACTGCCTTGCCCTAATCACCACCGCCGGCAACCAACTCGTGGGCGAAGCCCTATACCTACGCAAACCCGTGCTTGCCATGCCCGAAGCAAACAACCACGAACAATACATCAATGCTTACTACCTGCAACAAAGCGGCGGCGGCATGTGGTGCGAGCTGGATTCCTTGACCCCCACCGTGCTGGAGAAATTCCTACAAAACGTTCCCCGCTACCGAGCGCAAATCGATCCCGACCGCATGAACGGTAACGATATCGTTGTTCGCGCGATTGAGGAATACGCAGGGTAGGATGTAAAATACCAAAACGCGATTGAATGGTTAGAATCGTACAATATCAATTTATCCTGATTTACGGATAAATACACTTTTTGTCCACGCAAAGGTTCAAAGAACCGCCAAGAGCGCAAAGAACGAAGAGTTATTTTCCCTAGGGAGAAAAGGAATTCTAAGGGTTTAGCCACAAAAACGTGTGATTGTTTGTAATTACTTATAAATCTACAGCTCTCCACACTTGCCTTCACGGCTCTGTGCTACATCATGCATTATCTAATAATATTTGCGCTCTTCGCGGTTCGTTGCGCCTTTGCGTGAATTGATTAAACTGCGAATTTACCACAAAAACTTTTTGAACTTTCACCAAGCAATGCTCGGTAGGGTTGGAAGGAATACTTTCGCGGCGTAAGTATTTCGCCAAGATCAGGAGAAATCAAGTTCATCTTCCTCATGGGTTTGGTTTCCAGTGTCGAGATCCGGGCGGTCTTTGGGGAGGGCGATGATGAAGAGGGTTCCTTCGCCTTCCGTTGATTGTAATTTTAGCGTCCCGCCGTTGTCTTCAATCACCTTTTTGCACATGGGTAAACCAAGGCCCGTTCCTGTGGAGCCTTTTGTGGTGAAGAACGGCATAAAGATTTTCTCTTGAATTGCTGGGGGAATGCCGCAGCCGTTATCGCGGATTGTGATCGTGAGGAATTGATCCGTAGGGCGTACTGCAGTGGTTACCTTTATATGACCACCCGCTTCTTTGAAGGCTTCCAGGGCGTTGACCAGCAAGTTGTCCAACGTGCGTTGAAGGCCGGTTTTATCTACCCAATAGCTCTCTAAATCTTCTTCCAAATCAAGTTCCAGCGTAACACTTGCGCTTACCAAACGGCTCTCAATATCCTCAGCAATTTCGCAGATCAGGTCGTTTACATTGATTTTTTGCAGCATGGGTTTTTTGTTGCTGGAATATTCCAACATATCTTGCACCAGGGTGGAGATTTTATCGATCCCGCGTTTGACGATTGACCATGAGTCTTTCACGGTTTTGATGTTGTCTTTTTCAAGGCCTTTATCTACCAGCTGGCTGCCACCTTTCATCAGAAGCAGGATGTTTTTGGCGTTGTGGCTGATGCCCGCCACGGTTTCGCCTACGGCGGCAAGGCGCTCCTTGTGGGCGGCTTCGCTGTGCATGCGGCGGTTTTCCAAGGCCAAGCCAAGTTCATTTGCAATCATGGAGACAAATTCAAGGTCGTCGTTCGTAAAGCTCTTCTCAGCATCCTTGGTCTCAAGGTGGAAAACGCCTACCACATCGTCCTGCTGGATCATGGGAACGCAAATGATGGAAGTGATTGATTGGGAAATAATCGATTCGCTGGCATCGAATCGGTCGTCCGAGGAAAGATCACTGGAGAGGATTGCAACCTTTTCCTTGGTTACTTGATTGAGGATTGTGGTGCTGATGCTGACTTTCTGGGCGGTAATGGGGGCGTCCTTGTAGCGCACGCTGGTGATTTCAAGATCCTTGGTTCCCGGGGAAAAGCGCGTTAGGATTACCCCTCTGTTTGCTGGTACAGCTGCGAATACTAAGTCCAGCACATCATCCACCAGGGCTTCCACAGGGCGGCTTTCGGAGACGCGCAACATCTCCGAAAGGGAGTACATTACTCTTAGGCGATCTGTTAGGCGAAGCAGTTGTTTTTGGTCTGTTTTTTCGCCCACTCTTTCCATAACAAAAGAGCTTTTATCCCGAAGGGAATGCATCTCTGTTTGGTCAATCACGTGCTGGGTGCGGGGTTGAATGGCGGCGTGGGAATCATCGCGAAACTCTACAAACTCCGCGCTGGAAATCTCCATTTGGCTGCTTTCGCCGCGGGTGGAGCTGATTCCATCGTTGGTGCGAAACTCAAATTCAATTTCCCCAAAAGTCACACGGTCACGGTGGTGCAGCGTCATCTCCTCCACCCGCTCTCCGTTTACGTAGCACCCGTTGCTGGAGTTCAAATCCTTAACAATGTAGTAATTTCCGCGTTGAATAATCTTACCGTGAAAACGAGAAATAGAATCCAAGGGAATTACAATTTGGTTTGATGGGTGGCGACCAACCGTTGTTTCCCGCGAGATGGGGTAATTTGCTTTCAGCTCGCGCTGGTGTGTTTTAGGAATCAGAATAGGAGAGTTTATCGGTGTGGATGTCATTCTTCAATCTTCCAAGCGAAACTAGGGGTTGGGTTAGGCGGTTGCTTTGTGCAGGTGGTGGTGCAGCATATTAGTTTAGGTGCGGTTTGGCTGATTCGTCAGCACCAAAACACCGCGTTTAGTAGGCGGCCAACTCGGGTTCGGGAAGGGAGTTTTCAACATCCATCACAAGGTGAACGCGGCGTGTATCACGCACGTGAAAGGGCATCATTTCCATGAGTAAATCAACGCCGGGCAACAGGTAGAAGGGCGCACGGAATCGCTCGCGCGTGATGGCGGTTTTGTAGCCATCCTTTTCCGCTTTGAAGTCGTAATACCAATACCAGGTAAAAGGGATTTCCGTCGGCGTTTGCCCAAGGTGAACGGAATTCATCGTTACATCTGCGCCGGCGGGTTCTGTTGTTACCACAACTTTTTGGCGAACTCCTGCACAGCCGCTTAAGCAACAAACAATCAGGCTAAAAACAAGTGCGCGGTACATGGTGCAACTCCCTAAATTCAAACGTGAACTATTACTAAAAAGAAGGCTTGGCAGGCACAAGCCAGAAACGAATGATTTTAACAACAAAATAACTCTGCATTCAAGGATTACCCATGAGCCCTGTTACTCAATACACCGTTGAAGAATTAGCCGAACGCCATAAAGCCGGCGAAACGCCCCACGTGTTGGACGTCCGCAACCCCGATGAATTAGCCTTAGCCGCCGTTGCAAATACCATCAACATTCCCATGCCAAGCATTGCGGAGCGCCTTGGCGAGCTTGATGAGTATAAAGATCAAGAGCTGATTGTAATGTGCCACCACGGGGCTCGGTCGCAGCGGGTTGCGGAGTACCTTGCCTCGCAGGGGTTTACAAACGTGAAAAACCTAACGGGCGGCATTCACGCGTGGTCGTTGAAAGTAGATCCCACCGTACCCACGTATAATTAGTTTTCATGAAGGGTGAATCGTTGCAAAGCGTTTGGGATCGGAGGAGATTCAGCTGGGAGCGCGCAATCAACATCCCAAATGCTTTGTAACGGGCTTTAGCCTTTTGGCGTAAACTTCAGGGAAATGCTATTAATGCAATGGCGCATGCCGGTGGGTTTGGGGCCGTCGTTGAACACATGACCAAGGTGGGCGTCGCAACGGGCACAATGGACTTCCGTGCGAACCATTCCTAGGGAGGAGTCCTGAGATGTTTCCACGTTTTCTTCAGAAATTGCGGCCCAAAAACTTGGCCAACCGGTACCGGAATCAAACTTCGTATCGGATTCATAGAGCGGCAATCCGCAGCAACGGCAGTTGTATACGCCTTCACCTTTGTGGTTCCAATACTCGCCCGTGAAGGAGCGTTCCGTGCCGTGTTTGCGGGTAACATGGAATTCTTGGGCCTCAAGAATCTGCTGCCACTCTTCATCGGTTTTCGTCATTTTTTCCATCAGTATACTCAATTCAGTGTTGGTTTAATTATTGGTGTTATTTTATAAGAAAATGATTTCAACTTGCCCGTTGTTTGGTTCAGCAGGGTAGGGGGCGAATTTCAGTCTGCCAGCGCTGGGCGGTTTTACGGCGGTTGCTTTGCCTTGTTGTTGTTCGGTTTACCACGCAGAGGAAACAGCCGAAAACGCCAGTGCGAGTTCCTTCATGGGCACAATTTCGCCAAAATGACCTAACAACAAGCTGTGGTTGTATAAATCGTACTCCTCGTTGCTGGAGAACTTCTGCGGACGATATGTTTTACCGTTAAGTACATTGCGAACCGTGTGCGAAACTTCAGCCTCTGGCGCTGCTTTAGTTAGGTAGCGGAGAAACTCTTTGCACGCCTCGTTTGAATCTTCATCGGAACGGGGGTAAAGTTCTAGAAACTTCATACCGCCTTCCTGCATCCGGAAATGACGCAACTCCTGTTCAACGAATACGTCCACAGTTGGTAAGCGGTTCAGCCTTCCGCAACTGATGAACCGAATCTTTTCCCATCGAAGTTTCTTTACACCCTGCTCGGTGTGCAGGCGAATTCCTGGGGTTAGCACGTCGGCCTTCAAGGCGTTCAGCATTTCGCTGGCTTCAAGCTCTCGCCGCAGCACAACAAAGCTGAACGTTTGCTTGAATCGTAGGGTTTGCTGGTAAAGCTCCACCGCTTCTGCCAACGTCAAGCCAGAGCGCAGAACCCCTTTGCGATCTACAACTGCTTTACGTGCTTCATCGTTGCTCAGCTTTTCCGTGTGGCTGATGAAGAGTGAAACCTGTGAAACACTTATTTTGGAGCCTAAGGGTAGAATCAAGGCGAACTGTTGATTCTGGTAACTCTCAAGAAGCTCTTCGTTTGCAACGCCGTGGGGCGGTGTCATTTGTGTTTCATCAGTTCTGGCGGAGCGGGCCGGATTGCCGAACAAGTCGGAATCGGGTGCGGCTAAATCTGATTCCTCATCATCATCAACTTCAACAGGTTGGGATGTTTTTCTTTCATGAAACTTTTCCGTCTGGCGAGTTGCTTTGGGGCTGGGTGTAACATCAAACAACGAGGGTGTTTGCCCGGCGGGTGTTTTTTGGGGCTTTTGGGGTGAAAAGCTTGGCGGTTGGTAATTCAGGCCTTCAATAGAATCCAGATCATCTGTGGTGGGCAGGTTGTTGTAATCCTGATGATTTGAGTGTTTTGTTGTTGAAACATTGTACTCTGGGTTGGAGCGGGCTTGTACATCGCGGGAGTGCATGTTCAGCGGGGGTGTTTTGGAGAACTGTTCTAATTGATCCTCTGAGGAGCGGTTTGGCTTTGGTGTGTCTTGCCCGAACATCATCCCCTGCATTTCATCCTGTGAAACGCGAAGTTGGGGCTGGTTATTGAACAGCTGTTCGTTTTGAGGTGTGAACTCACCATAGGGATTTTTCTTGGGGGGCGGGGGAGGTAAGTTGTCTCCCGATTGAATGGCATCGAAATTCGTGAGGTTTGCCAACTTCAAGTTTGGCCGTTTTGTCTTGGGTTTCGGGGGTTCAGGAACATCCTCAATTTGCAGATTGATCCCCTGAACAATTGAACTATCTCCGTAATCTTCACTTGGTGCAGCAAGATCATCGTTGGGATCGTTCAGCTTTGCGAAGGGGTTTGATTCGGAAGTGAATGAACTACCATCAAGTTTAGGCTGGGGTTTATTTTTTGCCTGTTTGATTGTTGCCTGATCGCGAACGCCTTTGCCATCTGGCAATTTGTTCAGCAGGTTTTCTGCATCGGCTTTTTCGTTTGGTGGAATTGTTTCGCACCCAAGGAATTCTTCAAGATAATGGCGACAATGATGAAATTCTTTCACTCGGTAGCTAAGGTGGCCTGCGGCTCTTAGGCTTGGCCGGTAGAGTTCATCCTCTGGCTTGCAATGGGCAAGCAGCGTTTGGTAGGCGCAGAGCGCAAGGTTTGGTTCGTTGCCTAATTCAAGTAAACGCGAAAGCTCGTGCTGGCGTTTTGTTTCAAGGGCGAAGGATTTATCTTGATTGATGAGTTGTTGGTAAAGCGTGGCAGCCTGTTGGCTTTCCCGCATAAAGATTGCCCGCTTGAGTGTTGAAATGAGTTCTTCCTGTGAAGAAGGCCCACCGAATCCAGCCATTAAAAAATCCTTCTGTGTAATGAACGAATCATTTTGAAATTACAATTTTTCAAGCAGGATAAATCAAGGGAAAACAGCGGAAATCAAGGGTCTTCACTTTGAAGCAGGGGGAATAAATCTTCTGCAAAATGCCTGTTAGCATGGTCTTGAAGCCTTACAAGGAAGGGCAAATTCTATTCGGGCGGCAAAGCCTTAATCACGATTGAAGCGGTGGAGGATGGGGAATAAGCGCTCAATACGTCCATCCACTCTTTTGCATTGGCGGGGCGTTTTTTGGGATCAGGGTGCAACGCGCGTTCAATAAAATTTCTGAGGGAAGAGTTTAAATCTGGGTTGAATTGCCGTAAGGGGGCAAGCTCGCCCCTCTCGGTTGCCTCCAGCGTTTCCCGCAACCCATTGCCTGCGTAGGGGAAGAAGCCCCCAGAGAACAGGATGTACGCCACAACGGCCAGCCCCCACAAATCACTGGCGGGGGTAATATGATTATGGCGAATCACCTCTGGCGCGCTGTACTTGGAGGTAAACACCCGCATCTTTGGCATGGTCAAGCGGTCTGCGCCCTCCTCAATTCCTGCAATGCCGAAATCACACAAGTAGGCACGGTCGTTCTCTGTTCGTATCAGAATATTGCTTGGCTTTACATCCCGGTGCACAATGCCGCGCATGCGGGTATTAGTCTCCGCATCAATCCACTCAAAATTATGGTAATAATCCATACAAACAGCAAGCTGATACAAATAGCGGCAAATTCTATCTTCAGGAAGGGATTTCTGCTTTAGAATTACCTTATCAAGGGAATCGCCCTCAATAAATTCCATCGTCATAAACACAAAACCAAGCTTCACTTCGCCGCCGATTTTGTAGATTTTGATCATGCCTTTCTCGCGGTTTTGTGCTAACTGCTTCATAATCATGAACTCGCGTTTGAAGCGCTCCACGATTTTGCTAACGCGCATAATGGAGGTAGAATCCCCGCTGCTGGCGAGCAATTCTGGGCGGATAAACTTGATGGCCGTCCATGTTTTTCCGCCCTTTCTGCGGCCAATCCACACTTGCCCGTACCCCCCTTCGCCAATGCGTTGGTACTCTTGAAAGGTTTCCGGAAATTTATCGTACAACGCCAACGGAAAGAATACCGGCGAGAAACTGCGAATCAGCGTGGGGCTTTGCAAGCGGCTTTCCTGCACGGAATCGAACATGAAGTGAACACGGGGGCCGTCTCGGCCTAGGGTAATGATATCACCCGTTCGCACTTGTATTTCCCCATACAATCGTTCATCATCGCGAAGGGAGCCTTGGGTGCTGTTCAAGTCTTGGTAGGTAACACGCCCGCCTCGCAAGCGTATAACGCCGTGCTTGCGGGAAACAACGCCGTCCTTCAGCGGATCAAAAACAACATCATTTTCAGGAGAACGGCCCAACCTAACGGTTTCCTGATTAAAGGTAAACGTTGTTGGTCTTCGGTGTTCCCCTGTAACGGCAAGGCAGATAAAATTACTCATAGCAGTTGAATGCGCTAAATTGTTGAATGCAGTCAACTAAGAATGATTGATCGGTGGTTTGAATATAGGGTTGCACCGTGGTTTCACCGTTAGGCTGAACAGGGGAATTGTTTAGCCGGATTCAAACGCATCTTTCTGCCAGTTCTTAGTAGATCATCCAAGCCTGCAAGGAACCCGGAACCGTGCTGTTCAGCGTAACATTGATGGGGATTACCGCTTGTTCAATCGTTGGGTTTGTACTCCCGTTGAACGTTACGGAGATTGTAACATCATCGCTGTATTGGCCCACGGCCAAGCCATCGGTTTTCAAGTTCACTTTAACAAGTGTTTCAAACCCCTTGGGGCTTTCTTTTGGGCCGGAAACAATCTCTGCTGAGTCTATAATCGCGCTTCCGTCTGCAAAGCTAACTGCTGCCCCCGTTGTTCCGGTGGTGGGAACGGCATAGTTTGGGGTGTAGTGTTTGATGTACACCGCAGGCGGCAAGGTTCCCACAGGGCCTGCAAGGGAGAAAAACTCCGGCTCTGTTGAAATAAAATATTGGCCGTCGGCACCACCCGTTCCGGTGGCGGTGATTGTTTCGCCAAACAGAATAATCCTAAGATCACGATACAAGGCGTTGTTTCCTGTATATTGATATTTAACAGAAACCAAATCTCCTTCTTCAATAAGTATAGGTTGGGGAAAACTCACAACCGAATCGGGATTATTAAAGGTGAATCGCAAGTTCCCGTAGGCTAAAGTATTTTCGTTTGCCTGCCCGATTGTGAACAATACTTGGTCTGTTTTTGTTTGTTCGTTATTCGTGCTGGTTGAGTGGAATACCGCAAAGTTTTCATCCTGACCACTTGTGCCAACTGAAAGATTGCTGCCAGTAATATAACCACCCTTCACAAGGAAAGAACGATCTAATGCAAACGTTCCTGAGCCAGAAACCGTGTTTGCTTGGTTGTCCGGAAAGTCAATTAAGTAAATTGAACGTTCATCATATTGAATAATATTTTGTGACGGCGTTAGAATAACATTTCCTTGGCCCAAAGCTGTCCCCGCTGTAAGCAACGCAAATGCAAAACAAGTAATTAATAATTTCATTTGTGAACCCCTCACGGTTAGTTTTTGATTTTTGAGTTGTTTTTATTTCATGCTATTATAACGATTTTGTGCATCCAAAGTATATTTGATCATCATGATAAAATCGATCACGAATAAAACAAACATTAAGGCGAAAAATAGGAAACCAACTAAAATTACTGAAAGTAAAACACCCAAGCATCCGCAAATAAATAAAGAAATAATAAGCACAATTTGCTGCAAAAAAGCTTTTTCCGCTTCTTTTTTAACGTACTCGGATTTATTTTGGTACAAAACCCAAATCACAATAGGCCCTGCTATGGAAAGTCCGAATGAAAAATACTTCAATAGGCCTAGTAAATGGGCTCCCATTACAAGCATACGCTCATTATCAAGCGTTAATGGCTTCGGTTCATCACCGGTGTATACATCAACGTAGGTTGCCCGAATTTTTTCTGCTTCCGAACTATCGTACGGTTCCTGCTTATTTTCACCGGAATCACTTGGTGGTATACTAGGCGGCGGGGGCGGTGGTGGTGTTTGATCACTCATCTGTTTTTGGTTCCTCTTCTTTCATGTTCAAACGTTTTTCCGAAATGGGCGGAAAGTCAAAGGTAAAGACTTCTGGTTCGCCTGTATCAGCGGGGATTTGATTTAGGTAGTAATACGATTCAAAAACCAAAAAATTCACAATGAGCGGGCGTTGAAGAAAGTTTATTATTTCAATTTCAGCCCCACCATAATTGAAGCTTGGGGGCGTTTCTCGAAGCACGGAATTACGGAAATCCGCTGCAACGGATCTCAATAATTCCTCCTTCGGTTCTTCCAATGTATCTTTCCCCCTAATGCGCAAAGCAATTAGCAGGCGCACGGTTTCGGTGCTTGCTTCATCGGCAATATCAGCAATGGACTCGTTCACCTGTTTTTCCGTGTAAGGATTTGTAAGTTCAAACGGTGAATTAGGGATAAAGCCCGCGGAAATGCTTGCTTTTTCAAGGTTCATTCTTTGCAGGGCAACCTTTTGAAATTCAAACTGTGCTAACTGTTTGGGTGAAATTTGGCTGGTGAGAATTTGCCACAAAATCAATGCAAACACCAACACAAACGTTGCACCCGCCATGAGTTGCGGCTGCCGTTGAACCTGTTCCACATTGCCGCCAATCAGCCCTTTGATTTCATCTACACTCAACATAGGCGCCCCAACAGGGCGCACAACCGTTTTGCACAGGTAATCGTGCAGCCCTTGTTTGAATGGGTTGAACGAGATTGCAAAGCTTGTAGCGATAAAAAGGCTCAGGTTCAGCCCCAATGTTATGCCTTGTTTGTAAATGTATTGCTGGTGAAATGAATCCTCATTAAAGAAAATCAGGTCTGCTACAAAAAGCGAGAAGAACATTCCGGGGAACAGTACCACAGTTCTTAAGAACGCCTGACCTATATTCAGCAGTTTCCCCTGGTAATCCGTTACGCGTATTCCCATGACCAACTTGCCAAGCGTTCTACCGTCTGAAAACGAGCTTGCCCCAAGAACAAAGTACCCTGCAACAGCAAGCTTTTCCACCAATTGGGCTAAATCAGCGTTCGCCAACACTTCATCCCTGAAGCCCCAGAACAGCATTCTGGCCAGAAAGTACAGGAATAAAATGTCAAGCACCAAGGCACACAGCCGGCGGATGTAATTCGCCAAGGGAACCATGGGGCGGGAGTCTTCAGTATCAACGCTGCCTTTTGGTGCCACGGGCGGTGAAGGGGGTTTGGAAGAGGAGTTTTTTTTCTCAGGTTTTAGAAAAGGGGCGATTTGTGCCATTGTTTGAACGGGGGGCTTTCCACGGAAATTGAAGACCGAATTGAAGCTGCCGCGGTGAACTAAGGCAAGGCGAACCTCTTATTCTTGCATAAATGCAAAAAGCCCTTTCAAGATCATTGCAAGATTAGAAAGGGCTTCAGCGATTTACTTCGATCTGTTGGCCAAATGGCAGAACTGAAAACTTGGGTACTTTATTGTACTTCGATGAGCTCTACATCAAAAATCAACATGCTGTTTGATGGGATTGCGGGCATGCTGCCGCGCTCGCCGTAACCAAGTGCTGGTGGGATGAAAAACTTGAACTTAGCGCCGGGCTTCATCAGCTGAAGACCTTCAGTCCAACCGGGAATTACTTGCCCAGCGTTGAACTCAATCGGTTCGCCACGATCGTAGGATGAGTCAAACACCGTACCATCAAGCAAGGCTCCGCGGTAATGAACCACAACGTTGGAAGTTGCTGTGGGTGAATCCCCTTCGCCCGCTGTTTCAACGATGTATTGTAGGCCTGATTCAGTAGTAATAACGCCTTCTTTTGTTTTATTTTCAGCTAGGAAGGCTTCAGCTTTTTGTGAGTTTTCAGCACCCGCTACAGCTTGGGCTTCTTCGGCTAATTGTTGAAGATCGGCCTGAAGTTGACCCATTTCTTCATCAGAAAAACCAAATTCTTCACCAGCAGCAGCAGCATTTTTCCCTGCGGCAAATGATTTCTCATCCAGCTCAAGACCAAGAGTTTTCAATTGTTCGCTCATTTGAAAGCCCATGATGTAACTGAATTTTTCGCCTACTGTTTGCTTCATGCTCATGCCTGTGTCTTGTGCTGTTTCAACAGCCTGGCTGGCTGCTGCTGGTTGTGTTTCACTCGTTTGCGCTACTAATACAGCCGAGCTTAGTACTAAGCTAAGGCCTGATAAAGCAGCAACGAGGGGTTTGTTAAACATTGAATTGCTCCTATTCGGAAAGTTACATGCATTCAAACAGTGCTTTGATTGGGGAATCAAACAATTTATCCAAACGCCTGCCTAACGTATGACATTATTTAATCTCAAGAAGTTCCACTTCAAAGATTAACAAACTGTTTGCCGGTATGGTGCTCTTAGTTGCCTCGCCATAAGCAAGTTCGGGGTGTATGTAGAACTCATACTTCGCGCCGGGCTTCATCAACTGCAGCCCTTCCGTCCAACCCTTGATGACTTGGCTTGCGTTGAACGTTGTAGGTTGATTGCGCTTGTAGGAGGAATCGAACTCCGTGCCGTCCATCAGCGAACCCTTGTAGTGCACTGTAACGTTTGAACTTGCCGTGGGAGATTTACCTTCACCTTCGGTCAACACTTTGTACTGCAACCCACTAGCGGTGGTGATTACACCCTCTTTTGATTTGTTTTCAGCCAAAAAATCCTCCGCCTTAGTGAGATTCTCTTGCAGACGCTCGTCCTGTTTTTGCTTCGCAACTTCACGGCGAATACGATCTAATTCCCGGGTAACTTCTTGCATTTCAGGCTGAGTCATTAATTGATCTTTGCCCTCAATGGAGTTTTCTAAACCCTTCAAGTAAGCATGCACATCTAGCGTAAAATCCCTATTCGCCATCGATTTACCGTGCCGAGCGCCCAACATGTAACTGGCTTTTTGATCTAACGTTTCAAGTGTTGGCGTTTGCGTTTTCAGGGTTTCCACCGCTTCCGATACGGATGCGTTTTCGGCAAACGCTGAAGTTGAAAGCACCACCAAACTAAGGGCGGCAATTAGAGATGTTTTTTTGATCATAGTAATTCTCCGTATAGTATATTTATCAAGAATTTCGCCTAAATATGGGACTATTTCCCAGCAGGACAAATGGTATTTTTTTGTTTCATTATATAGGACAATCGGTGGCTAATAAACGTTTGCGCTAAGGAATGATTAAAGGCATTTATTCACCCTAAATTTGCGGTTAAGCGCGAAATTACAACGGTGAATGTACATGCAGGGGATGATTGTTTCAGGTTTTTTTTCGCCCTTGTTCCGGCAACTCCGGGCAGGGGTACGGAACCACCGAAACACCCGTAAGCAAGGCATATTCAATAAACGGCCCACACATACCGCAGTGGCCGCTGCACCCTAATTGCTGGCGAATCACCTCAAGCGAATCCACCTTGTGTTGCTTTGCCCATTCAAGCACATCCTTGATTGAGCGCTTTTCGCACAGGCAATGGGTTACAGGCATTCAAATCAACCTTTGCATAAGCGTTAGTTTAGCTGGTTGCGGAATCAGGGCCAATTTCAGGGGGCTAAAGCCAACCCTCGCAGCTACCAGATCACAGTCAGGAATTTTGGAATTCACCCTAAAAAAAACGCACAATTTTTTTGGGCCAACAACAACCAATCTCCTAAAAGAATCGTTTGAAAGCGTAATGATTGATTCAAGCAATCCGTGAAAATTGTGCCTCTCATTTATGAGTTGTTACTTGTGCTTGTTGGATTTCTCAAACTGAGAGCGTAATTGTACACAGAATTTTGCGAATGGTTTTGCGCGCAAACGGTTGATCGGCACAAACGGGCAAGTTTCGCAAAGGCCGCATTTCTCCTCAGCACACATTTCGCACAATCCGTAGGTTCCGTCCTCAATGCGCTCCAGTGCCACAACAATTTGGTGCAACCGCTCTTCGCCGTATCGGCGGGGAACAAAAGTAGTTTCCAAGGAGGATGAATCTTGAGCAGCATCTGCTTGGTGCGAGGAAAACGTGCGGCTCATGGATTCCTCGGTGGAGGAAGCCATATCGTTAATCAAGTCCAAATCTTTTACCAAACGCTTGCGTTCAGCCTCTAAAATTCCCCGCAATTCCTTTACTTCAGTCTTTGTGTAAGGTGATTTGCGTTTCCGGCGTTTCTTGGGTTTAACCGCTTCAGGCGCACCCACATGGCTTGTTGCTGAGGTGGGGAATTCCACAATGGGTTTTGCCGTACCAAGCCGTTCAGCAGCCTTCATCACCGATTGTGGAAGCCGTGCTTGCGGAGTGGTAGAACTGATTGAGGCTGATTTCGCCGCTTTTTGGCTGTTTTTCTTAGTTTGAGCAGCCCGTAATTGCAGCAGTTTTGCCAGCATTTCAGACTTCGTTTTTTTTGTCGCCAAGGGCTCTTTTGGCTCTTTGGCGGTTGATTTTTGGGGAACCGACTTAATTGGGCGCTTTGTGCCATCGGCTGAAACAGGTTTTCGGGTGGAGGTAAGCCGGGGTAATTTTGATAACGTCTTCGTGGATTTCTTTGCAGAGTCTGAAGACTCGGAAGTCTGCTCCGTGGTTTCTTCGTTGTTCAATAAAGTTTCTTTCGGTGTTGTTTTGGGGGTTTTTGAGGCCGATGTTTTCTTGCCAACAGCGCCTTCAGCGGTGGATGTTTTACTTGCTGCCGATGCTTTTACAGCCCGTGGTTTTGCTGCTGCGGATTTTGCAGAAGTTGTATTTACGGTGGTGGATTTCGCAGTGGCAAGCTTAGCAGGTGCAGCCTGTGAAGTGGAAGCTTTAGCTGCTGCAGGTTTTCTCGCAGCAGCTGATTTTGTTACAGTTGGCTGAGCAGTTTTTGCTTTAGCGGTTTGTGGCTTGGCAGGTGTTTCTTTGGCTAAAGTTGCCGGAGTTTTTGGAACCGTTGCTTTTGCGGCTGATGTTTTTCGAGCAGTTGGTTTTACTTTAGCCGAAGGTTTTTCTGCCGAAGGGGGAATTGACTTCGCTGATTTGGCACCACGTTTAGGTGTAGCTTGTGAGCCCGTTGCGGGTGCTGCGGTAATTTTTGCCGCTGTTCTGCCGCGGCCGGGTGCTTTAACAACAGGCGCTTCTGCGGAAGTATCTTCAGGTTGATTTGATGGTTTGTCTGATGATTTTCTAGGGGTCATTTAGCTCTCTCCAGAACCTCGTTGCATCGGTCACAAAGACCTGGGTGGTTTTGGTGTGTACCCACTTCAGGGGTGCGAACCCAGCAACGTTGGCATTTGTCGCCTACCGTTCTACGAACTGTAAGCGAAACCTTCATCCCTGCCGTCTGCAATACCTCATTGGCTAAAGCACCTTCGTCCAGAGTGATCGTAACCCTTGAAACAATAAACAACCTCGGGAGCAAGTCCGAATTGCCGTCAAGGAAATCAAATGTCTGGGAATCAACGCAAGAAAGATTTACTTCTGCTTCCAAGGAATTACCAATAATTTTGTTTTCTTTCGCTCTCAAGGGCTCAATCGCCCCTTGAACGGCTTCACGCAGAAGCAGAAATTTCTCCCATTTTGCCAGAAGGTCTTTTTCATTACGCCCTTTAGCTGTGGGTAAATCTGCCAAGTGAATGCAATCAGCTTCCGGCGAATGCCCCGGCAATTCCAGCCAGGCTTCGTCGCTGGTAAACACTAACACCGGGGCAACCAAACGCGCCATAACGGAGGTTATTTCATACAAGGCCGTTTGGCATGCGCGGCGAACGGCATCATTTTTACCGGAACAATACAACCGGTCTTTCGCACAATCCAGGTAAACGCCGCCAAGTTCTCGAACGCAAAAGCTATTGATTGCGTGGTAGATTTTGTGAAACTCAAAGTTTTCGTAGGCGGCAACCAGCTCAACGGTCAATTCATCAAGCTTGGCTAGAACCCAGCGGTCGTCCTCCAATAAACCCTCGTGGGGTACAGAATCCACAGCGGGATCAAAATCCTGCACGTTGCCCAACAAAAAGCGGAACGTGTTACGAATTCTGCGGTAAGCTTCAGAAACTTGCTTCAAAATACCGTCGGAAACCGCTACATCGCTGCGGTATTCCGCACTGGCAACCCACAGGCGCAGTACATCGGCCCCTAATTGATCAATCACCTTATTGGGTGAAATCACATTGCCTAAGCTTTTGCTCATGGGTTGGCCTTTTGCATCCAACACAAATCCGTGGGTGAGAACGGTTTTGTAGGGGGCCGAACCCATAACGCCCATGGCAACCCACAGGCTGCTTTGGAACCAACCGCGGTGTTGGTCGCTTCCTTCAAGGTATAAATCTGCCGGCCAAGAAAGCTCCTCGCGAGCCTCAAGCACGCCCATATGGCTTGCGCCCGAATCAAACCAAACATCCAGAATATTGTGCTCTTTTTCATATCGCCCCGGCTCGCCTTTCATGGATTCCGGCAGAAAATCCTCCACCGGGCGTTTGTACCAGCAATCGGAGCCCTCCGTGCGAACAAGATCGCGGAACTTGTCTACAATTTCCTTCGTCAGCAGCGATTCCTCGTTCTTTGTATCGCGGATGCTTGGGATGGGAACGCCCCAACTGCGCTGACGAGACAAACACCAATCCGGCCGGGTTTTCACCATGTTATTGATGCGGTCGAAACCCCATTTAGGAACCCAATTTACCGCTTGAATTTCCTTCAACGCAGCGTCGCGCAAGCCCCCTTTTTCAACATCCATAAACCACTGTTCGGTAGCACGCATAATCACGGGCTTGTGGCTGCGCCAGCTGTAGGGGTAACTGTGGATGAGCTTGCCCGTGTAAACTAGGCTTCCTTCTGCCTTGAACTTCTCAATCAACAAACCGTTAGCTTTGAAGATGAATTCGCCCTGCATTTCTGGGTATAGATCGTTGTATTTTCCGGCGCCGTCCACCGGGTTGAACACCTCAAGCCCGTACTCCGCGCCAATCATAAAGTCCTCCACCCCGTGGGCGGGTGCGGTATGAACGCAGCCGGTACCGGCATCAAGCGTAACGTGGGCGCCCAGCATTACTAGGCTGCGCTTGTCAGGGAAAACCGGGTGGGCACACTGTAACCGGTCAAAGATGGTTCCGCGAAACTCTGCTACAACGGCGCCTTGCACGCCAGTTTCCTTTTGGAAAGCATCCAGCAAGCCTTTAGCGATAATCAGCGTTTCGGCGTTGCCCTTGGCATCGGTGGTGGAAAGGCCAACGTAATCCAACTCGCCGTTCAAGGAAACCCCCAGGTTTGCCGGAATCGTCCACGGGGTGGTTGTCCAAATTACAAGCGTTGGGTTGGCAACCGCCCCAAGCTCTGCAGGTAGTTCACCCACAAGGGGAAAGCGCAGGTAGATTGTGCTGCTCTCGTGGTGGTCGTTATACTCAATCTCTGCCTCTGCAAGAGCCGTTTGGTAAATTGGGTCCCAGTGAACGGGCTTGAAGCCGCGGTAGATGTACCCTTTTTCCACCAGGGTTCCTAAACACTCCACAATCGCGGTTTCATACTGCGGATCAAGTGTAAGGTAGGGGTGCTCCCAATCGCCGCCAACGCCTAATCGTTTGAACTCCTCACACTGGGTGGCAATCCATCCGCGGGCGTATTCAGCACAAAGCTCACGGATTTCAACGGGTGTTTTATCCGTTTCTTTCTTCTCGCGAAGTTTATCCAACACCTTTTGCTCAATCGGCAACCCGTGGCAGTCCCAACCGGGAACAAAATGGCTGTGAAACCCCGACATGGTTTTATGGCGAACGATGATATCCTTTAACACCTTGTTCAGCGTGTGCCCAATATGGATGTTGCCATTGGCATATGGGGGCCCATCGTGCAAAATGTAGGTAGGTTTGCCGCAGCCTTTTTCCTTGATTTTTTGTTCAAGGCCAATCGCATTCCACCGAGCAATCATTTCCGGTTCACGAGTCGGCAAGCTGCCTCGCTGAGGGAACTGTGTATCGGGAGTAAATGCGGTAGAGCTATAATCGGGAGGGGTTGTTTGATCAGTCATTGTTGTGAGGGGTTTCATCGAATTTCTAAGAATTTTAGGGTGTAAAGAATACAATATAAGTTTAAACGCTGCAGCACGGTGCAACCGAACGGCCTTGGCGTAAATCAGATTATTTGGTTTTTGGGGGGGAAATGGCGTTGGAGCATTTATTCTGATTGGAAAAACGATAAACGATCCAAGTCCGCTAAAGCAAAGTTTATTGTAAAAAGGATCCGCTGGAAGCTCTTCTGGGATCAACTAATGATGTGAATTCTAAGGTCAGTTTCCTGAATCCAAAAGAATAATTTCCTATGCATTTGAAGTTGTATGCCATTTATGAGCGACTTGTGTATCGAATTTATTTATCGGGAAACCAAATAACTGAATTTTTTTTTTGATACAACTAAGATTTTCATTGATAATGCTCTGCGGATTTTCTAGATAAATTAGATGGTGTTTGTCTTGAAATATTATTTTTCTTTTCAAGTTACCAATTTTTATTTTTGGAGCTTTAGACTCATGAAAAAACTAATTTTAATCGCTGCATCATTATTTGCAGCAAGTGCTGCATCTGCAGCAACAGTAACGTACAACTTCGATACTGACCAAAGCAGTAGCTTTGTTGTTCGAGAAACAGGCGACGCAGGGGAAAGCAGTGTAGATTTCTCCTATGATTACTCAACCCACGTACAAGATTCTGGTACAACTGTCACAATTCCAGCAGCACCAGCTAGCCTTGCAACAACTCTCGGTCTCCGCATGACGACTAACTCCGGGCCTTCAGCTCTTGGGCTTGATGGTATATCTGTTTATCCAGATGTTACTGGTTTAGATCTTTCAACAGGCGTTTACCAAATCACTTTTGACGTTTGGTCAAACCACAATGGTGAGGCTGGCGGTGGCTCCGGTTCCACTCAAGTTACAAACTGGGGTGCTGCTGCGGAT
>DAIOTT010000033.1:0-15906 GCA_036751885.1 Candidatus Sumerlaeota bacterium
CGTACGTCGAAATTCCAGATCGATGATCTGCTCATAAAGGCCCTCTGGAAGGTCTTCCATGACGCCTTCCTATAAACCTTATTCTGCCAGACATAAAAAGGTCGATGCAAGTCAGCGGTTCTTCGATCTTTTTAACACTTAGTTTAGCTGCAGGAAAAGGCTGTATTGTTGTCATTTTGAAAGTTACATTCCTGCTTTGAAAGTGGATTCTATTCTCAAGAGTTTTTAGGAGCTTCTGATATCGTAAAGAATATTTATTACAAGAAAAATCGTGGATCGTCTATACCAAAATCGCAATCGAGTTTTTCAAATCGGAAATTATTCCACCTCTCAAACAAAACAAAATCTTCTTGGTACTGCAGCTTTCATTATTGGCCCGAGATTTGACTTTATTGAGGAAAGGTTAAGGCGAATAACCAAATACAGCAGTGCCTTTACACGAGGAGCAAAATTTCATGAATTCCCACTTCCCCCAATCAACCCCTTTTCCAGATTTCCTACGAAAGTGCTCCACCCTCCGTTATAGCCCTCACCAAGCACCCTTAACAGGCCCTTAAAGCTCCCTACAAACGCCGGTAAACAACGCCTTTCCGACGTGCCATTTCTTGTGAATTGACAAAAGATACCGGCAATCACGATGCAAAATAAGTTCTTTTGTTTATTTTCTGAAGAACAGGCCTCGCACTTCATTCCCGCCGCAGCCTCGCTTCTCCCTTGTTTTTAGGCCAACACGAACTCACTCTAGGCAGAATTTAGGGATCATTCGATCTTGATGATGGTGTTATCCTGCCTCCTGAATTCCATGGATTACTGGGCGTGTACAACATCCCAATCTGTGTCGTTTGTGGATGCGCCGTTTGTGGTGATGGGGATGTTGTTCACCCAGAGGCCTTCACTTGTTGTTGTGCCGCCTGCGTGGGTTTCGCGCTGGCCCATTTGTAAGGCGCCGGAGATGGGGCCGCCGAGGGGGATTGCGCCGCTGTAGAGCGTAGTGCCGTTGATGATTGCCTTCAAGTGTCCCCGCGTTTGAATTGACTGAGAATTCGAAGTCCCTCCAGCCGCCGTCTGGAGGGGCGAGCGTTATTCGAGCTGCGCTTCACAATTCGTACACGATTTTACCGTCGCGACAATCGTTGGTTGCATGAACGAATTTAAATTCTTGGCTGTGGTTGCCCAAGCCGTTTTCCAGGCTTGGTGTTCCTTCGTTTTGGAAGAGAATCCAGTAGCCTTTTTCAACGGCGTTGCGGGTGGCGTGGGGTTGTTAGCGTGAATGGTGTTGCAAAAAATCCCAGGCAAGCTCGGCGCCTTCTGCGTCGTGATTTTGTTTGCCCATCAGCATTCTGGCAAGGGGGGCAAGCTTGTGGGTGCGCGAGGGCATGCAGTGTCCCCCGTTGTGAATGGTGTAGAAAAGCACTTCGGCGCCGGTGCTGTTTAGGGGGAGAAACCGTTGATAGGAAATGGTTGTTCCGTCCTTGGGATCTAGATCTGGGAGTGTGCCAGTTTGGGCGGCGGTGGGGGTAGTTTGGTTCATGAGTTTGAAGTAGTGCACGGTTTCTTCGGTTGATCTATTGATGCCGGTGCGCCGGGCAATACGGCCGCCTTCCCATTTGCAGAAGCGGTCGTTAGTGGCATTCATGATCATCGTGGGGACGGGGGTGTTTTGTTCTGCGCAATTAATCTGTTGGGGGAGTGTGGCGATGAACGTGGCGATTGCCGCAAATTGTTGGGGTGTTTCAATGGCAAGGCGCTGGGCAATCATGCCGCCGTTGGAGGCGCCGGTGGCGTACACGCGTTTTGTGTTGATGTTGAAAGATTCGCGGGCCCAATCAATCAACGCTGTGGCAAAGGCAACGTCATCAGCTTGGGAAACAAGGGGGGCATCGTCAAGGGGGCGGCAATCGTTCCAGTTCTGCTTGTCCCCGTGTGTGTTTCCGTCATCAGGATTTGTGCCGTTGGGCACAATCAGCAAAAAGCCCTCTTGTTCTGCAAGGGTAAGCCAAGCTTGAGAGCCGCCGGCGTTGGGCTCAAAAATTTTCCGCATACTTTGCGTCCCGCCATGAAAAAGCAACACGGCGGGGGCCTGGGGCTTCAGGTTTGTGGGCACGTAATAGCGGTACCACCTTGTGGTGGTATCTACTTGCAGGGCTTGGTCGTTATGCCAGCCCGCAGCAGCGGGAAAGTGTGGTGTGGGTTGTGCCCCGGCGTGGTTGCAGCTGGTAAGAAGCAGGGTAATAACTGCCAGCAAGCTTAGGGCAAGGTGAAGGGGATTTCGGTGCAGCCCTTGGGGAATACTCGACAACTCAATCTGGCACCAGTTGCCGCAGGGCTTCGTTTTATTGCGACTCATTTTGCTTAAGGTCTCCTTGAGATTCGGCGCTGCAACGCCAGCAGTCGTTCTTACGGCGGTATTTTGATCTTCAAAGCGAATCGCTAAACGTGATGAAGAATGGAGTTGTGATTTATTGTTGAAAATACTGTTTCAGCAGGTTCATTCTCTCAAGGGTTTTCCGTTGAAAGCAGCCAATAATATCAAGGACTGCAGTGATTGAGTCGTAAAACGAGGTGCAAATCTTAGAAGGCGATTTACGGTAATGGTGTTTGGGTTTTGATGTATGATTGAGCTTCCGTGATTTACGTAATAACACAATTTTTTCAGCAAGTAATCATTCAAATTGAATTGTAAGTTAACGGGTGAGCAAGGTGCTATAACACTCTCAGCATTTACGATCGGCGCCCTTTGTGAGACGGACCCAGGGGAACTGTAAACAATAGTAGGGTGCGTTTGGGATGAAAGGGGAAAAAGATGGAGCGAGAGACGGGGTTCGAACCCGCGACATCTAGCTTGGAAGGCTAGTACTCTACCAACTGAGTTACTCTCGCTCACAGTAGGACTATTAGAATTGGGTGAATTGTCCGCAGGATGTCAAGGTTTTTTAGGTGGGGTGATTTAATTGCTAAATCGTTCCCTTGCTTTTCTTCAGAACCTACTGTTGGCTTGCTTTCACGATGAAGATGATTCCGATTGCAAAGCGCATTCGCCAGCTTGGGCGGGGGCGTACCATTCAAAGCGATACACCGCGGGACTTTACCCGGTGGTTGACGCTGTTTGCTGTTTTTGTGATTACGGTGCTGCTGACTTCGCCCACCGTTTGGCAGGAGCGGATGCCGCGCTATGTTGGCCAAGAAATTGATGCCCCTGTTCGCAATAAGCTGCCCTTCCGGTTTCTCTCTGAAGAAGCCAAGCTGCGCTACGAGGAAACTCGGCAGGAAACCTACACGCGTGTTTTTCGTTATGATTCCCGCGTTGTAGAGCGCAACCGCATTGCCATGGTTGCAGAGTTTGAGCAGTTGTCCGCTCCTCTTCAGGCTGATTCCGAGGCGGAACGGTTGAATAAGCTGCGAGCGTTGATTCCAGAGCTTTCCATTTGGAGTGATGCGGAGTTGGCGCTGCTATCGGTATTAGCCTCCGACGAGCGTTTTCAGCGGTTGGCGCTGGATGTGTTTGACGATGTTTACCAAACGGATTACGTTATCTCAACGCGAGACCGGGTTCGCTTTAACTCTTGGCTGGACAGCCGGCAGGTCATCGCCGAAGCGCGGCCTATTTCCGGCAACCCGGAAACGGTTGATTTCCCCGAAGAAGCCATGCGCCGCCTGCGCAACGGTCTTCGCAACCAAGGCGATGATGTGTTACGCGTTTACTCTGAGGACGGCTTGCGCGCTCGCAGTAATGTAGATGTAATGGAATCATTCACCGGCAAAGTGGCAGAACGATTCATCGCCCTTCATGTGGAGCCCAATTTGGTGTTTGATCCCGTTGCCTCGCAGGAACGGTTGGATAAATTTCCCCCACAAGAACCGGAATTAGTTGAGGTTGGTACCTTACTGGCCCCCTTGGGCATGGGTGGTGAAGCGGAAGTCAAGTTTCCCCACGTGATAACCCCTCAGGAAGCTGAGTTGCTTCAAGCCTACGGAAAAGCAACCTTTCGTCAGGGAATTTTCAAGTTTATTGCTCAAGTGCTGTTTGTGCTGATAGCCTTCTCTATCATCTCGTTCTTCGTGGTTAAGTTTGGTCGGGATTTGCCTTTCAACAGCAACACCGTTTGGTTGTTGGGCCTGCCGATGATTTTAGCATTGGCGTTGGGTCGGTTTATTCTGCTGATTGGTGGCGATGCATCCTACGCTGGGTACGCGTTTCCGGCGGGGCTGATGGGGATTCTGGGGGTAATGCTGCTGGATGTTCGCTTGGCAACGTTGCTTGTAACGTGGGGTTGCCTGTTGTTTGGCCTTTCGGCAAACCTGACGTATGAATTCGTGATTGTAGGGTTGTTTGGCGGCTACACGGCAGTTGCCTCCTTGTATAACATTAAGGAGCGGCGCGATGTATTGTACGCTGGCCTGTTGATTGGGTTTGTGAATGCAGCCTCCATCATCATCCTAAGCGTGATTGCCGATGATGTTGGCCGCGATGTGTGGTTTGGGGCGGGTATTGGGGCTCTCTCTGGGGTGATTAGCTCCCTGATTTCCTTCGCAGTTCTCCCCGTTTTTGAGGTGATGTTCAACATTACTACAGACTTGCGGTTGTTGGAGCTTACGGGCATACAACACCCGCTGCTCAAGCGCATGGAGCAACGAGCCCCCGGCACCCTGCAACACACGCTGAACGTTGCAAAACTTGCTGAAGCTGCTGCGCAAACCATTGGGGTGAACTACCTGTTGGTTCGGGCTGGGGTGTATTTCCACGATATTGGCAAAATGGCCAAGCCAGAATATTTTACTGAAAATCAGCTCACCCCGGAGGACAAACGAAGGCACTCGGAATTGCGGCCTCAAATGAGTACGCTGATTATTCGTAATCACGTGAAAGAGGGGCTGGAAATGGCCGAGGAGAATAAACTCCCCAAAATGGTTCATCAATTTATTGCTGAACACCACGGCACCACCCTGATTAAATACTTCTACATGAAAGCCTTGGAATCACACGAGCGCGGCGAAGTGAAAGAACCAATCAAAGAGGAAGATTACCGCTACCCTGGGCCTAAGCCACAGACCATTGAATCCGCCGTGGTGATGCTTGCCGATACCGTGGAAGCCATTGCAACCGCAAAGCTTAGCGCCAAGCAGGTTCGTGAGGACGATATTCAAAAACTCGTGCGCGACGCTATCAACGATAAATTCAGCGACGGCCAATTCAACGAGTGTAACCTGACGATGCGGGATTTGAACTTGATTCGCGAAAGCTTTATCAAAACTCTGCGAAGCCGCTTTCATTCGCGCATTGACTACCCTTCCCCCAAAAAATCTGCTCCAGAAAAGAAACGCACCCGCGACGATGAAACCGCGGCCGGAAGAGAATCGCAAACCAGCACGGAAAAAAACAAACGCACCACCCGGGCAGATTCCGCCAGTAAAACCGAACACCTGAAACTTGGCCGAGGAAAACAACCGATCACCGAGGCTAATGAGAGTCAGGTAAACGACAGCCAGTTAGACGAAAATCACAGCAACGTTGAGGATGGAACAGACCCCGATAAGAACCCAATTACCAAGTACTTCTAGGGTGAAGGCCAAAATCGCAGGCCGTAATGTGTTGGCTGTGAAGGGCAGCTTTTGCCCCCTGAAAGCCTCAAAAATAGCCCCACTATTCCTGCCCCACTATTCCTGCGTATTCAGGAGTCAACATCCACCCCCTAACGCGCAACATTTCATCGGGCATCATTTTTGGCAAATAATCTAACCCACAGGGCTTCGGTTTTACGAGGTATTTTTCAGGGACTCTTCCACCGTGGTTCTCACCTGCTGAAGCTGATCCAGCTCTTGTTTCGTCCAGTATAAGTCCCCGTAGCGGGCCTCGTAATATTTTTTTGTAATGGGGATGAGCTCGCGGAGTTCCGGGAGAGTAGTTTGGGATAAGGTTTGAATGTAGGCCAAGGGTGTTTGCCCCGGGATTTTGGGGTGATGCTTTTGAAGCTCCAGCATGAAATTGCGAAAGGGGAGAAGATCCTCCCGCAGGCTGCGATCGGTGAAAAGCAGTCCCTGCGTATGCCGATGGGTGCGGCGCTGTTTGATGAATACATAGGCAAAAGTAAGGGCAAGAAGCAAGGCAACGGCACCGGCGGCAATCATCAGCCAGCGGCTTGCATTGCCGGCCTCGTTTTGCCCTTTGTTGAAGAGCGATTGAAAGGAGTTCATCCCTTCGTTTGAGTTGATGCTGATTTGGCGTAACAGCCCAAAGATGAAACCGATGCCACGGCGTTGGTCTTCCTCATTGTAGTCCACCACATTGTTGTACCACCACATCCGAACGCCATCAAAGGCGCTGGAGAACCGGTGATACCAGGAGATATTAATGCGGTTGCTGCCAATACCGTCCTCCGGCGTGGGATCAAACGTTACCCAGCGTGCGTCGGGCCCTACTTGCGCTTCAACCCAGGAATGAGCGTGCTCTTGCCGAACAATGAAGCGCTCTTGGTTATCATTCCATTCATCGGTCAAATAGCCGTTCACAATTCGTGCAGGGATGCCCAAGGAGCGCAGAAGCAAAACCATGCTGGTGGCAAAGTATTCACAATGGCCAGAGCGGGTTTCTGTTAGAAAGTGCATTACGTGGTCTTCACGGTTGGAGTAGGTTATATCTAACGTATAGCTGAACTCATTTTTCAAGTATTGCTCCAACGCAACGGCTTGTTCGGCGGGGCTTGCGGCTCCTTGAGTCCAATCCACGGCAAGGGTGTTGATTTCCTGTTCTGGAATTGAAACGGGGAATTGGGTGTATTGGCTTAGGGAGCGGGTAGATTCTTCTTGATTGCGGGTAATGTTGCTGCTGAAGTGATCTTCAACAATTTTTCGCGCCTCCCGGAAGGATGCTTCCCTTGTGATTCCGTTGTTTGCGGGATTTGTGTATATTTCCCGAGCAACTTGGCCAATAATGGTGCTTAGATCTGCAGATTGCAGGGACAATTCTTCTTTTTCTTCTACGTTGCCCGCTGCCACTTCCTCCAAATACCGAGATCGATCTAGAACGATTGCGTCGGCCTCGTACGAAATGGTTTCAAATCGTTCGGAATCCACCCGTAAGCTTTGAGCGCCGGGATCTTTTTGCACACTGGCGGGCGATTGCAGGTGAATGGATAACGGCTGATCCAGAAGGAAGAAGTAGTTTGTAGAAGTAGGCTCCAATGTAACGCGGGCTTTAAAGATTTTGTCGAACCGGGGATCCACGGAGCGATCTGCAAAGGATACATCTTGAATCCGGCTGATGAGCTGCTGGCCGGAGATTAATCGATCGGATTTACTCCATTCGCGGCCGGTAAAGCGATCTAGTGCTGTGCCCCTAATGCGCAAAAACTGGGGGCGAGTCTCCAAATAACCTTTCAACGGCTGCGCGCGCATCACAATTGTGGGGTCGTTTTGAATTTGGCCTAAACCGCCGAAGGAGATTTCATCCGCGTAGCCGCTGATTCGTTGGCTGGAGGCGCCGCTCCGCAAACCCGGATTAAAGAAATTCTGCTTGGCCGTTCGCGGAACAATCCAGAAAACACCCATCCCCAGTATAAGAATGCCTAGGGAAAGCAGGGCAAAGTTGCGCTGAATCAATAAGCCTAAACCACGAAAATCAATCCGATCGTACGCCACACGGCTAAGAGCATCGGAGTCAGAGGTTTTCAAGCGGTATGGGGCTGAGTGGGAGAAATTTTCCAAGGAAAGGTTCTCCCGAATTTGTTGTTCGGCCAACACGCCCTCAACATCCCGCTTGATAGTGAAAGTTGTTAGGGCTTGCAAAATCAGGAATAAATAGCCTGCCAGCATAGGGGCAAAGATGAATGAATCCGTTGAAACGGAGGCCGCCAGCATGTGGAAAAACGTGAGGGCGTAAATTTGCAGCAAATCCCGGTTGGTATTTGCTGTAAGGAGTTTGTTGATTTCCAGAAATAAGAAGAAGTAGGTAACAGCATACATCCTCTCCGTAAGGCCAAACCAGCCGTAAATCCCAAGGCCGAAAGCAATCAGGGTTACAAGCGTCCAAAGCCAGCTGGGGATTGAGAAGGAAACCGCTTGGTGAATCTGAGCCCAACTGGAGCCCTGTGCGTCTCGCCAAAGTTCCCGGTCGCGCATGACGGCGAACATCCAGAAAAAAACAAACGCCACAATCGCCGGAGCATGCAGTTGACCCGTAAATACAAGGGCCAAAAATGCCCACATGCTTACAAGGTACGTCAAAAGATGAAGACGAAACAGAAACGTCATGGCGGTGTTTGCGTTGGCCTCCGGGCATTATGCTAGTTTGGCTATTGAAACAGTAACTAATATTAGCACAAGGCGAAATTCAGACCTAAAAAACCTGTTAGGGTTAGTTTGCCAGCGCAATACGGCGAGCGCGTTCCTCCTGCAGTGCCGTAAGGTTTACTTGCAGCAAGGAGTCAACCGTGTGATCTGCGTGGCTAAGATCAAGCACGCGCGTAACGCGGTTCGGAACAGCGATTGCAAATGTTCCGGCGGCCTTGGCAGCAGTTATGCCGTGGGGTGAATCCTCCACCACGTAGCAATATTCCGGTTCTACCTGAAGTTCCTGAAGGGCCAAAAGAAACAACTCCGGGTCGGGCTTCGTAAGCTTTACATCATCGGCGGTTTTCACCACTGAAAAACGGTTTTCAATGCCGAGGAATTTAAGGTGTTCCCCAACCCAACTATAGGGCGAGCTGGAGGCGCAGGCGATTCGCCACCCAAGGCCCTCTGCTTGGTCTAGCAGTTCCACCACGCCCGGCAGGGGCTTGCGTTGCAGGCGTTCAAAAAAGCGTTTTCGGTGTTCTTGTTGTAGTTGTTCGGGTGAACCTATTTTCCGCCCCAGCAGGGTTTCCAGCTCTGAAACAGGGTTGAAGCGGTTTTCGCCGTTGCCAACACACACCCCCCAGCGTTCAAGCAATAATTGCGTGCCGTGCTCACGAAAAATTTCTGCCCATACTTCGTAAATCGGCCATTCAGTATCCATGATCAAGCCGTCGAAGTCGAAAATTAATCCGTGTGTTTTGGGCATAGGGAGTTGTTCCTTTTAAAGGGTGTGAAAATTATTGGCAAATATTGCACCCGTTGTTTTGTGGGGAATTTAATTTGCGTGTGTTAATTACTTGAAGTTTGCCTTCAGGGGTGAAGGGTGTGGTTCGGCAAGTTCTTGGTGCCGAACAATTTCGCCGCGCACAAGGTAGAGTACATCTTCACAAATGTTTGTTGCTAAATCGGCAATTCGCTCAAGGTGGCGGGTAGTATCTAGCATTTTCAAAAGCATTTGGGAATCTTCTTTAGCTTCCACTACGCGCATGCGAATTTGGTTTCCAATAATGCGCTTCAATTCATCCACCCGGTCGTCCATTTCAATGGTGCGAATGGCCAGCGGTTGATCTTGCTTGATCAGTGAATCCAAGGCTTGTTTTAGCATTAGGCGCACGGTGGAGGTCATTTCTTCAAACTCAGCGGGCATTGTTAGGGTGCAACCACTTTTGCAGAGGAACATTGCTCTGCGGGCAATACTCACGGTGATATCGCC
Source organism: Candidatus Sumerlaeota bacterium (assembly GCA_036751885.1). Classification (GTDB taxonomy): domain Bacteria; phylum Sumerlaeota; class Sumerlaeia; order SLMS01; family JAHLLQ01; genus JANRMB01. The sequence continues at coordinate 9,542 of DAIOTT010000033.1, forward strand.
CATGCGCTCAAGATCGTTGTTCATTTTAAGAACGGTAACAATAAAGCGCAAATCCCCGGCAACGGGGTGGTGCAGCGCTAATATCTTAAGGCATTCCTCTTCAATTTCAATCTCCATTTCATCAATGGATTTATCTGCCTCAACAACACCTTTAGCCAGTTCCTCGTTACGTTCAATAAAGGCACGAATTGCATGATCCAATGCGGTTTCAACCATGGCTGCTTCAGCCAATACGCTTTTTCTTAGTCTGGACAACTCACGTTCAAAAAACAGCATTTTAACAATTGCTTTCAGTTATTAGCATAGGGTTAAGATTATCTCGGGAGATAAAAAATTGATACAGCCTGTATAGTGAAAAAGAACCTACGGATAGGGCGTGTTAATGTCAACCAAAACGACCTGTTATATAATCTTCGGTCTGTTTTTTCTCCGGATTCGTGAACATTAGGTCGGTTCTATTCTTCTCTACTAGTTTTCCTTCGTAGAAGAATGCCGTTATATCTGACACGCGAGAGGCTTGCTGCATGTTGTGTGTAACAATAACAATGGTATACTGACCTTTCAGCTCACCAATAAGGTCTTCAATTTTGGAAGTTGATCGCGGGTCAAGGGCCGAGGCGGGTTCATCCATCAACAAAATTTCAGGCTTTACCGCTAGGGCACGGGCAATACAAAGGCGTTGTTGTTGACCGCCGGAAAGGCCCAAGGCGCTATCTTTCAGCCGGTCTTTAACTTCATCCCAAAGGGCAGCGCGCGTTAGGCTTGTTTCCACAATTTCATCCAGCACCTCACGGTTTCGCTCCCCGTGAACCCTTGGGCCGTAGGCAATATTGTCGTAAATGGATTTCGGGAAAGGGTTAGACTTTTGAAACACCATACCAACCCGCTTACGAAGCTCCACCACGTTGGTCTCGGGCCCGTAAATATTCACACCGTTGACTTTCAATAAGCCTTCCATCCGGGTGTGATCAATCAAGTCATTCATTCGGTTAATCAAGCGCAGGAAGGTGGATTTTCCGCAACCAGAGGGGCCAATAAAGGCTGTTACTTTTCCGGCGGGCATTTCCAAATCAATGTTATATAAGGCCTGATTTTTCCCGTAATAGAAGCTGATGTTTTCAGCGGAAACGTTGCCCGCGGTATTTTCAGTTTCACTACCATTTGCGGCGGGGGAGGAATTTTCGGAGGATAATATTGTCATTTACGGGCCTTTAATTATTTTCGTCTCGTGAATAAATTAGTAGTAAACACATTCTTGGCAGAATCACGCAAATGAGGATTTGGTGATTTTTAAGTCAGAAGGATCAGTAATGTTAGGGAGCCGGGAGTTCAATGGTAAATTCCGACCCTTTTTCCGGTGAACTCTCCACCCGTACTTCCCCTTGGTGAACGTGGGCAACGTGCTGCACAATGGACAACCCTAGGCCTGTTCCGCCTAAATCACGGCTCCGGGCTTTGTCAACGCGGTAAAACCGTTCAAACAGCCGGGGTAAATGTTCCGGGGCAATTCCCGGGCCTTGATCTTTTACGGTGATGATAATCTTTTTATCAACGATGCTGCCTCGTACCCAAACTTTTTTCCCCGGGGCGCCAGTGTAGCGGACCGCGTTGCCAATCAGGTTGGATAATGCCTGAATCAGGAGCGTTTGATTGAGCAAGGCTTTCCCATCGTGCTTGGTTTCCACAATGAGTTCAGTTCCGTGTTGCACGGCTTCAGGCTGAATCACGTCCACACTTTCTTGCAACAGAAGGCTCAGCTGAACGTTTTCCCGCTGAAGATCATCCTGCTTTTCAAGGCGAGATAGATTCAGCAAATCATCAATCACCTGGGTAAGCCTGTTGGATTGGCGTTCAATCACCTCTAGAAACCGCCGGGCTTGCTCGGGTTCCTCCAAGGCTCCGTCCAGCAGGGTTTCCGTAAAGCCTAGGATGCTGGTAATCGGGGTACGAAGCTCGTGGCTAACGTTGGCCACAAAGTCTCGGCGAATGTTCTCCAGTTGGTTCAGGCGAGTCACATCGTTTAGAATAATAATTACGCCGATGTCCTGATTGGCGGCGTCACGCAAGGGCGCACTGCGAGCCTCAAATAGGCGGTCCTTACCAAACCTCAACTGTGTTGGTAGGTCTTCATCCTGCGTGTAGTTCCCTTGTAGGGTTGTGGCTACAAAACGCTGCAAATCCACGTGGCGTAAATATTCTTGTAGCAAAGTACCCCGTACTTCAAGGGCGTTTACCCCCAAAAAGTGTTCCGCACGGTGGTTTAAAGAGAGAATACGCTCGTTTAAATCCAGGGCAATAACGCCTTCCCGCATGGATTCCAAAATGGCCTGTTGTTCGTTGCGCTGGCGGGTGATTTGGCTAATTCGAGAATCCAATTGGCTTGCCATGGTATTCAGGGAGTTCGCGAGCACTGTAAGCTCTAAGTTAGGGGGCGCTGGGACTTTCCCTTTGAAATCCCCTTGGCCAAAACGCTCGGCATAGCGCTGCATCACTTCCAAGGGTCTGCTAAAGCTTTGGGCGTACCCGTAGGCAACAACCCCGCCCACGAAAAGGGCTATTGCAAAGGCAAACAGCGTTTTGGCCCAAAGTGCACTTGTTTGCTTGGAGGCCGCCTCCAAGCTAATGCCAACCAACAGAATATAGGCGGGTTGCCGAGGCTGCTGCTGGTTGGCATCGGTTGAAGGGGCAATTAAGGGAACGGCTGATAAGGTGTACGGCTCTGACAAGAAGGCACTGGCGGGGGCGTTATTTACGGCAGCGCCCAGTTCAACTTGCTGCTTTACAATAGGCAGGCCGTAACTAAGAAAGTCGTTTGGCATGTTGTTGGATTTTATAAGGGCTTTTCCCTCTGGGGTATACAAAACGGCGTGGGTGCCGGCTTCTTTGGTCAGGTTACCAATCTCAATTTCAGCTGCTGCTAGGGATTGTTCCTCATTCATTTCTTCTGCAGCGGCTAGGGGAAATAGAATTTGCTGTAAAGCTGTTTGCCCCGTGTGGCCAAGGGTTACAACGCGAGTTCCCTCCAGTTCGCTGAGGAAGGAGAAAAGCACGGGGCGTAACAGCAGAAGGGCGGTGAAAAGGCTGAATAGTATTACAATGGCATAGGCTCTGTAAATGCGCCAAAAAATGCCGTTTTTCCTCAAGTTTCATTCTCCGAAAATCTGTAGCCTACTCCGCGAACCGTTTCAATCAGGTGCGCCGCATCCCCCAGCTTACGGCGTAAGGATACAATGTGAACATCCACCGAGCGGTCGGTAACGCCCACGCTAACCCCTTGTGTGGATTCTACAATTTGGTAGCGTGTAAACACTTTTCCGGGTGCTGCGGCTAAGGTGGAAAGAATGCGCATTTCCAGCGCCGTAAGGGAGAGCAACGCGCCATCAAAACGGGCTTCGTGGCGCTCTAAGTCAATTACAAGCCTTTCGGAGGCGATGTACCCGCTTTTCCCCATTTTCTTCTCTTCACGGCGGCGAAGTACAGCTTTAATTCGCGCTAATAGTACGCGGGGGCTGAAGGGTTTTGTAACGTAATCATCGGCGCCCAGTTCAAGGCCCACCACAACATCGGCTTCCTCGCCTTTTGCACTGATCATAATAATCGGCAGCTCTTTTGTTGCTACAGCACTACGAAGTTTTTTGCAAACTTCAAGCCCATCAATCCCAGGGAGCATTAAATCCAGCAACACAACATCAGGCACTTCTTTTTCAATGGCTGCTAACGCATCCTCGCCCGTGCCCACACACCGCACGCCGTAGTTGTTTTTCGTTAGGTTGAATTCTAATAAATCCCGAATATCTTTTTCGTCATCAACTACGAGAAGGCTGTAACGTGACATCTGATTGAGTCCCTTGTTTGGTGGAATAGTGGTTACAAACTTGTGCGTTAAAGTTATTCAGGCACAATAGTGAATCCTAATTAGCGGGAAAATCTAACAGTAACCTTACAGTGAGGCAACAGAGGTGACATAATAACAGCTAAATTGACCGATTTGCCGTTTCGCATCAATACAAATACAGGGAGTTGTGAGTCATTTTGTTGATCTGATCATCATAAATCGTTGGCTGAAAAAACTTTTGCAAATGGATTTATGAATTAGAAAACCAGATGAGGAGCGCCAATGTCACGAGTAAAACGCACCATAAGGCAATGGCCCTGAGGGACATTGAAGAGGCTTCCTGTACGTTCCAGTATTCGCGGGGTTTAATGTTCTTCATAAAGAAAGTAAAAACGGCGGCAAGATTTACTGAGATTACATTGATCGCCGTGAGCAGTGCAGCCATGGCGGCCAGCCGCCATTCACCGATGCTGATTAATAGCCCGCAAGTAAGCAGTGGGGGCAACAGCGCTACGGCCACAATTACGCCAACAAGCGCTGCGGAGACTCTCGACGTAACCGCCATGGCACCCGCAACGCCAGAGGCTAAGGCCAATAGAATATCCACCAATTCAACCTTGGTGCGGTTGGCAATCTCACTCGTTGTAGGATCAACACTCAGTATAAAACCCAAGACAACTGAGAATAGCAGGGCTGATGAGGCTCCCGCCACATTTGTGATCAGGGCATTTCTAACCAAAGTGAACTTCCCCAATGTAGTGCCTAACGCTAATGCCATGTTGGGCCCTAGTAGCGGGGCAATCACCATAGCACCAATAATCACGGGGGTGTTTTCTTGAACAAGGCCCAGAGCGGCAACAAAGGCGGAGATCATTATCATGATAAAAAATGTGGGCGTAGATTTGCCGTCGCTCACGAGTTTTTCTTAAAGTTCTTCAATGGAAATGCAATTCAGCGACTTCTTCCCGTTGTCCTCTTTCCCATCGTCGGAATCATCATCTTCGTTGTTGTTATCTTTTTCTTCATCCTCTGCTTTTTCGCGAGGGTAAATAGCACCCACTTCGGAAATGACTAACTTGAAGTCTTTTTCCTCTGAAAACGTTTCCATCAGAGCATGAACAAGCGGTTCGGTATGGTAAGCATCAATCACCAGGATCGCCATTAAAAGACCAGCCGGGTTCGTCGTAGCCCTGCCAAAGTACTTCTGCTTTTTCTTTCTCAAGAATTTGGCTTAGCTCTTCTTCATAGGAAATAGGTAAGTGAATTTGCAGTTGGCGTAAGGGCATAAAGGTGAAACCAAACGAGAGGGGGAGCTCTAGGTTGCTTTCCTAGAATAATCCAAGAGTCATCATAAACTGTTATTCTTCACGGAAGAGCAATAGGTTTTCCGAAATGCATGATTTACACGCAGTTTTGGCTTTCAATTGGGAACGGCATTGCTATTCTGTTTGCACTATAAGCCAAAGTGCCTGTTGGCTTGTTTGTCATTAAACTCCCCTATGTTTCGGTCAATTGTTACACGTATGTTTGGTTTTTTTCATCCGGTGAATCCGCCTTTCAAGTTAGATGCTGCGTTCTATCTTCGGCTTTTGCTCATTGCCTGTTTGTTGGGATTTTCATTTCCGCTTGTTGCTCAATCATCAACACAAAAAAACAACGCAGAATCCCGGATGCGTTCTGCGGTTGATAAAATTGAAGAGGAAACAATTTCCGCTGAATATTCCGGCGCAAATGCAGAGGCAGACACAACTCAAGGCAACGACGGTGATGAATCAACACAAACGAAACGCACTGCGGGCTATCAATCCACTTTTCAGATCAGCGGCGGCGAGACAATTACCTACGGCTTCACCCGCGCGGATATTCCGTGGCTCGTTATACCTCCGCTCATTGTAATCGGTATATTGGTCGCGATTGTGATGTACTATGCGCGTAAAAACTCCTTCGATTCTGATATTCCCTTTGATCTAGAATCCTTCAAACCTGCGGAAGGTGTTGCCAGCACCTGGATTCAAGATCAGGTTCGAGAAGCCCAAGAAGCTGCCGATAAGAACGAACTCATCATCACAAAATACCGGGCGCCTTTCACTGAGTTTCTGGAACAAGCAAAAAACACTTACAATACAACGGAAGCACCCGATCCCCGAATGCCCACACCTGCTGTGAAGCCGGCGGCTTCTAGCGCGGCGCAAATTCCTCAGGCCGCTGTACCTTTCATGGATGATCAACAAGAACTTGATAACGGCTTGCAGTCCCTTGATTTGGAGGAGGAACTACCACCTCCGATTCCGCTGCCCCCAATTCCTTTGGGTAATTCTGCGAAATCACTTACAACTTCTTACCCTGTCACTTTAGCCAGCCCTGTCACTCACGGGCAGCAGAGCAATTCAGCCCAGAATTACCAAAGCTTCCACCAGTTTATTCAACAGGCAAAAGCAGAGGGGCAAATTCACCAGTACTTGGGGGACTTTTCCCTCCCCGTACAGCCGAAAGGGGAACGCTACACAACACCGCTCGGTGAAACTGTATT
>DAIOTT010000033.1:15916-24595 GCA_036751885.1 Candidatus Sumerlaeota bacterium
TCCCGCGCATGGAAGCACCCGAAACCTTGGCGCAAGCTCTGCAGGATCACCAGCGGATTTTAATCTGCCATCAAGATATGGTGTTTGATCTACGCCAGCTTTAGTTTTCAATGGCGATTTTAATGAGCTCAAGATGAGGGACACTCATGCGCCAACAATCAATTTTTCCTTCAGGTTGTAGAGCAAGCAGGGTTCTAATCACGTTGGCATCCGTAATCACTAAGGAAGTTTCTTCACACTCTGGCAACTCAGCAATCCAAGCAGATACCCTCGACGTTAGTTCGTGAACAGATTCGCCACCCGGCGCTACAACTGTGGGCCAATGATTCACCCAATCATCGTAAGCGGCTTTTTCATGGTGCTGAATTTGCTTATAGGGCAACCCCTCCCAACGGCCAAAACTGAGTTCTGAAAGACGATGATCAATTTTCAAAGGAAGCCGTAATTCACGGGCAATCTGTTCGGCCACAAGCTGAGTTCTTTCCCACGGGCTTGTATAGATTGCACGCAGGTTCGCAATCATGGGTTCGGTGAAACTGGCCAATATTACCGCAGCAGCCTCAGTAGGGGAGTGAAGCACGGGAACGTTCATCTGCCCATACAAAACTTCGGTCAACTTAGCGGGCGAATGGCGCACTAGGATTAGGTGTTTCATCAAGATAGGTGCGCCACTGCCGGTAATTTTTGATCAGAAGAATTATTCCAACACAGTCCATTCAAGTACGTTTGCGTTGTTGCTGCCCGCGTACCAATCGCTGAAGGCAGTGACCGGCCCAATCGTTAGGGTAGTCCCCGCTGGTGTTACGGGGTAACTGTTGGTTAGTACACCACTTTCAAATTGGAAAACCGTATTTAGGGGGTTTGCGCCTAAGGTATCGTCACTCGTTGGGTCAAAGTTCCACGTGATTGCAGCATTACCCGTGAATGATCCGGAGAGGTTAAGGGATTCATCAATCAGGCGCTCGCTGTTGAATCCAGCTGGGGCAACGTTGCCCACGGTGCGGCTTGCGGTAATGGGCCCGCCAGTTGCGCCACCTGAGAAGGTAATCACAAGATCTAAGGTTGATGTAAGGGGGAATGTTGTAGGGCCGTCGGCAACGGAAGCTACGGTGAAAGGGCTGTTTTCGGCGTCGTTATAGGTAATGGAAACATCGCCCGCATCCATGCCGGTGGGCGGGGTTTCGGAGTTCCCTTGAACATCGGTTGCTACGGTGGTGAATTCGTAAATGCCATCCGCCGCATTGCCAGTTTGGGTTGGCGTAAAACTCCAAACGTTCCCTGTCACTGTACCCGCATTGGCCCAGTTGCCGTTGGGTTCTTTGGCGAATAGTTCCACGGTAGCAACCCCGCTATCATCGTCCGTGGCGGTGTAAGTTCCGGTCATTGCGTCGCCCACTTGTGTGGGGTCGGTTGTAGCAGCGGCAGATGTTGGGGCGGTAACATCCAACGGCGCTACGGAAACAGCCACAGAATCAAAATCGACTTCAAGGATCGGCGTGGGTGTAATTCCAATGGGAATTTGATTCAAGCTGATGAGGCGTATGGCAACGGATTCACCCAACTGAGGGTGGCTTGCGGGAATAATGACATCGAACGTGCTGAGATCGAAATTCCCTTCAACCAGTGTTGCGGCCAAGGTGTTATCATCGCTGCCTAACACAATTTCTTCGCCCACGCTTGAGGTATTTAAATCTGCTAAGAATTCAACACGGTAGCCGGGGAAACCGCGGAGGTCATAAAACTGGTTCGCAGTGTCAAAGCCGGAGAGTATGTCGCCGACTTCAACGCTAATGGTGTAAATGCTATTGGGCTGTAGTGTGGCGGGCAGTGTTTGTTGAATGCCGTACTCGCCAGCGCCCTGTTGGGAATCATTATAGAGAATTGCCACGCGGGAACCATCTGGGGCAGGTTCGTTGAAAAAATTGTCCTCTGGCTGAAACAACGTCCCTAAAACGGCGCCGTTGGCGATAACGTTATTGGGGTCGTAATTTACCCACCCCGGCGGGGTACCAATATCAAACTCGCGGAATACTGTTAGGCCTGTAACGTCCTCAAAACCAGGGTTTGTTACAGTAATGCTTTGGGCTGAAAGTGGGGCAATTAGCACTGTACTTAGCAAGCCGGCAAGGCTGAAACAGCGGGAGGTTGTTCGGCGTGTTGTTGCGGTAATAGTCATGCTCATTCCAATAGTCCTTCTCAAAAAATATCTGGTGTGAGATGATCCTAATGAAGGTAGTTATGTAATGAAGAACTAGTAGGCAATCCATTTTTCAATGAGCCGAGTATTTACAACCGTGTACTTTGTACAGTGCTGACTGTTTTAAAACCGATTCTAGACGCCAAACTGCGCCAGGTGATGATCCAAATGTTTGTAAAACATGATGTTCCATTCCCTGCCCGTTAGTTTCCCAAATGAATGGTATTCTCTTAGGTGAAAATGCTGTTCACCTAATTTGCAGGTTCTGTTGAGGTAATCAATCAAACGTTGTTTTTCTACCTCGAAATCCTGATCGCTTGAGACTTTGAAAACTGATGCCGTCGGGCTATTTTTCTTGTAGGGTTTTTCACTAACGACACCGTTTTTAACGATTATTTTCAGCAAGAATTTAACAATAAAATTTGGCTTTGGGTGTTTGTTTTCATAATAAAGGTCGTAAATCACACAACAGTGCGCCAACATTTGCGCCACATTCATGGTGCCCCACTGGGGTTTTGTGGTTGGGTTAAGCCGTTGAATGCGGCTTATTAATTCGTCTACATCCTGTGGATCGAAAACATTTTTTATCACGTTGATGCACCTCAAAAAGTGGAATGTTTATAGAAAAATAATCATTGGTAATTGGGCGAACGGATATCCCATTAAATTTGCTAATGCGCCTTAGCAATAATCGTTACCGGCGTTATTCCAGGCCTAACTAAAGCCTGATCCCTACTTTACGCCCTTTTTTGGAACGCATTCTGCAACTCTTAGCCAAAGCTACACACTCATTTCAACCAAGGTATGGTATAATATAAATGAAAAAATATGCGCTTTCACTCGCACTGCTTGTAACACCTTTCATGGCTTTTGCCCTTGATACACCCGTGGCCAGCCCCAGTTCTGAGGTAAAGCAACGCGTAGGGCTTACGGATTTTACGATCAATTATTCCCGCCCCTCGGTTAAAGACCGCGAAGTCTTTGGCGATCTTGTCCCGTTCAACGAAGTTTGGCGCACTGGTGCCAATGCTTCCACCAAGCTTACTTTCAATCAGGATATCATCTTCGGCGGCACGCGCGTTGAAGCGGGTGAGTACGCCCTTTATACCCTTCCCGGCGAACAAAATTGGTCTGTCATTCTTTCCACCAATACGGATCTCTGGGGCTCAAGTGGTTACTCGTCAGATCAAGATGTTGCCCGCGTGGATGTGATTGCCAAAAAATCTCACAATGCCATGGAAACTTTGTTGATTACGTTTGATCACCTTCGTAACGACAGCGCGGAACTTGTTCTTCTTTGGGATGATACCCGTGTTAGTGTTCCGCTGCAATTGTTCACTGCGGATCAGGTAAAGGCTAACATTGAAGAAGCAAAAGCAACCATTGCCAATTGGTCGGGCAATAATTTTGCCTCTGCTGCGCGCGCTTACCACGAATATGATTTAGACCAAGAGTTGGCCCTTGAGTGGATTGACAAAGCAATTGCAACAAACGGAAAAGCATTTTGGTGGGTACACACGAAAGCAAAAATCTTAGTCGCATTGGATCGCAAGGAAGATGCAATCAAAGCAGCGGAACAATCTTTACAACTCGCCACTGCTGATTCAAATGGAGCGTACATTAAACAGAATAACGAGCTTCTTGCAACCTTGCGCTAAATCCGCAATAATATCACTTTAGCTTTACGTTTCAACATTGCCTTCCAAGGATCGGCAGTAGATTTATGTCTATTCCAAAACAACCTTACGATAGTACAAAACAACACCATAGCCTTATGGTGTTGTTTTTTTTCATTTGCCTGTCGGCTCAAAATTTATCAGCTTTGGAGCCGCTCAATGCTGCGGAAATTAAAGACCGCATTCAAAAGCTAGGCGTTTTTGGGAGTGTGCTGTACGTTGCTGCCCACCCTGATGATGAGAACACTCAGCTGATTGCTTTTCTAGCGGGTCAGCGACAATATGACACCACGTACCTGTCGCTCACGCGGGGCGACGGCGGGCAAAATTTAATCGGCTCAGATCTGAAAGAGCGGCTTGGCTTGATAAGAACCCAGGAGCTTCTTGCCGCCCGTGATGTTGATGGAGGCTTTCAGAAGTTTACTCGTGCGGTGGATTTTGGCTTTTCAAAAAGCTACGAAGAATCCTTTGAAATTTGGGGACGCGAGCAAATCCTTGAAGATGTTGTTCGTGTTGTGCGCCAAACCCGGCCCGATGTTATCATCACGCGGTTCAGCCCAGAGCCCGGTTTCACCCATGGTCACCACACGGCATCCACTCTTTTGGCGATGGAGGCTTTCACGCTTGCAGCGGATGCTAATGCCTTTGCGGAAACCCTTGGTCATTTGGAACCTTGGCAAGCGAAGCGCATTGTGTGGAATGTATCTTGGTGGCACTTTAGCCAACGGGGCGAAGAATTCCCTACGGAAAAATTCGCCAGTATGGAAGTAGGTTTGTTTGACTACGGGCTCGGCGAAACCTTCCCGCAAATCGCTGCTCGCAGCCGCAGCCAGCATCAAAGCCAAGGCTTTGGCACAATTGCCAGCCTGAGTGGTGAAACAGAATACTTTCAACTTCTGGATGGCGAGCCAATTGGGAACGATCTATTTTCAGGCATCAACACAGATTCATCTCGCTTGAGTGATGATTCCACCTACTCCCTGCTCATCAACGAATCCTTGCAGAATTATGATCCTGAAAACCCGTGGAAAAGCGTTGGCTCATTGATTAAAGTTAAAGAATGCCTAGAAGAAATGGAGCCTTTCTACTGGCGGGATCGTAAGCTTTCCGAAGCTGATCTGCTTATCTTCGCCGCGATTTCCTTGGAAGCTCAGTTGAATGCAAAACAGCAAATTCTACCGTTAGAGTCGAATGCTGAACTTGATATTAAAATTGTTCATCGCAGCCCTGTTGAAGTTCAGCTCAATTCCATAACACTTTCCTCCACAACACAGCCAATCAATCAGGTGCTTCAGCCCTATACTGTTTTTGAATCGCCCATACTAGCCAAATTAGCTTCCGCTACTGCCACATCGCAACCGTACTGGCTTAGCAAAACGCCCTCGCTGGGGCAATTCCACATACCCGACCCGGAAGCCGTTGGTAAGCCGATTGATGATCCCCTTGTTGTTGCCAGCATTCAGTTGGAAATCGCTGGCAAGCCTCTTAGTTTCAACTTACCAGCGAAGTATCGTTTTCGTGATCCGGTAAAAGGTGAAGTTGTTCAGCCAATTATTATTACGCCTCAAGCAAACGTGTCACTCTCCCAAAATCTTATTCTTGCAGCGGCACAAAATGAACAAACCCTTAGTGTGACTGTAAAGTCAAACGCCCCAAATATGGCTGGTAACCTAATGGTAGAAGTTGAGGGCGAATGGAAGCTGATTGATTACCAGCCTGTTCCTGTCACTCTGGAAAATGCTGGGGATGAATTTACCGTGTTACTCACGGTCATGCCGCCGCAGCATTCTGGTGAATCAATATTGCGGGCCTATTTGGTAACGGATTCAGGGCTTCGGTTTGATCGTGGTCTGGAGATTATGTCGTACGATCATATTCCGCAAATTCCTCTTTTTCCCGCCGCTGAAATGCGGTTGGTGCGCCTTGACGCGCAGATTGCCGGAAGCCGGATCGGCTATTTGCCCGGCGCCGGGGATGTAATTCCTGATAGCCTGCGCTTGCTTGGTTACACGGTGACAGAGTTCAATCCGGCATTGCCTGCTTCAACCAACCTTGATGGGTACGATGCAATTGTTCTAGGCATCCGTGCCTTGAATGTTCATGATAATATTGATGCTTGGCTGGATCGACTTCTTCCCTATGCAACTAATGGTGGTACGGTAATCGTTCAATACAATACCGATCGCGGATTGAAAACTGATCGACTGACATCAGATTTCTTCAAGCTCTCCCGCGACCGTGTCACTGATGAGTTTGCCCCGATGCGCATTTTGGCATCAAATCACCCGGTATTAAACGCGCCGAACAAAATCACGGAGGCTGATTTCAACGGTTGGGTTCAGGAGCGTGGGTTGTATTTTGCTAATGCTTGGGGCCCGGAATTTACGCCCATATTATCAGCCAATGATTCCGGCGAGCCCCCGCGGGATGGTTCTCTGCTTATCTCCCAGCAGGGCGAAGGGTGGTTTGTTTACACGGGGATTTCCTTTTTCCGTCAACTACCGGAAGGCGTTCCGGGCGCGTACCGACTTTTTGCCAACTTAGTCTCTCTTTCCCATGCTGAACCAGAAAGTGAATAGCACCCATGATTGAACCGCAGAACGAAAGCACCCCTGAAAAAAGCAAGCTCCTTTGGAACCGAATTCACATCGGGGTGCTACTTTGGTTAGTTGTTATGATTCTCCTAATGGGGTGGTTCACGGAGGCGTTTCGGTGACAGGTCTTGATTGGTTGGTTCTTGTTCTTACAATCGGCGCTATTGTTTTAGCGGGCACGCTGCTTAAGCGCCGGCACGATGGGATGGATGAATACCTCCGTGGCGGCAATCAGCTGAAGTGGGGAACCATTGGCCTCTCCGTAATGGCAACGCAAGCAAGCGCCATTACGTTTCTTTCCACGCCGGGGCAAGGGTATGAGCACGGTATGGCGTTTGTTCAAAACTACCTCGGGCTTCCGATCGCGTTGGTTATCATCTCCGTTTTCATCATCCCCATCTACTATCGGCTTAAAGTCTACACCGCCTACGAATACCTCGGGAACCGGTTCGATGTGAAAACCCGCATCCTCGGTTCTATTCTCTTTCTCGTGCAACGGGGCCTAGCGGCGGGCATTACAATCTATGCTCCTGCAATTATCCTCTCCACATTGCTAAACTGGGATTTACAGCTCACCATTATTATGACCGGTTTGCTTGTGATCACCTACACTGTCTCCGGAGGGACGCGAGCCGTAAGCCTTACGCAGAAATACCAAATGGGCGTAATCTTTGCCGGCATGGTCATCTCCTTCATCTACCTAGTGAACGGTATTGCAGAGCACGCTACACTTACACAAGCAACCCACCTTGCTGGCTCCATGGGCAGGTTGGAAGCCGTAAATTTCTCCCTTGATCCCAGAGAACGTTACACCATTTGGACGGGCCTCCTCGGCGGAACTTTTTTGGCGTTGTCCTACTTCGGAACCGATCAAAGCCAAGTGCAGCGCTACATCACTGGAACCAAAATGGAAGAAGGCCGCGCCGGACTCATGTTCAACGCCGTGCTTAAGATTCCGATGCAGTTTGGCATTCTCTTCATGGGTGCCATGCTGTTTGTTTTTTACCAATTCAATCAACCCCCCATTTTCTTCAACCAAGTAGCCTACCAAACTGTTCCGGCGGAAGCACGAGCAGAGTTTGAAGTACAAGCCGATGAATTGTTCAGCGCCCGCCAGATTGTGCTGAAGGAATATCTTGATTCAACATCAGCGGCGGAGCGCACCAACCGTTTGCAACAGCTTGAAGAACTTGATTCACAGACAGAAGTTTTACGCTCGGCCTTTTTAGAGCAAATGCGGCAAGTTGATCCGAACGTGGAAACCGAAGATGCCGATTACGTGTTCTTGACGTTTGTGCTTACCATGCTTCCTGCAGGGATTGTGGGGCTTCTGATTGCTGTGATCTTTTCCGCCGCAATGTCCTCCACCTCATCAGAGTTGAATGCACTGGCCTCCACCAGCACGATTGATCTGTACGCTGTTCTTTCCGGGCGAACAGTTGAAACAATCCCCGTGTGGGTTAGCCAAGGGCTCACCTTGTTATGGGGTGTTATTGCCATTACATTTGCCCTTACTGTCACTCTGTTTGATAACCTGATTGAAGCAGTCAACATCGTTGGCTCCATCTTCTACGGAACAATACTAGGCATTTTCCTCGCCGGCTTTTTCATCCGGTGGATTCAAGGAAATGCTATCTTCACCGCTGCAATCATCACACAACTCACCGTATTTGTCCTCTTCTCCACAACAAACATCGGCTACCTTTGGTACAACGTCATCGGCTGCGTACTGGTTATCAGCACCGCTTCAGTCTTTCAGCTTGTTCTTAAAAAATAGCATTCTCTGCCTAAAAAAAGAAAATGCGAGCATCCCAAACTAACGCTCACCACTGCCCTAACCCAACGCGTCCTCACCAACCCGGGCATTTCCCTTACACCCATTTTCCCCCAACGGACAACTCTATCAAACACCGCCACCCTCCAACTCCCTTCAAAAAAAAGCCTTTGCTCCTAACGTGCGCACAGGCTTTATCAAAACCTGTACGTCCTACTCCTTTAGCGAATTCTACGTACTTTTGCGGCCAACATTCCCTCTGTCCCCCCCTCCCTCAAATCCGATCCTCTTTTGCGCACTCAGCGGCTCTGCGCGACAAATTAAACCTTCACCGACTACCCAAACCTCTTCGCGGCCTTCGCGTTCCTTCATCCCCCTGCGTGAAAAAAAAAATGCCCAGGCCAGCTTCACCAACCCGGGCATTTCCCTTACACCCAT
>DAIOTT010000034.1:0-21473 GCA_036751885.1 Candidatus Sumerlaeota bacterium
CCATGGGGTGGCTGCCCACAAATTGGGCCTGCTTGGCAGCGCTGTTACCTTGGGTTGCCTGCACAATCGTTTGCTTGGTGCTGCCAACATCCGTAACAAGGCAGCCTTCAGGTAGATTTTTAAGTAAGGTGGGAATACATTCCACAATGCTGGAAACCGGTTGGCACAGCACAATAAAGTCCCCGGGTTGCCAGTGAATGTGCTGCGGATCTGTGGTGTAGTCAGATACAAGACCAGCTTTTTTTGCCTGTTGTAAGGTTTCAGCGTTTCGCCCAATTCCCAGGATTGAGCCGGTGAAGCCTGCTCGCCTTGAGGCCAAACTAACGGACCCTCCAAGCAACCCCACGCCCCAAATGATTAACCGCTGCACGCTACGGCTTGCACTGTTGCCCGGCAACGTAAACGCACCCACTCTAAAATCTGAATCATCCATGCTTGCAATTAACCCTTACGGCTGAATTCAACTTCACGCAGACCTTTCATGCTTCGGCAGATTGGCGCAAGAGTTTACCTGAAAGCATTCTGGTGAAGTGCGCCTTAATTCGCTTCCGTCAATATCATTATACACCCCTGATATTCAGCGAATTCGCCTGTCAACCAACTTTACTATAACATCAATGTGCATGATAATTTCAAAGATTCTAAACGATTGCTAATCGTGTGAATTATCGTCATTATATATAGATTAAGATAACTTGTTATCCTTGAGAGCAAAATAATTATTGATCCTATTTTTCGGTAATTTTAGAAGATTATTGTACTTGATAGTACTATTCTAAAAATAAGAAAAGGAATTTACCATGCGTAAATCACTTCTTGCGGCGCTTGCATTAGTCGCCACAACCACAGTATTCACCGGGTGCACTATAACACCCGCAAGCTTCAGCTCGGGTTCAACTTTTCCGGCTCTAATTTATACCAGCGGCCTTACTTACCCGGCTGAAAACACCAGCAGCACACAGTATGTGATGAACTCAGACGACTTCACGGTAATTGGCGCCGTTCGCGCTGAAGGCGAATCCACCAATATCTTCGGTATTATTGCAAGCGGCACAAACGGTTACGAGCTTCTTCTTCAAGAAGTACAAGCCCGTGGCGGCGACGATGTAATTAACGTTCGCGCGGATGTAACTTCAAGCAATATTCTGGGCTTTACAACAGTTAAAACAACGTACATGGGAACTGCTATTTCTTACAATTAAGAAGTCAATTAAGTAGTACCAAGCAACTGTACCTCATGATTTGGGGCGGAAGGAATTCATTCTGCCCCACATGCAAATAAAATTGCGCCCCAATTGCAGGGGCTGAATGTGTGATAAGGAATGTTATTCCTGCGTGAATACTTGGCTGAAAAAGGGGATTAAATCCTCGATGGATTTTATTTGAGGCACGCGCACGGATTTATCGGGCCGGGCAATACCTTCAGTGTTAATCCACACGGTATTCCAGCCCTTTTCAAAGGAGGGCACAACATCATCCACCCAAGAATCACCAATATAGAGCACACGCTCGGGGTGGGGGTAGTTCATTTGCCGCTCAGCTTCGCGGTAAAAGTTTGGATCTGTTTTAGGGCAACCGGTTTCATCAACGGTAAGAATCAGCGTCAGCAGATCATTGCCTCTTAATTGCTGCAACTTCTTAGTTTGTAACTCGCGGCTTGCATTTGTTAGTATGCCGAGTTTCGAGAACATGGCGGCAAGCCTCATGACTTCAAAAGAACCCGCCATTTCACCCGCGTAACTGTGGTAAATGCTGAGGTAATAATCCATGAGATCTTGGATTTCACGGGGGGACTTGGGTGCGCCAACTTCTTGAAAGGCGTTAGAAAGGCGCCGAAACCGCAGTGTAGGAATATCAATTTCTCGCCGTTTGAATGCATCCCAAAGGAGAATGCTTTGCTTTTTGTAGGCCCCACGAAACGCATGAAAATCCAGACCCAATTTATCTGTTAAGTCCAGAAGAGCCGCCTGTAAGGCTTCGTCGTGGTTCCACAACGTCATATCAAGATCAAACAAAACCCATTTGTATTTTCTAGGGTGCGGGAGAATTGAAAGCAGAGAAAGATTCCGTGTATCAGAATCTCCTTGAAGAAGTGAGGGTGACATAAGCTAAAAATTCAAACTGCTAAAAAGCATCAGAGTATCGGGAATGCTGAGCATTGCAAGAGCGTAACACTACGGTTGTAATTTACTAGGCTCAGTACGGGGGCATATTGGGGCAAACTGGCAAGCAATGCAATCGGGTTTTCGCGCCTTACATGTTTTTCTTCCGTGAAGGATTATAGCGCTGCTAAAATGAGTCCACCGTTCGGGGGGTAAAAGGGCGGCAATTTCCTGTTCAATTTTTGCAGGATCCGTGGATTTTGTAAGCCCCATGCGGTGAGTCAACCGTTTGAAGTGTGTATCTACCGTAAGGCCGGGATAATCAAAACAGTGGGTGCGAACAACGTTGGCTGTTTTACGGGCCACACCCCGCAAGGTAAGTAGGTCTTCAATCGCTTCTGGAACTTCGCCATCAAATTTTGCTGCAATATCAGCACAGGCCGAACGAATTGCTTTCGCTTTAGAGTTAAAAAACCCCGTGGATTTCACGTAATCCTCCATTTCTCCCTTTGGTGAAGCAGCGTACTCCGCAGCCGTTTTGTAGGCGGCGAAAAGTGCCGGGGTAACCTTATTTACTCGCTCATCGGTACATTGTGCTGAAAGGATTGTTGCCACTAAAAGCTCCAAGGGATTGCTGTAATCCAAGGCACAAGTTGCCTCGGGAAATTCCCGGAATAAACCCTCTGCGTATTGGTGCGCCAAGTTTGAAAGCTTGGCATTTTTTTGAATCGTCCCAATTTTTCTTTTCAAAGCATCGTCAACTTTGTCCCACATGGGGCTTTCCGTGTGGTATTTGGGGTAGGAAACTCGTTTTTTGGCTGGTTTCTTTTTAGGAGGGTTTTTTGTAAGCTCATTTGTCGGCATAATTGGGAGGAGTCCTTTACTCAATAACATTTTGTAGAGTGGCTTATGGTGTTGATTTACGTTTGTTTAGAGCGCTTTGAAGATCATTTTTGGTTTGTGATCAGGAAGTTTGATTGCGGCGTAAGGCTTTCAAAAACTCATCACTAGAAAGCGTATTTAGGATATTTGCGGCCTCACACCCGGCTTTACGGGCAATACCGAGACCGTAGCAAACGTCGCCCAAGCCGTCCATCGCGTGGGCATCGGGGCTTAGGCACAGCATTACACCGTGCTCCAAAGCCTTTTCCACCATGCGCCAATCAAGATCCAAACGGTAGGGATTGCAGTTGATCTCAATGGCAACGCCGTGGGCTGCGCAGGCCTGGATGAGCGCCAACTGATCCACCTCGTACCCTTCACGCTTGAGCAACAGCCGACCAGTCGGATGCCCTAATATGTCGGTGTAGGGATTTTCGATCGCCGCAATGATTCGAGCGGTCTGCTCTTCCTGCTTGAGTTGGAATTGGCTGTGAACGGACGCGATTAGGAAGTCAAACTTCGCTAAAACTTCGGAATCGTAATCCAAATCTCCGTTTTTAAGAATGTCCGACTCCACGCCTTTCATCAGCCTGATGCCTTGATCAGCGTAGGTGCTGTTCAGGGAATCAATGGCTTCCCATTGTTGGCGCACTTGCTCGGGCTTCATGCCCCCTGCGTAGGCGGCCGCTTGGCTGTGATCGGTAATGCCCATCCATTGGATGTTGTTTTCAACGGCCCAATCGGCGTATTCTTTCAAGGTGGGCTTACCATCGCTGTAGGTGGTGTGCAGATGGAGCAAGCCGCGTAAATCACTGTGAGAAATCAGTTTAGGTTGTTTACCTTTTTCCGCTTGGGCAATTTCTCCGCGGTTTTCCCGTCGTTCGGGTGCAATCCATTCTAGTTTTAGGAGTTTGTACACATCCTCCTCGGTTTTCGCTTCAAGGCTTTGCTCGTTGCCTTCGGGAAAAATACCGTATTCGTTGCTTTTCAGGCCCAGCTCTTTGGCCCGGCTGCGCAGGGCAGTGTTGTGCTCTTTGGAACCGGTGAAGTGCTGAAGCGTAAAGGGGAATTGCTTTGCAGAAACACACCGCAAATCAGCCCCTATGCCGCTGAACAGGACGACGCTTGCTTTCGTTCCGCCGCTCCCGATGATGCGCTCCACAGTCTCATGGTTGCAAAAGGCTTTCATCACCGTTTCAGGGTTGGTCGTGGCACAAACAAAATCTAAATCCTTCACGGTTTCCTTGCTTCGGCGCAAGCTGCCCGCAACTTCGGCCCGCTCCACTTCGGGGAGTTCTCGCAGAAAGCTCAATAGCGGTAAGGCTGCACTCCAGGCTTGATTTATACGAAACCGCCCACTGTGTTTTTTTCGCTGTTCAATGCCCTCTAGGATTTTTTCGGCGGTTTTCTTGCCGAAGCCCTTAAGCCCTGCAACACGACCGTCCTCGCAGGCTGATTGTAGCTCCTGCAGGGTTGTAAGGCCCAATTCCTCGAACACGGCTTTTGCTTTTTTAGCTCCAAAGCCTGGGATGGACGTCATTTCCAGCAGCCCTGGTGGATATTTTGTTCGCAAGTCATTGAGTTCAGCAATCGAACCCTCTTGACAATACTCTGTAATTTTTTCGGCAATTCCCTTTCCGATTCCCTCTATACTCGTCAAGCTATTATTCTTTACATGCGCCTCAAGGTCCAGAGATTGGGTTTGCAATACCTCGATGGCTTTGGTGTAAGCGTTGACCTTGAAGACATTGGCGCCATCAAGCTGCATCAAGAGGGCGAACTCTTGAAATTCGCGGGCAAGGTTTTGGGAAAGGCTCATGGTGGAACGGTGCTTTCTTCTTTAGGTAATCGAATTTAAATTCTATCTAAATTTATACCTTTTTTTGTTCGAAGTTGAACACAGAAAACCCGTGATTTGGGAAAAATTCCTCCAAATTCAATCTTATCGAATGACAACCAGCCCCCCATTAGGGTGAAACATGAGTTATTCACCTTGATAAACGGAGGCTTTCACTTCGGTTGGCGAGTTAAATGCTTGCGTATAATGGAACTCACCATAAGTTTGTGAAAAAAAGCACAAACTTGACTTCCCTAAGTTGAGTAAACATTATGCCTACCAGCCAAATTGAGTTGAATTATATAATGGAAAACGGCCAACAGCACCAGCACGAAAACCCAGAGCTTGAAACCACGCCCGCTAACATTGCCCCAGCCGAGCCTGCAATCAGCCAAACCAAGCCCTTCATGGAACGCTTGAAGGCCTTTTTGGCTGACGACTTCAAGGCTGTGATTACCGTGCTTGACTCCGTTTATCAGGTGGACGGCGCACTGATGCAGCAGGTGGCGGACTACTTAGTGGAAGGCAGAGGCAAAATGTTACGGCCCGCCATTGTGTGCCTTTCTGCCCGTGCCCACGGTATTGACCCTGCAAAAACAGACCACCACATTAATCTTGGGGCTGCTATTGAACTTTTTCACGTGGCAACTCTTCTGCACGACGACGTAATTGACAAAGCCCCTATGCGCCGGGGTCGGCCGACGGTTAATGCAAAATGGGGGGATGATGCGGCAATTCTTTTTGCCGACTACTTGTACGCCAGCAGCTTTGATTTAGCCCTTTCAACGTTGAATGCCGAAACCTTGCGAGTCCTTACGCTGACAACTCAGCGCATGACTGAGGGTGAGTTTCTTCAAATGGAACGCCGTGGCGATTGGCTAAGCGTGGAAGATTACCTTACAATCATCGACCGGAAAACGGCGCAGCTTTTTTCGGCGTCCGCTGGCTTGGGGGCCCTAATTGCCCAAACAAGCCGGGAAAACGTGAATAACATGCTAACATACGGTCTGGAATTTGGCCTTGCATTTCAAATCACGGACGACACGTTGGATTATGAGGCTCAATCCGCGAATTGGGGCAAGCGTGTAGGTGCTGATTTGAAGGAGGGTAAACAAACCCTTCCGCTGTTGCGCACCCTTGAACAAGCAAACACTGAGGACTTAGAGGCTTTGCGCAAAACACTGACGACTGATCGTGATTTTGAAACGGTTCACCGGTTTGTTGCCAAGTACGATGCAATCCCCTACTCCCTTGAGATTGCTAAAGCTCACTGCGCAAAATCCGTTCAGTGCCTTGAACATTTGGGCACTTCGGATCCTGCAGCCGAATTACTTCGCGAGCTTAGCACAGGCTTGATTCAGCGTTCTTACTAAATCTGATTGAATACCAAAGCAAATTAGGATTTGAATAAGGTTGCGAGAACTTGCAAATCCGTTGGTGTTATGGATTGATTTGTATTGGTTTGGAATTGAGATTTGATTGAATCAAACGGAACAAACCCTTCAGGATAAATCAACTCACGCTCGGAATGTTCCGTGTGGCAGCTAATGCAAGATTGAGTATTTACTGCCTCATGAAGATCAAGATGGTGTTGAGTTTGCGCCGCAAAGTAGGGGAAGAAATTCTCATCGGATTTACTGTTTGCGTACATCTCAACAGCTTGTTCTCGCGTAGTCTCAGGAAGTAATTCCCCATGGCAATTAGTTGTGGAGCACGTAATCGGCCCACCCTTCAGGCCCACGCCGTAAATGCTAAGCTCTGCAACGTGGCATTGCGAGCAGGCAAGATCTTTTCCGCCGCCGTAGCTGGAGTGGTGATTTACGTTCATGCTCGCTAAATACTTGCGTGCATCGGTTTTGCCTTGGCCATAAATGTAGAATGCAAGCAACAAGCTTAAAGCCGTTGCGGAATAGCTAATCAACCTGCCGGCGCGTTGCTCACGAATTCCCATGTGGTAGATACCCTTTCGGTTTATGTGGCAAAACAATTCAATATTGAATTCAAAATCAGTGTCGTTTTCCGCTTTATTCCAGAACGCGGTATTGCAAACTCACCACAATGTGCAGTGCGGATAAAACAACAAACAGCACGGCAAGTGGGTAATGAATTAGGCGCCAACCAGAAAGCAGTTGGGCGGAAAGTGCGGTCATCATTGCCTGACGCGGGTTTAGCTGTTGGCCTTTTCTTAAGTTTAGTTCGTTTAGTTGAATCTGTTTTCTTAGGGCGCGAAAAATCAACAGGCCTACGCTTCCGCTAACTGCGGTAACGATAAGTGTAAGGGTCATTAAAATACTGAGCAACGGCTTTGCTTGCGGCGGGCCCGGCGTAATGTTGGCTAAAAAGTTTCCGCTGTGAATAAGTAATAAGATAATAGCCGGAATGGCGGTAACAATGTGAGTAATCAACCAGCCGCGCAAACTGCCGATGGTGGGCAGAAATTTTTGCCGTGCCATTGCCACGTAAAAGATACAAAACAAGGAGAACACTAAAATCGCTGTTCCCGCGTTGCCGGCGAAGTCAAGCCAAGCGTGAAGATCGCGGTTTTGCAGCTGAATGTTCCCCATAATCGCGCCGGCTGCTAAAAACACCCACGCACCGCCAAGCATTACACCGCGGGTTGTAAGGGCTTTGCTTTCTTCTTTTCCAAGGCGAATAAGTGATTCGCCCAACAACACTGCGGCTCCGGCACCGCCAAGCTTGCTGGCGCGGGAAAGTATTTTTTCCCACCCTTTGTAGCAATCATCAAACGAGGCAAACCGGTCTTCCGGTTTCTTTGCCAACATTTTCAACAACACTGAATCCACCTCTTTAGGGAGCTCCGTGTTGAGAACGGATGGGGGTTCAACGATGTGGGTTTTGTGGAGTTTTTCAACCGCAGTTAATCCATTTGCTTTGAAAGGGTTTACGCCGGTAAGCGCCTCGTAAAGCGTAACACCCAGGGAATATTGATCAACCGCGGGGGTAAGGTTTTCACCATCAAATTGCTCCGGCGCGCCGTAGATGGGGGTGCCAGCAAAACCGCCAAGATTTTTAAGGGAAGCAGAAGCCGCCGCCAAACCAAAATCTACAATCTTCAAGTTGCCGTTGGCATCCAGCATCATGTTAGCAGGCTTAATGTCACGGTGTACCAAATGATCTTCTGACGTACGGGAAAGGGCGCTGCACGCTTGGCAGGCAATATTTGCGATAATATCCAGCCGCACTTGCCCACCGGATGATTGAATCATTTCCTTGATTGTTTTTCCGTTGATGGATTCCATCGTGAAAAATGCTTCGTTGTTCTCGGCAAAAATATCGTACACTTGAACGATGTTCGGGTGGTTGATTTTGGCAATTGTTTGGGCTTCACTGCGGAAAATTTCGAAGAATTTTGCGGAATGCGCACCGGCTTTTGTGGTCAATTTTTTCAACGCAACGTAACGATTGAGCGAAAGTTGTTTCGCCAAATACACATCGCCTTGGGCGCCGCCGCCGATTTTATCTAGAATAATATGATTGTTAAACACCTTCCCCACCAAGGGAAGTTTTTCAACACGGGTCTTGATGCGGTCTACCTCTTCAACCGTTAGGGATTCACGGATGGTTGCATCCGTCCAAGTGGCGCCTACGGTGCGGTTTTGTGTGCCGCTAACATGTGATTGTTCAGTATTGTAATGCTGAGCAGCTATAGCTGATTGTTGATCCAACAGGGTGGGCGCATCGTGCTTCCCGTTGCTTCCGTCCTCTAGAAGCGTTTTTGCGTTGGCGGGGGAAACCTCCGTTGCAGCAGCATCGTTCTCCGGATCATCAAACAACAAGGAGGGGATTACTATGTGCTCGATTTGTGTTTTTGCTTCATTGGATTGCGTTTTCCAAAGCTGAACGGTTTCCATCAAGGGAAGGTTTTGCGGCAAATAATTCCGGAGTTCTTTGGTTGAAAGCAAATCCAACAGTGTTTGCAAATCTTTCCGGATTTTTTCCGGTGAATCAGAACTTTCGCAAAGCATATCCATCAAAGATGCACGGTTTTCTAGTTGTGCTTGGTAAAGCGCCAGCGAATCATGATCTTTCATATCCGCTAAACCGTGGCGAACCATTAGGCCAAAAAGAACATAATCTTCTTTGTACAGAAAAACGCGGGAACCATCATCTGGCCGGTCAACGATTGATTTATCGTACTCATCATGACTCATTGTGTAGTTCCATCGTTGCCATAAGATCGGGATTTCAGTATGTTTCTATACAACCATGAAAAACGGGACATAGATTGGAGTCAAGACTATTGGCAGAACACCAGTTCTTTAGGGCGCGTATTAAGGATGTTGTAATATGAAGTTAGATAGCTTCTTGCGAAAGCTGATCCGGGGCTATTGCTTTGGGGTTCCACCCGTGCCACGCAATTGGCTCGTAGGTGGCAAAACGCTTTTGCATCACTTCCAAAGCCTGGGGGTTTTGATCAATCAGGGTGAACAAGCGTTTGTTGCGCGCTGCTGCTTCACCGGTTGTGCCGCTGCCAGCAAAGAAATCCAACACGCGATCACCCGGGTTGCTGTGCACCCGTAGCAAACGCTCCAACAAGCCTAAGGGTTTTTGTGTAGCGTAACCCGTGCGCTCTTTCCCGTTGGTTGGTACAATGGTATGCCACCAAACATCTGTTGGGGTTTTGCCCAGCTTAGCTTTTTCCTCACCCACAAGGCCCGGTGCCATGTAGGGAATTCGATCCATGGAATCAAAGTTGAAGGTATAGTCCTTCGGATTCATGGCGTACCACAAAATTGTATCATGCTTGCAGGACCATTTGGATTTACTGCGAGCACCGTAATCGTAAGCCCAAATGATTTCGTTCATGAAGTGCTCACGACCAATCAATTGGTCCAGCGCGACTTTGGCGTAGTGTACTTCACGGTAATCCAAATGTAAGAAGAAGGACCCATTGGGTTTAAGAATGCGGTGAAGGTGCTCCAGCCGGGGAATGAGAAACCCCAGGTAATCATCAAATAAATCCGCATAACCCAAGGTACCAAGGGAAACCGACGTGTAACGCTGGCCTTTGAACCCCACACGATCCCCTTTGGCTGGCTGTTGATCACTTTCAGCCTTTATCGTGCGAAGGCGGTTGCACTCCTGCCGCTTACCCGTATTGAAGGGAGGATCAATGTAAATTAAATCAATGCTGCTGTCGGGTATGCCCGGGAGAAGTGCCAGGTTATCCCCATAAAAGATCTGGTTCATGAAACAATCAGCTTGTTTTGACTGAAGAGCTACAAGAAAAAAATCAATACACTTTTCTGTTTTTTCCAAAAAACGCTATTTATTGACTTTTAGGGAAAAACTACTGTTCGCTGGGGAGTGAAACGCCTAGAAAATCGGCAATTGCATAGCCCATTTCCTTGCCCGACTGGCGGAAATCCTGTGGGGTGTTTGGTACATCTTCCACGGGGCCCCGCTCGTAAGTTCCCTCCAGCGTAATCGCCATGGTGGGGGGGGTCAACCAAGTGGCGGAATACCGGTCGTTCATCATGGCTTCCACAAACGCGCGCCCTCTGCTGAAGGAACTGCTTTCATCCTTACCCACGTTTACAAATGCACTGCGCTTGCGGTAGGCGGAAACCCAGCGTTTTTCTTCGGCCCTTACGGCGGGTGTAACGCCGGTACCGTTCACAAAGTAATTGCCCGTGTGCACAAAATGAAAGGGCCCGTTGCCCCCGTGGGCCGAGTGGATATTCAATAGAAGGCGAATCGGGTTTGAGCCCGGCGCTTCAGCGGAACCCATGTACTCCTCAATTTTCTGCGTCAAGGCTTGTACTTCTGGCTCGGTAGATTGGTACGGAGCGGTAAACTGCATTTCCAAATTCACGCCGTTGGCATTGGTGCGGTAATTCCCTAAGGCCTGCCCATCGGGGTTTGCCATCAGCACCACATTGAATACGGTGTGGCGTAACAACTCGCGAGCATCTTGATCGGAAGAAAGCAACCATCTCAACAACCCCTGATGCACTTGGTAGGCGGTGTTTTCAGCCGGGTGCACGGCAGAGTGAATCCAAACCCGCTGTTTGCCGCTCAAAGGAACCGCGGAATCAGTAATTGTGTGCATGAGTATGGGTCGGCCTTGAACACTGTTGCCTATTTGCTGTTCTTCAACCAAGGGGTGGGCCCGCAATTGATCCAGCATTTCATGGTATTTTGTAAGCGTGTATGGGTACCACTTTGCCAACCGAACGGACGTTTCCCCGGCAGGGACAAGAACGCTGAATTTTACTGTTCCGTTTTTTGTTTCGGGTGTTTGCGCAAGGCGCTGGTAATCCCCGTGTTCGCCGAAGCGCACGACTGGTGTAATGGAATCCCGGTAGCCAACATTCGTCAGCTCCACCTCTAGTTTCGTTTCCTCGGTGGGATCAATGCCCGCCAGTTCAAAATGCCACCAACGGCGAAACGCATCCGGCAATTTACCGTTGGGGTAATCGTTATCGTTTGCAACCCGGGCTGTAAGCCGAACACGATCCCCCCGATATTCCCGTACTTGAACGCTTGCCAAATCCAGCCTCATTTGTTCCCCCGGCACAAGGCGTACTTCCGGGCCGCTGGGAGCATTTACGGGTACTTTTGTGGCACAACCAGCTTGAAGAATGACCAGAATGATAAAAAGCCAGAAACGATGTTGCATGGGCTAAAATTTCTTTTCAGAGAAAATGGATCACACCAATTGTGTGATCAGGTTTACGTGGTATACCAAGGTTTAATGTACCGTGCTGGGGTCTTGGTCAATCTCGGAAATACTGCTGGATTCGCTTGTCACCCAAGTATTCAGGGCGCGGGCAATTTCAGGATCGAAGGCGGTATTGCTTTCCCCCAGAATTTTTTGGGCTGCATCAAGCTTGTTCATGGGTTTATTGTAGGCTCGTTTGCTTGTAAGCGCATCAAATGTATCTGCCACGGCAAGAATTCGCCCGCAGTAGGGTATATCTTTCCCCTTTAATCCATCCGGGTAGCCCTTGCCATCCCACCGTTCATGGTGCCCACGGATCATGGGAATGACATCGGCCAAATGCTGGATTGGCTCCAAGATTTTGATCCCCAGAATCACGTGGTTTTTAATGTCTTCGTACTCTGCAATCGTTAGGTTTCCGGGCTTGTTGATGATTCCCTCCGAGACGCCGATTTTTCCGATGTCGTGAAGCTCAGCGGCAATGGCTAATCGGTCGATTGTCTGCTGATCCACCCGCAGTGTTTCGGCAATTGCAACTGCCGTTACCTTTACCCGGTTGCTGTGGCCGCGGGTGTAATCATCCTTCGCCTCAATGGCCTTTACAAGGCTTTGCAGGGTTTGCACATAACTGCTTTGAAGGGTATCGCATAAGCGGGCATTATCAATAGCAATGGCAGCCTGATTGGCAAAGCTTGTGACGAGCTCGGCGTCCATTTTGTCGTAATGAATGTTCTTGAGTCGGTTGTCTAAGTAGAGGGCGCCGAGGATTCGATTGGAGGCAATCAAGGGGGCGCAAATGGCGGCTTTTACGTTGAAGTTGACGATTGATTCGCTCACGTTCAGGCTGGAATCGCCTTCAAGATCGTTGCCTACAAGGGTGCTGCGTTTTTCAATCGCCCGTTGTAGGATGGTGGTGGAAACCGTGACTTTGGGGGATTCATCCCCTTCGCGATCGCGAGCGTAGGCCGGCACAAATCGGTCTATCTCCGGATTGTACAGCAAGATCACCAGGTTTTCTGCCCCGGCAAACACCTTGAATAACCCCTTGGCAACAACCTTTAACAATTCGTTCATGGGGAGCAGCCGCGCCATTTCCGTTGTGACGCCGAATAACGACTCCAACCCGTTGAGCAAGCGTTGCGTTTTTACCAGTTCAACTTTTTCCACCTCAGATTGTTCGGGAACGTAGTCTTTGTAAAAGTTGAAAATATTGGCGAATTGTTCGGCTAAAGCATCGTTTGCAAGCTCACTGTTGGTAAGCACTTCAGAGGTAACAATAGATTCAATCGCAGTGAAGTTAATCGTGTGGGAATCAACACCATCTCGAAACGAAATCTCCGATGCGCCAATGCTGATTACATCGTCGGGCTGTACTTTTTCATACTCAATGAGGCGCGCATTTAAGTAGGTACCGTTGGTGCTTCCTAAGTCACGAATGTATAGGGAGCCGTTGTGCACTTCAAACTGTGAATGCCGACGCGAGACTTTGGGATCATCCAGTGTTAGACCGGAGTTTAAGTCTCGACCGATGATGAGTACTTCAAAATCCAGCGGTATTGAAACCCCATCAGCGGGGCCCCCGTGAACTTCCAAATACCGACTTTCAAGCACATTTACCAACGGAGTGTTTTCCTGTTTATTGCTAATAATATATTATAAAGCTAAAGCCCTGAATTATGTCAAGCTTGGTGAAAATAACATCACACGGTGAAAGATAAAACGTTATTCAAACCTGTAAATCATCTTCAAACTAGATCATGGATTATGAGTCAAGCAGCACATTTATATCCACGAGATAAATCCCCCTAGGCTCCTGATAAACCAAGGCTTTTGGGTTGGCAAGCAGGCGTTCCTGAAACTCACTAAAACGCGCCCACTCCTGCTCGGTAAAGCGCGGCTGAAAGTATAAGGCGCTGTACAACCGTAGTTCACCCAAATCGTACAGAATGTAGCGAATGTTTTGTTTTTCTTGTAAATAGGCAAGCAAATCCTGCGTGGAGGGGGTTTCACGAATCCACGTTAGGATTAAAGGGCGGTCAAAAAAATCTGAGGTAATAATCGGGAAATCCGCATGAAACCCCTTGTAATTGCCCATCAGCAGAACCCGCTCGGTGGGGTTGGGTTCAAGGTCTCGGGCAATTGTTTTGAACACTGTATATAAGCTGAAGTTTGTGGCCAAAACGGTTTCTGGGTGTTGAAACCCAAGGCTTGTGTACACTGGCAAGCCCCGTGCACTGCGGCCCGGAACCGTTGAAAGCTGGTACTGCACGGGCCAAGCAAGTTGAACGGTGCACAATATTACCAATGCCAATTGGGCTATTTTTGAAACGCCCCGCACGCCCATTTGTTGGGCTAAACGCAGCCCGGTAACACCGCCTAGAATAATCCCAAGCATTAAGGGAATGATTAAGAATCGCACGCTTTGGTAGGTAATAAACCATGCGCACCAGCCCATAACCCCATGCACTACGATTACAACCGCCATTCCCCGGTGCCGGGGTTTTAACGCTAGCAGCAGAAGGCCAATCAACGCTAATGGCAGCAGCGAAAGAAACGCGGGGCCGGGATTATGATCCTCAAAACCGGGGCTTGCCGCTCGAAAAAACCGCCCGCTAAGGTGAAGCGATTTGAAGTCTTCTCGGGTGCTTGTACCATCGGGGGCGGATTGGAAGTTCGTGCTCCACCGGGCGGTAACATCGAACGGCGAAGCAACTAAATTCACCGCATTCACGACAAAGCCTTTTTCCGCCGATTTTTCCTTGTAGAATGCATCAGTATCTTCATCCCAATCAGCCCCACCCAATACACTGTACGCTGCCGGATAAAGGGGGTTCCCTTGGTACACGGCGCTTTTGATGAACCAAGGGGCCGGAACCGCGAGCACTGCTAAACCGTAAATGAGTACGGGAAATAATCTTCGCCAGCGAATCGCCAGCGATAATACGATTAGCCCAGTGAAAAAACCCGGGACCAAAGCGGTTGGTTTTGTTGCAATCGCAGCCCCCGCAATCAGCCCTAGCAGCAAGGCCCACTGGTTTTGCAGCCCCGGTAAAGCAAAGGCGTTTGCCTGCATGCCACGCACTAATAGAACAAGGGAATAAACCCCAAATGCCGCCGTGCTGAGATCAATAAACGGCCAACTGGCAATCACCATACTGACGGGGAGCGTTGTTGCTAGCACTGCGACCAGCACCGCATGAATGACCCGCGGCGGTTTTGCTTCATTTGTGCCGCTGTAAAAAGCAAACTGCACTTCCCGCGTAAACAAGTACGCTGAACCCAGCAGCAGCCACCAATAACTTGCGTGCAAAACTTGAGGGGCGGAGCCCAAATTCCCCCCCATCAAAAGGGCAGGTATGTACTGCATTTGAGTTAGAAACGGAAGGTTTGTAAGCGAAACCCCCACGACGGGCACAATGCCGCCGGCTTTTAAGTACTCCTGAGGCCCAAATAAATGGTACCGTAAACCATCGCTTTCAATCGCCGGGCCCAAAGCTGCCAACACCATGGTTAGCCCGCCCACTGCAAGCAAAACCAGCAAGCAAAACCCCAGCGGTTCCGTTGGTAACTTCAGCCATTTGATTGATTTTACCCCGCCCCGCAAGCTCCGCCAAAAGGCTGGCCTTAACAGCGGAATCAAAATAACCGCCAAGCCCCACGGGTAAAACCCTACAATGCCCAGCAAAAAAATCGCAAGCCCTTGAACAAAAAGCCCCACCAACATGGTGCCCACAATCCGTTCCAGAAATAAATCTAGGGCTAAATGATCGGTAGAACAATTGCCAGAATCAGGGGGCGAATCAAGGTTGCCTAATCTAAGATAAAACCAAAACAAATCTCCCCAAGCTGCCGCGCAGAACAATACCACCCCGGCAGCGAAAAATGGTTGAACTACATGAGCCGGAAACGCCCACCCAGCGCCGGGAAGTGTAACTTCAGGTAAGCCTAAATTCCAGCCTAACAAAAACCAATACGCCGTTGCAGCAACGGCCCAAACTATGGCAAACACTAGCAGGGCGGGGGTAAGATGTTTCTTCATGAACATTCAATACAAACCTTGAACACGCCAAATTAGGTTATAAATAACGTGAACAAACAAAAATAACAGTAGTCTATAGGGTAATTACGCCCGATGCTTGAATCATTATTGACCAGCCCCACGGGGTTGTGTCCAGATGGGAAATTGAATATTGCATGATTGAATCGTTAAATCAGCAGAATATTCTCCTGAAATTTCTAATACCTTCTCAGAAAAGTGATTATTCGTCGTGCCCCATCCTTTGGTTCTACTGATCGTCCTTTCTCTCTTCATTGGCTTTTGTATTTGGGTTTACCGCCTGAAAAAAAGTTTGTATGAAAGTTACGTTTTCGTGCAAAACCGCGAGCGTGAGCGTGACATGACGTTCAACTTCCTCAACCGGATTGGGGAAAACATTAATACTGAACACGATGTAGAAACAACCTTTTCATTAGTGCTAGAATATTGCCGCATGGCAACAAAAGCCGACGCGGGTTCCATTTGGGTTCGCTCCAAGGAGGATCGCAATATTCTACACGCTGTTGTGGTACAGGGCCTATTTCCCCCGCTGCACGATGTTGCCTCTGAAAAACTTTACAGCAAGCGCAAATACGTTTCCGAGTTGGTGAAAAAAGAAATCGTTCGCGATGGGGAAGGCATCATCGGGTATGTGGCGAAAAACGGCCAACCCCTGCTCATCCCGTTAGCCTCAGAGGACGAGCGAGTTCCGAAATCCAGCAGCGAAATTGTTCCCCTTGAAGGGCTGATTCTTGTCCCGCTAGTGATTCAGAACGACGTCCGCGGCGTGCTGGTACTCATTAACAAGCGCGACGATGTAAACCGCACTGCAACCTTTGATTCCGTTGATCTTGATATGGTGACAGCCTTGGCGGATCAGGCGGCTGTTACGCTGAACTTAGTGACACTGTACGAGGAGTTGGGCGAAAAACAACGCATGGAGCAGGAGTTGCGCCTAGCCACGGAATTTCAGCAGTTGTTGCTTCCCCAAAAATACCCCCATTACCCGGAAGTTGGCTTAGGCGGCATGAGCCAACCAGCCCTAGAGGTAGGCGGCGATTACTTTGATTTTCTCCCCCTGGATGAAAACCGCTTGGGGTTTGTTGTAGCAGATGTTAGCGGCAAAGGGATTCCCGGGGCGCTGGTAATGGCAACGCTGCGAAGCACGCTGCGTGCGGAAGCCCGGGGCTCAGCCTCGCCCCGCGATGTGCTTTGCCACGTAAATGAATTGCTGGTGCAAGATACAAAGGAAAACGTTTTTGTCTCCGTATTGTACGGCATTCTAAACGTAACAACCGGCACAGTAACCTATTGCCGCGCTGGCCACGAACCCCTGGTACTCTTCAACCCAGAAACCCATACCGTCCGGGATTTTGAGCCCGAGGGGATGGTTGTTGGCATGGTGGGTAATGAAATCTTTGATATGATTGAAGAGCAAACCGTGCAGCTGGAGCCGGGAGAAACAATTATTCTTTACACAGACGGCGTAACAGAAGCCATGAGCGCCAGCGGGCAAGAATTTGGTGTGGAACGATTCTACACCGCCATTAAAGAACTTAAAGCGGAGAAACCCCAAGAGATGATTGAAGAAATAACAGCAAAAATTGACAAATTTTGCGGCGGCATTGCCCAACACGATGATATTACGCTTGTCTTATTGGCATGGTCGCCACAAAGTACTGTTGTAGGAACTCCTACTGAAAAACTCAACTCTGCGGAAGACTCGAGGGCCTGATGATGAAAAATTACGAACTTTTGATTCACGATAAAAACACCGAGGACGCCTCACAAAAAGTTGATGTTGTTGGCTGTTTGGACAGCCACACCGTTGTAGAGTTTGAAAAAACTATTCAAGACGTTTTGATCACTCCCCCAAACCACCTCGTGCTGGATCTTTCCAAACTAACCTATATCTCATCAGCCGGTATCAGTGCCCTAATGGGACTTACCTATAAGTTAAGAAAAGATCATAGCGAACTTATTTTACTTAAACCCTCAGAAAAGGTTTACCGAGTTTTCCGGACTTTAGGGTTTACCTCGATCTTCAAGATTGTTGAAGATGAAGACGCACTGGGAGAAGCCATAAGCAATTAGCTTTCAACCAAACAATTTTTCTTCAACCCGGAAGGAATACAAAAATCATGGACGCCGCTAAGCACACTGGGGAGCAGGAGCGAGACGTTGTAGATTTAGAACTATCCTGCAAGCCCCACTCCCGAATGCTCGGAAGTTTAAGATGCATCGTTACTAACCTTGCCAAAGAACACGGGTTTCAAGAAGAACAAATTGGCCAAATAGAAATGGCTGTGGACGAAGCCTGTGCAAATGTTATTCGCCACGCTTACGATGAAACCCAACGCTGCAACGAAGAAATCTTCCGGATCAGCATTCGCCTAACCATGTGCCAACAGGCAATGACGATTCACGTGATTGATTACGGCGTTGGCTTGCGAAATAAACCCAAAGGGGCGAGCAACGTTGCGGAATATGTGGAGCGCGGCGCTAACGGCGGGCTTGGCTTGCATATTATAGATTCCTTCATGGACGAAGTTCGCTACGAGTACCCAAATAACTCTGGCACCCACGTTATTATGAAGAAATACTTGCCAACGATGGTTAAAAACTCCTAAACTACCCACTCAAGCTTTTCACCAAAAGCATCATTCCTTAAAACAACGATTTTTTTCTACCGTGCCCTCATACTCTGATCTCACCCCAAGACCCTACATCAATGAGATCACACCGAGCTCTTCGTACAACCCTGAGAAACTCGGCCGCTTGCTTCGCCAAGTTCGCTGGGTAACACGCATCTCCGTTGCCCTGAGTTCCGCTGCCACGGTGGACGATATTTACTCCGTTCTCGTTTCCGGCTTGCTCTCCCCCATGGGGCTTTCCTACACCCACACCATGCTATTTGAATTAGACGAATCAAAACGGGTGATGCGCGGCAAATACTCCTGTGGGTACGAAAGTAAATCACAAATGCAAGCCCTGCGGGAGGATTTAGAGCGGGATGCAAACTACCTAGAGCAACGCCGCATTCAGCTTCAGCAAAAAGCCCTGGAAAACAACACAGAGGCCATTCGCGAACTCCAAGTTCTAAACACCGGCAGCCAATGGGTTTCCGTCTTTCAACAACTCAGCATCGACAACGAAGATTCCCACGTAATCTCCAACCTTGAGCTTCCGCAGCCGAAGAACGACAACCCCGAGGAAGATACACTCCTCAGTTTTTTGGAACGATTTCAAAATCCCATTCTTCTTACCCAAGGTCAGCGAAAAGCCCTTAAGATCCCCGCCGAGCTTGAAAACCGTTTAGCCCCTACCGTTGCTATTGTCCCCTTGAGAGTAAAAAAGAAAATCCGCGCAATTCTGATTTTAGACCGAGAACTGAACGGGGAACAAATTGATGACGACGATATGGAAGCTCTTGACTGGTATGCCACGCAGGGGAGTTTGGCGCTGCAAAATTGCCTGCTGATTCATGATCTTGAGCACGCCTACGAAGAGCTAAAAGCCGTTGATACACTGAAGTCCAACTTCCTTAGCATCCTAAGCCACGAGCTTCGCACCCCGCTAACCGCAATCACCGGTTTTGTAGAACTCATTCTTCACGATAAAGTCGGCGAAATAAACCAAACCCAGCGCAACCTTTTGACCCGCGTTTCCAAAAATACCGGGCACCTGAATAACATGGTTAACGATTTGATTGAGATTGCCGAAATTGAATCCGAGGGAATGACAGATCTTACCCTTTCCCCGATTGATCCGCTGACAACACTGTACGCAACGCTCCCTAAATTAGAGTACCGCCGGCGCGACACAACGGTGGAAATTGAACCCGTTTTCATTGGGCAAATAAAAGTCCCTGCAATCATTTGCGATGAAGGCGCTCTGGAACGAATTTTCTTCCACTTGCTGGACAACGCTGTGAAATTCTCCCCCACCAACACCCCCGTACGGGTGGAATTTGAAATTTACGATAAACACAATTTATCCATCAGTATTTGCGACAAAGGCAAAGGCATTCCGCCGGACAAAGTGCAGCGTATTTTTGATGAGTTCTACCAGATTGACAACACCTTAACCCGCAGCCACGAGGGCTTAGGCCTTGGGCTAACGGTCACAAAGTTCCTTGTTCAATCTACCAAAGGGGAAATCAAAGTGAACAGCATTGAGGATGAAGGTTCTCGCTTCACGCTAATCTACCCCCTTGCAGAACCCGTTGCCGATGAATCAAACGCTCACCTGCCAGATTTCAACTAGGCTTAGGAGCCGTTAAATAATCAACTTCTGCACAATCTGCCTAATGCTTTATTGGAGTTCGCGAAATAACTCCGTTGAATGATGCTTGAACAGCCGTTCTGTTTCCTCAGCAGTCGGAAGTTTTTCCTCGTTGAAGGGGATTAAACTCCGTGCCAAAATGGGGCGCTTCAACTCATGCTGTAAGGCTTCCACGGCGCCGGGTTCAAGTTTGCCTGCAATCAGCATTAGGGTTGCATTTGGATTTTGGCTTGCTGCACGGCGTAATAATTCAGCGGGGCCTTTGCCTGAGAGCGAACTGAAATCAAAACACCCTTCACCCGTAAGTATTACCTTTGCTTGATGTAATTTCTCATCCAAATTAATCCACCGGGCAACGGTTTCAAATCCGGGAACCAAGGTTGCGCCAAACAAGGTTAAGCCGAACCCTATGCCGCCCGCTGCACCGCTTCCCGCGGCGTTCAACAGAGATTGTGATTTACCAGTTGTTTGCAGTAACAACACCGCAAGCCGATGGAGCAGACGTTCTACGTCGTCAAAATCCTGAGGCTTTAAACCCTTTTGCCCGCCGAACACCCGCGTGCAACCGTTTGGGCCTAGCAAGGGGTTTGTAACGTCGCAGGCGATCTTCAGCAAACCTAGCGGGGGAACAGCGTTCCCATTAAATCGTGCAACCCGGCTAAACGCTTGCGGTACCAACGGCGTAACAAGGTTGCCAGCTTCATCAAACGCCTGAAGGCCCAAAGCCTCCAACGCGCCTAAACCAAGATCATTCGTTGCGCTACCGCCAATGCCCAACAGCACTTCCTGCGGGGTGAACTCAAGGGCCGCTAAAATAAGCTCGCCCGTCCCCTTGGTAGTTGCCCGCAGCGGGTTTCGCTCATCAACACTTAGCCGCAACAAACCGCTGGCTGTTGCCATTTCCAGCACGACCCGGGTTTTTGTTTCTGCTTGCGATTGTTTGTTGCCTGAAAACACCACGCCCACGGGGGCGTGTATGGGGCGGAACAAGGGATCATGGCAGGGAACTGAAACCAGCTTACCGCCCGCTGCATGAGTTAAGGCTTGAACAAATCCGTCGCCGCCATCCGTTAGCTCCACTGCTGAACATTGCCAGCCCAACGGCGAAGCGCATTCGCAGCCCAGCGCGTTCGCCTGCAACGAGGTCAATGTTCCCTTAAACTTATCGAATAAACACAATAGCATTGAATGTAAATTTGGCCTTTATGTTTGCGCCGTAAAGCAAGGCAAGGCCGAAAAAAATTAGCGGTTCGCAGGGAATTTAAATGCCCAACGAACCGCCCAGGAGAGGGGAGAGTAGGATAAGATTTGTACCAAGGCGTGCAACCATTTGTTGAACGCCAATAGTGTTGTAGCGTTGCGGAATAGCAATTTGGCTAATCCGCAACGAGCTTTTGTTTACCTGTTTGTGCGAACAGAGGTTTAGTAAAGTTCTGAGATTTGCTCAACAACCAAATTCACTGCGGTTGCACTAGTCTTAGCACGCTTGCCTTTGGGGCGCGCGTCGCCACTAATGATCGCTTGGGCAAGAGCCAACACAGCGGAGGCAGCTGTTTTGGTTTCGCCTTTCAACTGAAGGGCAATGGAAGCGGCAAGCAATTTTCCGTTTTTGCCGGCGGCAGTTTCAAGCTGCTTTACAGTTGGCCC
>DAIOTT010000034.1:21483-24116 GCA_036751885.1 Candidatus Sumerlaeota bacterium
GCTGCGGGTTTTGCAGCAGGCTTAGCGGCAGCTTTGGGTGCGGGCTTGGCGGCAGGTTTTTTTGCAACGGGTTTCTTTGCAACAGGTTTTTTGGCGGCGGCTGGTTTAGCGGCTGCTTTTGCCGGTGCTGCGGGTGTTGTTGCTGCGGCGGCTGTTGTAGTGGTAGTTGCTGTTGTTGCAGGTTTTTTGGCTGCGGGTTTATTCGCTGCTGGTTTTCTTGCAGGTGCTTTCTTAACCATGAGAATTCTCCGGGTGAATAATTTATGTGAGTCTAAAAACGTGAACCTCAGAATGTTGGTGCAGAAAACTCGAAAATAGAAACGCAAGCAATCGAGGCAGTTGAGATTCTCACAATCTGTTTATAGATGATGATTAATAGAACGGAATTTTATGTTACAAGCGAAAAATGAATAAGTTGTGAATAAATATGCCGATTTATACACTTTTTACGCAAAGAATCCCTGAATTCAACGAAAGAGCGGAAAAATCAGCCCTGTCACTCTTCCACAACAAACAATTCTCACACTCTTCAATTTCACAAAAACAGAGGGACGCGAACCCTAAATGTACCTTAGGCTAAAATTTTGTCCCCTGCAAATGAATCCAATTTTTATCCCGCAAAATCAAACAAAAAACCCGCTCATTTTTACGCCTTGATTTTGCTGTAGGCTGCAAGGGCCTTCAACCGTTCCTCGCCATGATCTACAATCGGTTTTGGATAATCGCGACCGAGCTTAAAGTTTTTTGCCACAGCACTGCCCCCAATGTTAAAAGCGCCCGGCAATTCCCACGGTTGATGAATGTACTGCTTCGGCACGGCGCTCAACTCCGGAACAAACCGCTTCAAGTACTTACCTTCCGGATCAAACTTCTCCCCTTGCGTCATGGGGTTAAACACTCGGAAGTACGGCGCCGCATCGGCCCCGCAACCTGCAACCCACTGCCAACCCATGCTGTTGGCTGCAAGATCAGCGTCCACTAGTGTATTCCAAAACCAGCGAGCTCCATAAGACCAATGCACCCGCAAATCTTTCACTAAGAAGGAGCCTACAATCATGCGAACCCGGTTGTGCATCCAACCCGTTTCGTACAATTGCCGCATGCCTGCATCCACAATTGGGAAACCGGTGTTTCCTTTCTGCCAAGCAGCAAGGCCCTCGGGATTTTCCTCCCAGGGAAAGTGTTTAAACTTCCCGTTAATCGGCTCTGCATCCATGGTAGGAATGGTTCCCAGTAAGTGATGAGCAAATTCCCGCCAACCAATTTCAGCCAAAAACTTAGAAACGCCTGCCGGCGCTGATTCCACTTCGCCGTAGTGGTTGCGCACAGCCTGATAAACAATTCTTGGTGTAATTTCTCCAAAGTGTAGGTGGGGGGAAATCCTCCCTGTGCCGTCAACGCTGGGTACATCCCGCTGCGTTCCGTAATCCTGAACGGGGGATTCCAAAAACTGGTTCAGCCGTTTAATGGCCGCCTGCTCCCCTACATGCCAGGCGCTATCAAGCCCTTTCCACCAATCAAGTTTTGGGTGAAGAGCAAGTGAATCCAGCGAAACGGATTTTGGCCAATCTGCTGGCACAGCAAGCGTGCTGGGTTTAGGCAACGGCGCAGAGGGCGTTGTGGTAGTCGTTACATTGCGCCAAAACGGCGTAAACACTTTGAAGGGCGTTCCGGATTTGGAGGTAATCTCCCAAGGCTCATTTAATAGCGCGCCGTTGAAACTCTTCACACAAATGCCCTCTGCCTTAAGGGTTTGCTTGATTTCCTTATCATACTCAATCCTAGCGGGTTCGTAGAGGCGGTTGTAGAACACGGCCTCGGCTCCCGTTTCACGAAGCAACAATTTCAGCTCGGCCAAACTTCCGCCGCGCCGAAGAATCAACCGACTTCCCAACTGCCGAAGCGATTCATCCAGCAGCTGAAGGCTTTTGTGTCGCCACCAGTTGGAGGCTTCCCCCGGCTCCCACGGGTGGGCTTCCTCCGGGGCATGAATATACACAGGAATCACAGCCCCGCCCCGATCAATTGCAGCCCGCAACGCGGGATGATCTGACAACCGAAAGTCTCGGCGAAACCAAACGATGGATGGCGATACACTCATGGATTTTTCTTCCTTGTTCCTGATGCTGTGTTAGTTCTGAATTGGTTCCGCTGTTGAGGCAAGATGAAGACCGATTTTTTTCGTTGAGGGCCAACCCCCCATTAAGGCTCTGTAATAAAGGTGTTCTAGGGTTTTACCCGTGGGCGCTGATCAGGGCGTTTCGTGGTTTGCCGGTAAACGCCTTTTTTTGAGCCTGAGGGATTTACACCCATGAATCAGAATTCACCCGAAGAACCTACCGCGCAGTTGAACCCCACGGGTTTACCAGAAACCGATGAACAATCGGAAAAAAACCTCGCTCTTTGGGAAGAGCGCCTACGCCTTGAAGCCAAAGCCAAAAACCCCACAGGTGCTTACTGGATCCCATTTTCCGCTTGGTTAATTACTCTGCTCCTTGGCCTGATGCTGGCCAATGCGCGCCCCTACTTTCACGATGAAGCAGCAACGTGGTATTACTCCGGCTTTAGCATGTTGCAGCTGTTTGATAAACTCTCCGGGGATGTTCACCCGCCCCTGTACTTTCTTACCTCAT
>DAIOTT010000035.1:0-24103 GCA_036751885.1 Candidatus Sumerlaeota bacterium
GAGGATACAGAAGAATTTATCTGTAACCAAGGGCGTTTTGGCAGCGATTACGGCTTTTCTGCTGCACGGTTAACTGAGGCAGAGGTTGTGATTGCTAAACGCTTAACACCGACCTCGTTTCAAAGTGCGTTGGATCGTGCGGCGAAAGATCTTTCCGCTGTAATCAAAGCCCATGGGCCAGAATCTGTTGCCATTACGCTTTCTCCTCGAACAACAAATGAAGAAGCTATTGCCATACGAACCCTTGCAAAATCTGTTGTTGGTACACCAAACCTTGAGTGGCGATTTGGTTTTTCCAGCGATGAAGCAGCTGATGCAGTAAGCCTAGCATTCTCCCACGCTAACGGCAATTTTGAGCATGATCCCGATGTCATCATCGTGGTGAACGGTCAGCTTGAGCAACAAGTTCCTGTAACAGCGCTGCGCATTCAAGAGCTTGCCCGCCGGTATGGTTCTAAACTCGTCATGTTGGGTCATCATCACAGTGCTTATCTTGCAGCTCATGCAACAAAACAGTATTTCAATCAACCCGGGCGTACAGATGCAGTTCTTAGTGCGTTGAAATCAGCCCTTTCAGGGGATGATTCTGACTCCAAAGAGCTTTCAAAAATTCTGAATCAAACGGAAGAAGAAATTGCGTCGTTGATTAGCCTTCTTCGCAGTGCGGAGCGTGGTTTGATTGTGCAAGGGCTGATGGATTTCAACGGCAAGTTCATCCCTGCCGAGGTTCCTGCAACCCTAAATTTAGCCAATGAATTAGGCTCTGAAGGGCCTTGGGGTTATATGCCGCTTGTTTCCCACCGGAACGCTGTAGGCTTGACCACGCTTGGCATTCAACCGGGTGAAAATGGTTTGAAGCCTTCTGAGTTGGTAAGTTCCATTCAGTCCGGGAAAATCAAAGCCCTAATTAGCTTTGGTTCGGAATCGCTTACACCATTCGGTGAGCCAAAAGATCTAGCACCGATTTTAGATCAATTGGAGTGCTTCATTAGCGCCGACTATGTTGATACAGCAATTAACCGCGTGGCAACAACGGTGTTCCCACTTGCGACAAACCTTGAGCGCACGGGTACTTACGCTGATGTTGAGGGCAATTTAGCGCTTCTCAATCAATCGGTGGAACCTCAGGGGGATTCACGCAACGCTCTTGAAATCGCCGCAGGCTTAGCTAAATCGCTGGGGTATAATCTGATTCCTTCTTCAGTTACGGAAGCTTGGAATTTGTTCCGTGCGGATGTTGCTCCTGCTTCAACATTACCATTGCAAAGCCTTGAATTAGAAGGCAGCAGCAACAGTGCTGATAACTACAAACTGCAAATCGCCAGCCAAGCGCGCAACCGTTCGGCGGTGTATAACCCCGGCAATTACCGCAAAGATGGTCTTTCACTCCGCGGTTCTCTTCCCGCTGAGGAACTGCACGTTACATCCGTTGTTGCCTCTGTTGATACAGCGGAAAAAGAACTCGTACTGCTTTGGGGCCCTTCCGTTACCAGTAAATCCCACGTGGTAAATCAATCGCCAATTGCTGAAACACTTCTACCGAAACCGTTCCTTGAAATTCAGCCTCAAGATGCTGCTGATCTTGGAATTGAAAACGACCAGTTTGTGATTCTCACTACTGGGGAGCGCCGCACAAAAGCAGCGATTCGCTTCAGCCGAGGGCCTGCTCCCGGGTGTGTTTATCTTACGTCAGGTTGCTACGGGCCTTTTGATCCTGCTTCAACTAACGGGCCAGTTGCAGTTAGCTTACAACCGCTTGATGAAAAAGTTCCAAACCAAGGAGATAGTCTCGTCGCCCACAATCAACAGTGATTACACGTTGACTCTGCCCCTGTTCCTGCGGAAAACCTGCGGGCGCTTATGCAAACGAGAAACTGATTATGACTCTAATCAATACCCAACCCCTTTTTGATTTTCTTGGTGTTTTCCTCGGCGGTCCTGAAACTGCCTTGGTCATTGTTTTGGCACTGATTAAAATTGCCATTATTTTGCAACATGTTCTCATCGTTGTCCCCCTAACGGTTTGGGCTGAACGGCGTGTTATCGGCCTTGTACAAGATCGTCCGGGGCCAAACCGTGTAGGTCCGTTCGGCATTGTTCAAGGTTTAGTGGATGGAATTAAGCTTCTCATGAAAGAGGACTTCATTCCTGCGGGTGCGGATCGTACGCTATACTTGATGGCTCCTGCTTTAGTTTTGGTTCCAGCGTTTTTGGCTATGTGCATTATTCCTTTCGGGCCAATTATTGAGGGCGAAGCGTTGCTTCAACTTTACACCCTGTTTGGCCTTCAAGGGATGTTTACTTCCTCAAGCTCTCTTCCGATTGCGATTTCAAACCCGAACATCGGGATTCTGTATGTTTTTGCGATTACTTCGGTAGGCGTTTACGGAATCACGCTCGCCGGTTGGTCCTCGGAAAACAAATGGTCGCTGCTAGGCGGCATTCGTGCTTCTGCCCAAATGATCAGCTATGAAATCAGTATGTCGCTTTCAATTATCGGCGTTTTGTTGATTGTTGGATCGTTGAACTTGTACGACATTATCGATTCCCAAGGTGATATTCGCTTTTGGAATGTTTGGGCTCAGCCGTTGGGCTTCTTCCTGTTTCTTGTTTCCATTATTGCAGAAACAAACCGACTACCTTTTGACTTAGCGGAAGGTGAATCCGAGCTTACGGGTGGTTTCCATACGGAATATTCTTCCATGAAGTTTGCTCTCTTCTTCTTGGCTGAATATGCTAACATGATTACTGCTTCTGCAATTCTTTGCGTGCTATTCTTGGGCGGCTACAACATTGTTCCGCAAGAGTGGATCGTGGGCGGAATCAACAGCGCTTTAGCCTTCATTGCTTCCACCGAGGCGGGTTACGTTCTGCCGTCGCAAACGGGGCTCATTATCGCAAGCGTGTTAGCACCGGGCGGTATTGCGATCAAAATCGCCGCAGTTATTCTTCTCATGATTATGCTTCGCGCCATGTGGCCGCGGTTACGATACGATCAGGTGATGAACCTAGGTTGGAAAGTCATGCTTGTTGCGGGGTTGATCAACTTAGTGGTTACAGCCGTGGGCATTGCGCTTCTCGCTTGGTGGGGTGCACAATCCGCCGGAGCGAATTCAACCCCTGCAGCTATTCAAGCTGCTATTGGCGAAACAATTCATACGTACAAATTCCTGATTGGGATTGTAACGTTTGCCATGATGATTATTGCCGACCGCATTTACCAAGCGCGCAAGCAACGAAACATTAAATCAAAATACCGCACGTTCAACGCAGGACGCAGCGTTCTTAAACCAACTTCCGCAACGACTTGATCATTCGGCTGCAGCAAAGGAGATCGTAGATGCTAGTAGAACTTGCCAAAGGATTTGGCATTGCAGGTAAACACCTCATAAAAGCGCTTCTTCCGCAGAACCGTG
Source organism: Candidatus Sumerlaeota bacterium (assembly GCA_036751885.1). Classification (GTDB taxonomy): domain Bacteria; phylum Sumerlaeota; class Sumerlaeia; order SLMS01; family JAHLLQ01; genus JANRMB01. The sequence goes on from DAIOTT010000035.1 coordinate 3,417, forward strand.
TTACGGTAGAGTACCCAGAGGTGCGCCGCGAGCAGCCTGTATTCTTCCGGGGACGCCACCGACTTCAACGCTACGAGGACGGCCTTGAGCGCTGCGTTGGTTGTGCTTTGTGTGCAGCGGTTTGCCCAAGCGAGGCAATCTACTTGGAAGCGAAAGAAAATACTCCAACAAACCGGGTTTCGCCCGGCGAACGCCACGCGGAGCTCTACCAAATTCACCTGCTGCGCTGTATATTCTGCGGCTTCTGCGAGGAAGCATGCCCTGAAGATGCAATTGTAATGGGCCCTACTTATGAGCTGGCTTCAGACCGTAGACCCGATTTTATCGCGAATAAGGAAGACATGCTTGACCCCAAAGAGAAGGGTTTCGGAGATTACCACGTCTACGATCCTTATATTTCCCACGTGACGCCTGAGTCAGATAAAGGCGCGAAAGCAGATCCATGGGCTTTGACATAATTTACACCCTTTTGTACATCATTACCCTAGGCTCAGCGGTCATGGTGTTAGCCTTTAACGATACAGTGAAAAGCGCTCTTGCGCTGATTTTGCTGATGTTAAGCTTGGCAGGTCATTACTTTTACATGGGCCAAGAATTCGTGGGCGCCATTCAAATCATCGTTTACGCCGGCGCAATCATGGTTCTGTTTCTGTTCGTTATCATGCTTCTGAATGTGCGCGAAAAAGAAATTACCCCTTGGTACCTTCGCAATTCTCGTTTTGTTGCGGGTATTTTTTCCTCCGTCTTTTTTCTATTGTTCGCCTTTGGCCTCAGCATTTTCGGCACTGATGATTCCGTCGGCGCACCTGCTGCTGCACCCTCCATTGTGGATCTTTCTACTCTTTTGACCACGAAATACTTTGTGCCGTTTATGCTGACCAGCATTTTGTTGCTTGTTGCCGTGATTGGTGCCGTTGTCATGGGCCGCCGTGCGGATCCTGAAACGGGTGAAGAGTACATTCTTGAAGATGCGGAAGGTGTTTCCTAAATTCCATGGAACCTAATTTTTTAAATACACTGATTCTTTCAGCCGCTGTATTCAGCATTGGAATAATCGGCGTTATGTGGAAGCGTAACGCTATTTCATTGTTCATGATGGTGGAACTGATGTTGAACGCTGCGAACTTAGCCTTCGCCGCTTTTGCAACGCAGTTCGGTTTATTGCAAGGTGGAGCGTTGATCTTGTTTATCATGACGGTTGCCGCCGCTGAAGCTGGGGTAGGCTTGGCCATTTTCATCGCGATCTTTAGGGCACACCGCAACATTCGCGCGGATGAAATGGATACCCTTAGGGGATAAGATAAAATTTTGAACTTTCAACGAAAAGTACGACCCAATTTTCTCTAAAGGACGGGAACACACCTTCTCATGTTCTCAGAAATAACCGCTTACGTCCCCCAGTTCGGCTTCAACGAAGTCGCACCATTCTTAATTTTGATTACCGGGGCCTTACTTGTTTTGGCTTTAGATGCTGTTCTGGATCTTGTGATCAAAGGAATTACGAACCAACGCCGCGATGCGGTGCTTTCTGCCACAACTTTGGCCACAATTTTGGTCTCAGGGTGTACGTTCTTAGCCAATTTCCTAGGGCTCTCAACGGATCCGTTTTTGGAAGGTTCGTTACGGGCTGATGAATTTGCAAATTTGGGTTCCATTGTGATTTTATTTGGTGGGCTGGTTTTCGTTCTAATGGCACCACCCATTTTAGTGAAACGCAAACTTCCTGCCGGAGAAGTGTTTGCTTTAGTTTTATTTTCCCTTGTGGGAATGACGATGCTCACGGTTGCCAATGAACTTCTCGTGGCATTTATTTGCATCGAGATTTTGTCCCTTTCCCTGTATGTATTGGTCGGCGTGGATCGTCGTTCACGCAATTCCGCTGAAGCCTCCTTCAAGTATTTCATCCTCGGGGCTTTTGCCTCGGCATTTCTGGTGATGGGGATTGCATTTTTGTTCGGTGCAACCGGCACAACGCAATTGTTTGGCCCTCAGGCTGCCTCGCAGGAGATTCTAGAGGCCCGCGCGGCGGGTACTCCTTATGGTTTGCCGTTGGATGAACGGAACTACAATTTAGGCATGGATCAAATCTTTGCCTCGGGCGAACGGCTTGTTAGTTCCTCAACTCCTTCTTCGGTTGTGGAAGAAACAGGTATTATCAGCGTTTCTGAAACCGTGATCAGCACCACACGCCTGAATCCAGTTTGGGTTTTCTTGGGGTTCAGCCTTGTTTTGGTGGGGCTTTGCTTTAAGCTTTCATTAGCACCTTTCCACATGTGGGCACCGGATGTTTACGAAGGCGCACCCACGATTACGGCGATGTTTGTGGCTACTTCCTCTAAAGTTGCCGCCTTTGCATTTTTGATTCACCTAGTTGAAGCAATGAACTATTGGGAATTTTTCCCCAAAGCTGCAGGCCCGTTGCTCGGCGCAATTGCGATTCTTTCCATCATTTGGGGGAATGTGGGCGCATTGGTTCAAACCAACATTAAACGGATGCTTGCTTACTCCTCAATTGCACACGGGGGGTATATTTGTGTGGGGATTGCCACGTTGGCTAGCGAGAGTGTTTTCTCCGATGTTCTTGCTCAGCAGCAAATACGCAATGCGGTGATCTTCTATTTATTTGGTTACACGCTGATGAACGTAATGGCATTCGGCATTGCTGCTTACTTGAATGAAAACGGCGATTCTGAGATGAGTCATTACAAGGGTCTGTACAAACGCCACCCTTGGATTGCCTCTGCCATGAGCCTTACAATGATCAGTCTCATGGGCCTTGCGATTCCCGGGACCGTTGGATTCTGGAATAAGTACATGCTGGTGAAAGAGTCCATCAATGCTGAGCTCTATATTCTTGCCATTGCCATTATTGTGGGATCTGCAATTTCCGCCTACTATTACATCCGGCTCGTGATTATGATGCACATGCAAGATGCTGAGGGTTCCCGCCAAGCTAACGTGGTTGCGGTGGGCGCGGACGGCTGCGTTGCGACAGCGTTCTCTGCTATTGGAACCCGGTTTATTTTGGGGCTGACAACCGCCATGATCGTGCTGTTCGGCGTTATTCCATTCCTATTTTTTGCGCTGGGGTGATGCTGTGATTGCTAAATGTTTTTGTACACCTGATGCCCAAGAGGCCCTTGCCACGCATTTCCGCGGTTATGCTTCGCCGGCTGGCGTTCCCGACAATTTTGTTGAGGCGGAAATTGAGTTTCGCGAGTTGCCTTATTTGTTTGTTTTGCGCTCGCGGGAAAAATGGCAAGAAGGGGACGCAGATCCCCATTCCGTGCGCGTTGTTAACGCCAACGATTCTGGGGTATTGATCGATCCAGGCCAAACAGCGGAAGATCAAAACCATAAAGCTGTGTTCATCCCCTGGACGAACATCATAAGTTTCACTGTAATTCAATCTCAATCCCAAGACGGAGTTTAACGTTTCCATGATCGAAAACGTTTGGCTAATCCCATTCATCATGCTTCTGGCTTCCCTGATCAACGGGGTTTTCGGTAAAAAGCTTGGCATCATTACCGGGCACATTGCTTGGGCTTCCATGGCAATTTGCGCCATTATCTCTTTCCTGATTTTCGGGGAGGTATGGAGCGCTGCTCACCATTCTTCCGATTGGCCTGGGGTTCAGGTGATGCTTTGGAATTGGTTCAATATTCCGAACCTCTTCGGCCCGGATCGGCATTTTGTCATTGATATGGCCTTCAAAGTTGACCAACTGACGGCTCTCTTCCTTTGTTTTGTTTCCTTCATCGGGACGTTTGTTTTCATCTACGCAACGGGCTATATGAAAGAAAACCACCACGGCAAGCTTGAGGCTGATCCCGGTTATCCACGGTTTTTTTCCTACGTCTGCTTGTTTGCTGCTTCTATGTTTGTGCTTGTTTTAGCTGATAACTTGGCCGTGATGTTCATCGGTTGGGAGGGCGTAGGGCTTTGCTCTTACCTTTTGATTGGGTACTTCTTTGAAAAACAATTCAGTGAAACCCTTAGCTGCTCAGATGCTGGCCGTAAGGCTTTTGTGATGAACAGAATTGGTGATGCGGGCTTGATTGTGGGCATGGGCATCATCTTCTGGGGGCTTGGTACCATTAATTTTTCAGAGATTAATCAAATTCTTACCACTAAAACGTTGCTCAATGGTGAGCCGCTTCCCCTTGGCTTCCTTTACGGCGGCGGGCTAATTACGGCTGCTTCCCTTGCCATGTTCTTGGGCGCAACGGGTAAATCAGCTCAGATTCCGTTGTTCACTTGGCTTCCTGATGCCATGGCAGGCCCAACACCGGTTTCTGCCCTGATTCACGCGGCAACCATGGTTACAGCAGGGGTTTACATGATTGCCCGCCTAAATGTTGTGTACTTCCTTTCACCCACAACGATGACCGTGATTGCTACAATCGGCGCGTTGACCGCCTTCTTTGCCGCTACAATGGCCCTTACTCAGCGCGGAATTAAAAAAGTTCTCGCCTATTCAACCGTTTCCCAATTGGGTTACATGTTTCTTGGGTTGGGCGTTGGTACAATGGCGGGGGGGATTTTCCACGTTTTCACCCACGCATTTTTCAAAGGTTGTTTGTTCCTTTGTGCTGGTTCTGTAATTCACGCCATGCACCACGAGGAAGACATGATGAAAATGGGCGGCTTGAAAAAGTACATGCCTATCACATGGATTTGTTACCTGATGGCAACACTTGCAATCGCCGGGATTTTCCCTTTTGCGGGCTTCTTCTCCAAGGATGAAATCCTTTACCACGCTTACCTTGCTGCAGGCAATGGTACGCCCGTACTGTGGTTTTTGGGCTGTGTTACTGCGTTGCTCACCGCGTATTACATGGGCCGTTCGTTGTTCATTACCTTCCATGGTAATACGGACCGCATTGACCACCACACCAAAGAGCATTTGCATGAATCTCCGCCGAATATGACTGTTCCCCTTGTTGTTTTAGCAGCGTGTTCCTTGCTTGTGGGCTTTTTGAATGTGCCGAAAGCGTTTACGCTGATTCCTGTTTCCAAGGCAGAATTTCACCACTTTCTTGCGCCCGTGGTTGATCTGGGGGCCGAGTATGTTGCCAAAGAAAAACTGGGTGCAACGTGGGATTACAAAGCGGGTGAAGAGGTTTACGGCAGTCTTGTGATTGCAGCAAACAACGGCCTCGCTGATACTGTGATTGCAAGCAAAGCAAACAAAGCGTTGGAAGTAAACTTAGCGATTGTTTCAAGCATCATTGCTGTACTCGGCCTTGGTTTCTCCTTCTTGATGTTTGGCAGGGGAGTGAAAAATCCGAACAAACTTCCTACGGGCATTGGTGCAATTTCCTATTACTGCTGGGGCTGGGATTGGTTTTACAACAAAGCATTCCGGGATGGAACAATGGCGTTTTCTCGCAGCATTTGGGTGGTGGACAAAAAATTCATCGATGGAATTGTGAACGGTATTGCCGAGTTCTTCAAGGAACTTGGCGAATCCGCCCGTCAACTGCAAACGGGTCGCGTTCAGGCTTACGGTTTAGTCATGGTGATTGGTGTTTGCGTTTTCGTCGCATACTTTGCCCTCGGTCTTTCCACATTCTTAGGAGAAACTTACGAACGTGAAGCGGAAGCGGATCAATCTCAGCCCGCCACCGTTTACGTTGTTCCTCAAACTCATCAAGCAACCCAACCCGCTTTTATAGCGTTATCAACTCAAGGAAACTAAGTTCATGCTCTTAACGGCGATCCTATTTCTTCCTCTAATTCTTGGGGCGATTACATTCTTTTTCGTTCCCGTTCAACTTACTAAGTACGCAACGCTGTTAAATGCCGTGCTCACGTTTGCCCTTTCCGTGTTTGCAGCTGCAACGTTCGAGTGGTCCGGTACGTTCACCCAAGAGGTGTTTATTTTTGGCAAAGCGGTAGAAACAACCTTTCAACACCACATTCATATTCCTTGGCCGCTGTTTGAACAATATCAAATCAGCTACACCTTGGGCGTTGATAACCTCAGCATGTTGATGGTTCTTCTCACAACTTCACTGGGAATCATTGGAGTGTTGTGCTCGTTTACGGCGATTGAAAAACGTGTTCAGGAATATTATTTCTACCTGATGATTCTTCAAACGGGTGTACTGGGTGTTTTCTTAGCCTTGGATCTTCTGCTGTTTTTCATGGCGTTTGAAGTAATGGTTTTGCCGATGGCATTTTTGATTGGGATTTACGGATCAAAAAACCGGATGTACGCCTCAATGAAGTTTGTTATTTACTCCCTTGTTGGTTCACTGGCGATGTTCTTATCGTTCCTGTGGATCTACTACAACGGCATTCAATCCTTTTCCCTTGAAGCAATCTTGGCGGCGGATTTAGGCGTCGGTTTCCAGCGCGACATTCCGTATTTAGCCATGATGCTGGCGTTCCTAATCAAGGCTCCGCTTTGGCCGTTTCACACTTGGCTTCCCGATGCGCACACCGAAGCCCCTACGGCGGGCTCTGTAATCCTTGCAGGTGTTTTGCTGAAAACTGGTGTTTACGGTATGCTGCGTTTTGCCATTCCCTTGTTCCCCATTCCCGCCGTTTCATTTGCGCCCATTATTACTTGGCTTTCTGTGATTGCAATCATCTACGGTGCCATGTGTGCCATGGTTCAAACGGACGTAAAGAAGCTTGTAGCTTATTCATCTGTCAGCCACATGGGCTTCATCATTCTGGGGATTTTTTGTTTCAACGGCCCCGGCATGAGCGGCGCCATTATTCAAATGATCAATCACGGTATTTCCACAGGCGGGTTATTCCTCGCCGTTGGCATGATCTACGAGCGTCGCCACACCCGTGAAATGGCTGAGTTTGGTGGTTTGGCAAAAAACCTTCCGATCTTTGCCGCCCTTACCATGGTGATGATGCTTTCCTCCGTTGGGTTGCCGGGCTTGAATGGTTTTGTAGGGGAGTTCCCCATACTTATTGGTTCCATGAAAAATCTACCGATGATTCAACAAGCTCAAGATTCAAGCTCAATCTATGCAACTCTTGGCATGGTAAACTATACTTGGGTTGTTGCGGCACTTGCGGCTTCCGGCGTTATTTTGGGTGCTGTTTACCTTCTGATCATGTACCAAAAAGTGTTTTTCGGTAAGCTTGATAAGCCTGAAAACATAGAACTAAAAGACCTTAACTTCCGCGAAATCTTCCAACTCTCAGTTCTCGGCATTGCAGCGCTTGTGATTGGCTTGTTCCCGAATTTATTGTTGAAGCCGATTCAAAGCACCACGGATGTTACGCTACAATACGTTGCGGGGCCTTTGAGTGCACAGGACAACACAACAGCCTTAGCGGCGTATGTTGAGCAGCGAGAAGCCGCTGCGGCTGAAGCCTTGAACCATGATTCTACCAATCATACCTCAGAATCTGGGCTTAATCCATCCAGTGATTCTAACGCTTCAACAGATCAATAAGCATTTCTTTAGGGGATTATCCACCTGATTCATTAAAGGATCAATCTACCTTTCCGAACGGAAATTGAAAGCCTACCCAGCAAAAGGGCGGCATTCGTAAGCAAATCATAAAGGGCTCGGCGCTGATGCATTGGGCCCTTTTCTTGGTAGGCGAATGGGAGTTTTGCCAATCCTTTTGCTATTCCCGTGTAAAGGCTTCCTTGAATCCAGTAGGAAGCGGGCATAAGGTCTGGGTGTAAAACCATTAGATTAGCAGAGCCTTTGCCGTAGGTGTAGGCCATTTTCAGTAAGCTGTTCAAGGTTTCCCGGTGGTAGTGATAAACGATTCCTTTGCCGGAAAATTGTTGAATTTCCCAGCCGATCTTACCCAAGCGAATGCAAAGATCTGCATCTTCCGCGGGCCAAATATTTTTGAATCGATCTACTTCCAGGAGTGCTTTTTTCTTGAAAAGGGCGTTACATGTAAGCAAAAAAGGGGGTTGAAATTCTGAGCCCTTGGCAAGGCGTTGGGCATTCATCATGCCGCGGTAATCAATGTAGTTACTCACGGGAGAACGGAATGAGCCGCTGATAATATCACCGCCAACGCCCGCTAGTTTTGGGTTGTTTAACAGGTGGGGAAGTAAATCTGCAATCCAGTTCGGGTGAACGCAGCAATCGGAGTCCGTAAAGGCAATAATTTCCCCTTTTACGGATTCAATCCCTTTGTTTCGTGCACTTCCAGCCCCGGGGGTTGATTCCCGCTCCAACCGCACATTTGCGAACTCTGCGGCGATTTGCACACTTTCATCGGTGGAATTATTATCCACCACAACTACTTCAAAGTCAAAATGACCTTGTATTTTCTGTAGCGATTTGAGACAATTTCTCAGTGTTTTTTGAGAATTGAAAATAGGAACAATAATACTCACGTAAGGCTTGCGGTTTATGTTCATTCAGTTCATGTCTTTTCGTGTTGCAAAGTTCAAGTTGCTAAAGGGGTGTTTCAATTGAACGATAATCTTCTTTTGGAAGGGTGCAAGCTGCTCGCTTGTTTTAACGACGCAAAGGAGGAATTCCGTGGTATTGATGTGTACATCAAAGGCGGGTTGATTGCTGATGTTGGTGCAGATCTTCGGCAGAAGCATCAATTGCCGATGGATCAGCCGCGGTTGGATTGCAGCGAGTTGATTGTTCTCCCTGGCTTTGTAAATGTTCACCACCATCTTTTTCAATCTCTCACACGGGTTTCACCCAGAGTTCAAAACGCGGGTTTATTTGAATGGTTGCTCAGTAATTATCAGGTTTGGCAACACATGGAGCCAGAAGAACTTTTTGCCGCGGCCCAGCTTTCTTTCTCAGAAATGTTGCTCAGCGGCGTTACAACCACTACGGATCATCATTACCTTTTCCCCCAGACACAGCAAGCCGATTGGTGGGATCAAACAATTCTTGCGGCTCAAAAACTTGGCATGCGGTTTCATGCAACGCGCGGCAGCATGACATTAGGGGTGAACGATGGCGGCCTTCCGCCAATGAGCTTGGTTGAATCAACAGACCGTGTTTTGGCTGATTACGACCGGGTGCTTTCCAAGTGGCATTCTGCCGATGAAACAGCAATGACACGAATCGCCCTTGCACCCTGCGCGCCTTTCAATTGCACCGAAGATTTATTCCGTGAAACGGCAAAATTGGCCGAACACCACAATGTGCTGATGCACACCCACCTTGCTGAAACGGAAGATGAAAACACCTATTGCCTAGAGCGGTTTGGTTGTCGGCCTCTGGAATATGTTGCTCGCTTAGGTTGGGAAGGCCCTAAGGTTTGGTTTGCCCATTGTGTTACACTGAACGATCAAGAAATCCGCCGGTGCGCCGAAACAGGAACTGGTGTTGCTCATTGCCCATCAGCAAATTCGCGATTGGGAAGCGGCATTGCGCCAATCAAAGAGATGATTGAAGCGGGCGTTCGCGTAGGAATCGGCGTGGACGGTTCATCTAGCAACGATAGCGGTTCTTTTTTGAAAGAAATGCGTTTAGCGTTTCATCTACAAAGAAGTAAAAAAGGGCCTGATGCTGTTGACGCCCGCGAGGTTTTGTCTCTGGGTACTAGGGGCGGTGCATCAATCCTTCATAACAATAAACTTGGGCGAATTGAAGTAGGCGCCTGCGCTGATTTAGTGTTGATTCGCACTAACAGAATGGAGCTTTCAGGGGGTAGTAGCGAGGATCCTTTAGCGGCGATTGTTTTTTGTGGACTTGAACGCCCGGTGGACTACAGCCTTGTAAACGGACGTTTTGTTGTGTTTGAAGGGGTTTTGTCCCATATTTCAGAACATGAAGTTTGCCGAATGGCAAATCAAGCAACGAATTCTCTTATCAAAAAGTCAAAACTTTAACCTGTAAACGGCCTTTATTTTTTGCTATGTTAAATGAACCAATAAACCAGCCAAATTCTGACCACTATCTTCAGCCTGAAAAGCCTCCGGAGATTGAACTAAACCCCTACAACGAACTGGTTTACGTTGTGGACGACGAAGAAGCTGTTTGTAAAATGTTAGCGCGATTTTTGGAGCGCTCCGGCTACAAGGTCAAAACCCTGCTCTCAGGGCTCAATGCCGTACAAGAAATGCGAAAAGACCACCCCATTGCCATCATCAGCGATATTCGCATGCCTGATATGGACGGCTTAGAGTTGTTGGGCCAAGTAATGTCTTTTGATCCCGATATGGTGGTCATTTTGATGACCGGCGCCCCCAATATGCAGATTACTATTGAGGCGCTAAGGGCAGGAGCAACGGATTTCCTCTCCAAACCGTTGGACATGAAGTTCCTGAGGGGATCATTGATTAAAGGCGTAGAACGACGGCGTGCGCGTATGCTAAGCCAAAAGCGCCAACGCTTTCTAGAAATTGAGGTTGGCAACCGAACAAAAGAACTTACTGATGCGTTCATGGAAATTCAACAAACCTACACGGAGGTTCGCGCCGCTTACGAAGGCTCCATTGAGTTGCTGCGCCGCGCTTCAAGCCTAAGAGACAACGACACCGGCGAGCATATTGACCGCATTCGCCTTTATTCAGGCGCATTAGCCAAGGCCATTGGCTTAACAAGCGAACAAATTACCCTTCTTGAATACTCAAGCCCCATGCACGATATTGGCAAAATCGGGATTCCCGATGACATCCTCCACTGCCCCGGTCCCCTTAGCCGTGAACAATACGACTTGATGAAGCAACACACCACGATTGGCCATAATTTACTGCGCGGTTACGATGAACCTCTTTTGAAAGCCAGCGCTGAGATTGCGTTGACTCACCACGAACGGTGGGACGGTTCCGGTTATCCTTACGGCATAAGCGGGCGCGATATTCCCCTTTTTGGGAGAATTGTTTCCATTGTAGACGTATGGGATGCGCTTACGCAGTCGCGATGTTATAAACCTGCTTTTTCGCTGGAAAAGTCCATGCAGATCATGGAAGATCAACGGCACAAGTTTGATCCGAACATCATCAATTCGTTCTTCCAGATCATCCCTCAGCTACAAGAGATCAGCAAATCCGTTAAAGTCGCTTCCACTTGAAAACACCTTCCACCGCAAAACAGGCTAAGAAAAAAACTACAGCTCCCCCTAAGTATGACCTAATCATCCTAGGCGGCGGAGTGTGTGGCCTTGCAGCGGCGTATGAATATTTGGGGCAAAACCCAAATCATCAGGTTCTTTTGTTAGAAAAAGAAGAGCGCCTAGGGGGGTTGGCCCGTTCCCTAACCTTGGGGGATCAAGTGGCTGATATGGGCCCGCATCGGTTACATACGGAAATTCCAGAGGTGCGGGAATTTCTCTTACAGTACGCTGAAAAAGAACTCAAAACGGTTAAGCGAAAATCCTCCATGTACTTGAAGGGAACGTGGATTGACTACCCCCCAAAACCCCTTGAAATCTTGCGTGTGTTAGGTTTTGCAGCCATTGTAAAGGTGTTCGCAAGTTACGGCAGAACATTCATTCGTACGTTGGCTGGATTAGAGAAGTCCAAGCCAGATCATTTTGAACAGGTAATGTGCTCTGCCTTTGGCGAAGAACTATATCAGTTGATCGTGTTGGATTACACCCAAAAAGTTTGGAAGCGAAACCCCAAGCAAATTCACGGTGATATTGCCCGTGTGCGTGTAAGTGCAGGGGGGTTGCAACGCATGGTGAAGCGCGTTTTGGTGGGCGAACAAAAGGGCCAAGAAACCGCGCTGCCAGAGTTTTTGTATCTGCCGGGTGGGGTGGAAACACTCATAAAAAAACTTGCGGCTGATACTCAACAGCGTGGGCTTAACGTTCAATGTTCAACAAGCGTTGAAAACCTCATTCAACAAAACGGCAGCTGGCGGATTGACGTTCAAGCAAACAATCAGCAGAGCCATTTTTCTGCAAGGCAGGTTCTTTCCACCATACCTGTGACGGATCTAGGCCGAATTTTACTGAAATCAACACCCGATGCAACCGTGGAAAACGCCCTGAAGGAATCAAAATTCATCGCGAATTTTCTGATCTTAGTTCTGCTAAAGCGCCCCCGTTTAACGCAAAATCAGTGGCTTTACTTTCCTGGGCAGGAAACAATCTTTAACCGCGGGTACGAGCCAAAAAACTTCTCGGAAACCATGGGCTCAAAAGATCAATGCCTTGTTATGTTTGAAATTACCTGTTACGAAGGCAGCAGTATTTGGCATGCTTCGGATGAAAAATTAATCCGCCAAACCCTTAAAGATTGCATGAAGATTGACTTGTTCAACGCAGAAGATGTTGCGGAAACAAGCGTTTTCAGAATTCCCCACACGTATCCACTGTATGATCTTGAGTACCGGGAGCGGATGGCGAGAGTTTGGAAATATCTGGGGAGTTTTCCCGGGCTTTTGAGCACAGGGAGGCAAGGTTTATTTCTGCACAACAATATGGATCACAGCATATTCATGGGCTTTGAATCGGCTCGTTTGCTAGCAAAAGAATCGCAGGGAGATCAGTGTGATTCAAAGCCGTGGTACAACCGGATTCGCGAATTTCAAGAGTTTAGAATTGTAGATTAAAATAAAGAGCGGTTATACATTATGTAAACCGCCCTGAACCGTAGAGGTGATTTGCGTTGAAACAAGTTGAGTTGGCGGAATGCCGTTAGGTTTTAGCTTTTGGAATCCTGACTTGTGTCGGTATTACTGTACGGCCTAGTTTTTTCTCCAATCGCTTTTGGAATGTTGCACTTCCGTACGCATAACCCCGGCGTGTATGGTATTCAATTGCTTCTACTTCTTCATCGGTGGGTGATTCGTTGATGTAGGCCGACCATTCACTTTGCTTTATGGCAAACGGCCAACGGTTGCTAACGAGGGGTTCTTTTGCCGTTCCGCAATGGGCAGCGGCGCTGTTCCATTCGTAGTTCTCTGTTTTCTTACGGGATTTTGGCGGAAGTCCTGCGCGCTCTACATAACGAGCAACGGAATCTAGCACGGAGTTTTCAAGAGGGCAGGAGGCAAAACGTTCGCCCCAAATGGGCCCTGTTGAGCCTTTATCTAAATTGTAGGCTCGGCTGTAAAAGCTGTGTACTTGACGAATCAGCTTTGCCAGCCCTTCGTTATTTTTTGGTTGAAGAATCAGGTGAACTCGATCCGGACACAAGCAGTAGGCTATGACTTCAACTTTATTTTCTTCCGCTGAATCTTCAAGTTTATCCAGGTAGAGATTATAATCATCTTTGTTTTCAAAAATTATTTTTCCGTCAATCGAATCCTGACGAATATGGTGCGCATGGTTTGGCACAACAATACGAGCTATTCTGGGCATGAATTACTCCAAGCATTAAGTTGTTAGTATGTTAGGGGGGCATTGATTGGCTCTGCAAATAAAATCCCAATAAAGGGGGATTTTTTCTTCGTATTTCGAATGAATTCAACTAAATTGCTTGAATAAATTTAGTCTAACGGAATGAAAAACAAAATCCAACGGCTCAGGATAAAATCTATAAGAAGAATTAACATCAGGGTAACAACAACGGATGTGGTGGTAGCACGGCCCACCCCTTCAGCACCACCTTTAGTATAATAACCAAAGTAACTGCCTACAAGAGCGATTGTATTGCCGAAGAAAATCGTTTTGAAAAAACCTGAGTAGGGATCTGACAACATGGAAAACTTTTGTGTCGTCGTATAGTATTCCAAGGAATTGATATTAAGCAGCGTTGTACCAATCAGCATTCCGCCGTAGAAGCATGCCATAAGGCTGATGATTGTAATCAAAGGCAGCATCAGGGTCATTGCAATCAACCGTGGTGCCACAAGGTAATGAATGGGATCCACATCAAGAATTTCCATAGCATCAATTTGCTCTGTTACTCGCATCGTTCCAATTTCTGCTGTAATGGATGCAGCAACCCGGGCTCCCACAACAAAGGAAACAAACACAGGAACAAGTTCACGGGCGTTCGCAATAAAGGCAATAGCAGGTACGTAATTTTTGGCCCCAAATTGTATCAACTGAACCCCCGTTTGCAGCACCATTACCATGCCAACGAACATCGCTGTTGTAAGGGCAACGGGTAGCGAGCGCGCGCCCACGGACATTCCTTGATCCATAATGAGCCGGTAGTTCCAACGGCGAGTTAAGGTAATATACCATGCTCGCATCACAAATTTGGAGAACCTGCCGGTAGCTGTGCAAAAGGCAATTGTTAATGCCCCCACAGCTTCTACAAAAGTGTTATTTAGGATTCCTAGCACGTGGAAGGGGTACTTTCCCAATCAGGATTGTTGAAGCGAGTTGCTGATTTAGCGGTGATTTGTGCGGTTTAATTATGGCCGTTTGGATGCCAAACGCCAAACGGAGTGCTGATGCAGGCGGAGCTGATTCTGGGGTAATTGCAGGATCAGCAGATTATGAACCTTGTAATTCTTGCAAGTGCTTTTGGGCGCGCTCAAGGTGCTTTTGATCACCACTTTGGCGGCTCAACTCCAGAACTCTTTCCCACTGTATTATTGCTTTTGGGTGCCATTGGGGATTTTTCTCGTACACAATGCCAAGGTTATTCAGGGCTGGAAGGTGATTAGGATCAATTTGAAGGGCCTTGCGGTAACATTCAGCAGCACTTTCATAATCACGTTGTTTCATGTATACAACGGCTTCCTTGCACAACCGATCAATCGTGGATTTCTCATCGGAAAGACCTCGATCCGTAGGGGAGGGGCCGCTTGCCGAGGGAGGCGCTTGAAACGTAGGAATGTTGGATTGGGATTGGTTGCCCGGAATGTTGGCTGCTTGCAGGTTTGATTCCTTTGAAAGAGCGGAAACAATTTGATTGGAATCTTGGCCCGTAAGAATATCGAAGATGGAATCGAGCTTTGAAACCATCAAAATGTCGCTCACTTCTTTGGAGGGCGAAAGAACCGCCATTCGAGCATGATTTTTGTTGGACGAGACTTTCATCCCCACGAGCACTCCAAGCCCAGCGCTATCAATAAAATCAACGCCTGATAAGTCCAAATAAACTTGCTTTGAATTTGCATTGATTCTAGGCACAATGGAGGACTTTAGCCGGTCGCATTCATCTAGTACAATTCTTCCGCTAATACGGATTAGTAGTTGGTCCGCTTGTTGGTATACTTGAATATCCATAGTCATGCACAACTCGTTATTCTGGAGTATTTATAAAGCGCCTATTAGGTAATTTGGATTACCATAATCGGGGGCTTCTTTGTTATTCGTATCAGGAATGAAATCTCCTGCGTCTATCCCTTGGGTTGCAAGCCAGTTTTTCTGTTTTTCAAGAAGCTCAATTTGCTCTTGAATTTGGGCTTCTGTGAGTAATTCTTTCAGGTAGTAACTCACCACATTCACCACAGCACTGGCAATGATTTGATCCTGCTGTTGGGGTAAAGCTGCGATTTCAAGGCGATCAACCGCGTAATACCGGTCTAATTGGGAAAGCTCGTAAAAGAAAGCCAGAACCGCTGAATTGCTCCCCAGAACCCGTAGTTCTATGGGTACAGTGGAAGCGATTTTGAGCTCATCTTTTTTCGCGGCCGCTTCCTCAGCAGCAGCGGAGGTTACGCCGCCTCTGCCAGCTCTTCCGCCTCTACCGCCTTCATCCATCATCATCGCAGGGTCAAACATGGTAGGATCAAAAAATTCGTCCATCATCATAGCGCCTGCAGCCGCGGCGGGGGCTTCATCTTTCTGGCGTTCTTCTAATGTAGGCCAATTTAGGTTCGTTTCTTCCCAAGCTTTTAGGTATGTGATGTTGATAATATTATGTTTATCCGCAAGGTTGATTGCATCATCAATTGAGCGAAGCTGGCGATATGAGTTTACAAAGACCATTTCGTAGTCTTCAAAGCGGAACAAATCCATCAGGAATAGATCATATTCTACGTCGTCCGTGATGCCCACTTCGTTTTTGCCAACGGCTTGGCGAACTAAGTCGATCCGGTTCAGGGTGTACATTGCAGCTGAAAGGGGCCCTATGTTTTGGCGCAATGCTTCGCGGTAGTTCATATCAAGACCAAACTGAAGCAATTGGAAGCGGTATTTCTCGGTCGTTTGAAAGTACAACGCTGTATCTTCGCTGGTTTCCTTGATCAAGGAATCTGTATCTTTTAGGTCGCGAAGTAAATCGCTCACCGCTTTTTGCCCATTTCTTACAGAGGGTGGTAATTCACGTAGTAAAAACCAACCCCCGTTGCCCGTGGTTAAGAAGTCAAGTCTAGCAATTTCAGGATCTTCGCCTCTGGCAAGCCAAGTAGCGCAGTATTTGTCATACATGAGCAGGTAGGATTGTTTGACCCAGCGGTTGAATTCTTCCTCGGTGTTGGTAACGGCGACCAATTCCATGGGCCCGCCGAAGCCAGATTTCAGCAACATTTCGTAATAATCCTGCTTCATGCTGATAGTTTCAAAGTCAAACTGGGAAATATCCAGCCGAGTTTTCGGACTACCTTGAGTTTGAATTTCAGAGGCCCGGGCGGTGTAGTCGTTCAGGGCGGTTTTGAAATCCGAGGCGTTTTTGGAGAAAAATAGAAAATGCAGAAGGCCTATTACTAAGGTTGCCGCAACAACCCCGATCGCAAGTTTCTGTTTGTCCTTATTAGTCATAATAATTATCCGCTCCCAGGCGATATGTTAATGCTTTCGCCTGAGTGATTGATGTCAACCCAAATGCACTTGCGTTTTGACGCTAAAGCTTGCAACGGTCAACCGTTCTTATTACAGAATTGGTGTTTATTGTGAATTTAAGAGGAGATTATGCCCAAACTATCCATTCTTAGTGGTGAAGAATCTGGTCGGGTATTTAAATTCGATCGTGATCAACTCACAATTGGCCGCTCCGTTAATAACGATTTACAAATAGTTGATCGGCGAATGAGCCGCAACCATGTTATGATCTCCCGCGAGGGTGCATCGTATTTTGTGGAGGACCTGAAATCAAAAAACGGTTCCTTGCTCAACAATAAACCCCTCACAAAAAAAGAACTTCTTCGGCACAATGATACATTTCAAGTGGGGGATTCATCGGTCTTATTTTCCTTGGGCGATGATAGCAGCAGCGGCTTGATTGAGGATGACAATCAAGATGGAACCATGATTTTGAGCAATTCTCAGATCAACCGCGAGGGCGCGCCTTACCGCCTTGTTAACGAAGAAAATTGGGGCAATACCCGCGGCGAAATCAGAGTCGGAAATAAACCTAAGTCCCTTACCCTCAGTGATTCAAATCTCAATGCAAAAGAACAATCCCGCCATTTGGAGATCATCTACGAAGTAATGGAAGCCATACGTTCCACCTTCAGTACTGATGAACTCCTGCACCTGATTATGGATATTATCATGAAAGTCATTAAACCAGATAGAGCCTACTTGCTGCTCTCTGAAAATGATGGTGCGGAACTTATTCCAGAAGTTATTCGCGATGAACATTCTGACAAGAACGATGAAATTCGTATTTCCAACTCAATCGTAAACCGGTGCATTCGTGAAAGCATTAGCCTTCTTGTAACTGATGCCGCACAAGACTCTCGGTTCAATGCCAGTGAATCAATCATTGCCAATAAAATAAGGACCGCCATGGTTGCGCCACTCATCTACAAAGAGCAAAGCTTGGGCGTTGTTTACTTGGACACAAACACCCGCGCCTTTCCTTATATGGAGCCCGATTTAGAGCTATTAACCGGCATTGCAAACCAAGCGGCCGTTGCAATTGTCAACGCCAAGCTTCACTCGCAGCTGGTAGAGCAGCACAAGGTTGCCCGGGAAATGGAAATTGCCCGCACCATTCAAATGAATCTGCTCCCCAAAGTGTACCCCAGCCTGCCGGGGTACGATGTTTCTGCGATGTCGCTGCCTGCCAAACACGTGGGCGGCGATTATTACGACTTCTTAGCCCTCCCAGATGGGCGCATTGGTTTCGCCATTGCCGATGTTTCCGGCAAAGGGGTTCCTGCGGCGATTCTTACGGCTACAACCCGCAGTTACCTTCAATCCGAGACTCAACAAGCCGATACCACAATCGCAGAAACCGTTCAGCGAATCAACAAAATGGTTCACCGCGATGTGACGAACGACATGTACGTAACAATGGCTTTGGTTTACTTGAACCCTAAAAATGGGGATCTGGA
The DNA here is from genome assembly GCA_036751885.1 of Candidatus Sumerlaeota bacterium. Classification (GTDB taxonomy): domain Bacteria; phylum Sumerlaeota; class Sumerlaeia; order SLMS01; family JAHLLQ01; genus JANRMB01. Next base: position 21,465 of record DAIOTT010000035.1, read on the forward strand.
GTACGTTAATGCCGGTCATACGCACCCAATTTTGATGAGTCATCAAGGGCAAATTAAATTCCTTGATGAAGGCGGTTTGTTCCTTGGTATTGTTGATGTTGGCACTTACGAACAGGCAAATGAATCAATCAAACCCGGCGATATATTAGTTATGGTAACAGATGGTGTTACCGATATATTGAATGCCCATAACGAAGCATTTGGCGCGGAACGATTCTATTCCATCCTAAGGCAAAGCACCCATATGAGCGCCGAAGAAATTCGCAATGCCATTTATCAAGCTTGTGTAATGCACCGCGGTGAAGCTGACCAGTTCGACGACTTTACACTGATTGTGATTAAACGGCAACGGGAGCAACCCTACGATCCGGAAGATAGTGTTTTTGACGATATTGATATGGATTAAACGGAGGTGTTTTTTGTTCTTTATGCGAATGATTTCATTGGTGCTAGGGATCATTCTCGTGGTCTACCACCAGAAAATTTCTGCCCAAACCACCGAACAAAGTGGTCGTGAGCGGCCATCTGAACAGACCACCAGTCAAAATCTTAAGCTTGACGATATATTTACCTCTTCCCTGGAATCTGCAGCGGGAGAAGTTGAACCTGAATTTCAAGATTACATTGCGGGTGCAGCGCCGTTTATTTATCCGAACCTCAGCCGTTTTACCCTTCAATCTGCTCAGCCTGCGCAATCCGTGCTTAGCCCTGAAACAGAGGCGAAATACTCTGAAATCGACCGTTCAAAGCTTGGCGCTTTAATCACAAAACCCAAGAACCGCATCAACACTTCAACCCTGAATCTAGTGAAAACCACGGCTACAGGAGCTCAACAACCGCCTGCATCCCGGGCTTGGATTCTTTTGAGTAATTCAATGTCAACCGTGGAAGTCAGCATCAGAGTGGAAAACGGGGTGGACGAGAAAACGGAAACGCGTTTGTCGTTATTTCCGGGTGAACAGGAAACAATTGAATTAGCAACGGCAAGCACCATGATTCACGCAGAATATTGGTTTTCTGCGGAACCGGAAGAGGTTTTCACGGCATCGTACGGGCCCTATGAATTGCAGAGTTCAACCTATACATTTGAAATGGGGAAGGCGTTGGAAAGTCAACTTCTGCGGCAAGCCCCTTGAATTGTTCATGTCATGAACTTACATCCAACCGGAATTGCAGATCTACCCTTGAGGGGCGTTGGGGGCTAATTCAATACTGTTTTCTATAATCTCCATCTTGGGTGGGTCGTTTTCCTGCACAAACCCAAAATAGAATAAGGGCACATACCCAATTCTAAGAACATCGCCGGGGCGGATGGGCATTTCGGATTTCACCGGGATTCCGTTGATTGTTGTTCCATTTTGGCTCCCCATGTCTTGTATCATCATCCCTTTATTGGTCAGCGAAATTCTTGCATGCCGCCGCGAAACGCTTGTATGGTTGAGGGATAAATGGTTGTCTGGCAGTCTGCCGATCAAGAGGTTTGTAATCTGAAACGCAATCAAGCGCGGCCCCGAAAGGGTTGAAAGAGCAAAAAGAAAGGTGCGCTGCGCGGAAACAGGGTTTGGCATTGCCGCCTGTTCATTGGCTGAATCTAAGATAGTTGCATCCTCTGCGTGTCTCTCATTCATGAATTGAGTACCCCTAGGCCTTTTTTCTGTGGTGCACGTGGAATGTGTTTGTATTGCGGTTCAGTTCGATGTTCTTACATGAGACTGAAAACTCGCTGACTTCTGCGTGAGTCTCAATCATTTTATCTTCTTCTAGGTGCATCTTAGGGGCTGCGAGAAAAAAAGTAATTTACACCATTGAGAAATTTTAGAGCCTATTGCATAAACACCCTCCGGTTTTTGGCCGGATTTATCTTTTCGCTGGTACTGCAATTTGGCTTACCATGCTCCATAATCTCCCAACAAAGAATGAATCACCCATGATGAATACCACACCTGAAATGCTTTATCCAATCCACAATCAACAATACAAAATGGAGGAAGAACCCACTTTGCGCGTGGGCGTTGTTCTCTCAGAGGATCAAAAAACGCGGCTGGAATTTCGCACTCCTCCCGGTGTTGAGTATATTGTTGAAGGTGAACGGGATTTTCTGCTTCCCGCCGGGCGGGATTTTCACGCGGAATCTCGGGTAACGGCCGATGGTAGTTTAGGCGTAATTCTTTCACAAGGAACCCACGTTTTGTGGGAAAGCAAGGCTGGCAGCCCTTTGGTTTTGGTGCCTAGAATTGAGAAACAACCCCGTGTGCCGGGCATGGGATTGCATGTTCGCAACGTGGTGGCAGGCCGTGGTTTCCATTGGATTAAGGAAATCGATCAATTTCTGCCCGGCAAAGTTGAAGTGCAGGCAAGTTCATCTTCAGGGTATTTACTCCTGATCAACGAACTCTCCGTGGAGGATTATCTCATCGGCGTCATCACCAGCGAAATGAGCCAAGATTGCCCCGTGGAATACATGAAAGCCCAAGCCGTTGCCGCGCGCAGTTGGCTGTTTGCCCAGCGAGCTGATTTGTACCCCAACGATCCGTTTGATGTTTGTAACGACGACCAATGTCAGCGGTACCAGGGGAGCGAAGCCTGGACGCCTGTTGCCATTCGTGCCATTGAAGAGTGTGCAGGTGAAACGCTTCTTA
>DAIOTT010000036.1:0-6682 GCA_036751885.1 Candidatus Sumerlaeota bacterium
GTGGAGTTGCCTTCCCCGTTGGGCCCAATGATGGCGGCGCGCTCGCCGTTGTCGATCTTGAAGGTGGCGTTTTTGAGGATGTGGCGCTCACCGTAGTGTAGGTTTACTTGGCTTACATCGAACATGGGCTTTTGAATCTGGCTTTCGGGTTTTGGTGTTGGTTTTAGGTTTTGGCTTTGTTGTGTATAGGGGCCTAAAAAATCGTTGCGATGGAACAGCGGAGAGGCTTGGCCTGTCAAGGGATGTCTCTGGCACGGCGCGGCTGTTTTGCTAAAGGGTTGAAGCGGCGGCGTTGGGGTGCGGTTGCTTGCGGCTTGCAGGTGAAATGGGGGCAAGTAAAGCGTTTCTCAAAACTTTCCCTTGTACGGCTTGCCGAGGTAGGCTTGAAGTTTGCGGCCTTGGCTGAACGTTTAGATCTATCGAGCATCTTTGTTTTACTTTGTAATCAGGTAGCGTTTTTTTGATGAATGCATTTCAACGTAAATTGCTTTTTGCACTGTTTTTAGTTTCGTTTTTGTTGCTTGCTGTGGGGATGAACCGGGATATTTGGACGGCGAATGAGGGGCAGCGGGCGTACCCGCCGATTGAGATGTTGCTTTCCGGGGATTGGGTGGTTCCGCGGTTAAACGGGGATCCGTATATGAAGAAACCTCCCTTGCTTTATTGGATGCTGATTCCGCTATACTCGGTGTTTGGGATTCATGAGTGGGTTGCTAGACTTCCCAGTGTTGCTAGTGGGTTAGCAACTGTAGCGGTGGTGTTTGCTTGGGGGTTGAGATTGTTCCAGGTGAAAGAATCTGCTGGTCAGGATGGTTCCAAATCGGGCCTTTCTGACGCGCAGTTTTGGCCTGCATTTATTGCGGCGGCCATTGTGGCAACGAATATGGTATTCATCGACCGAGGGAGAAATACGGATTTAGATATTCACCTGTGTTTGTTTACAACGCTTGCCATGTGGAGTATGTGGCAGGGGTTGCAGGGGCTGAGTGAAGGGCGGGGCGAGCGTTTTTGGGGCGTTGCTTTGGCTTGCGGCGGCTGGCTTGCGCTGGCGAATTTATTGAAAATCCCGGTTCCTTTTTTGTTTATTGGCCCCGGGCTTGTGGGTGTTTGCTTGTTGGCTAAACGTAAGGATTGGCTTTTTCGGTGGGAGTGGGTTGTGGCTTTTGGGGTTTCGGTTGTTCCGTTTTTGATTTGGGCTTTTTGGGCTTCTTTGCGCGTGGGAAGTGCGGAGGTGAGTGAGACGTTCCGCGAGGAGTTGGAGCTGCGGGTGCATGCCTCTGAGATTAACCGCGGGCCGATTGTTTTTTACTTGGCGCTGAGTTTTGGGGCGTTCTTTCCCTGGTGCTTGGGCTGGCTGTGCTTGTTGAATGCTTCAATCCGCAGAAAGTTTTTGGGCTTAGGGCTAACGGCCCAGTTTTTGGGTTCAGCGGTGGGGTTTAGCTTGGTGGCGCTTTCGTTGATTCCTGCAAAGGAGTCAGAATATATGGTAAGCGCCGTTCCTTTGATGGCGTTGTTGATGGGGTTTTTGATTTACAGCTGGGCTGAGGAGCCGTTTTGGGCGCCAAAAAGTTGGAGCATGAGCAGGAAAAAACGGGTGATCTTGTGGGCGGGATTTGTGATTGCGTGTGTGTTTGGCCTTGCAAAGTACTTGCAGGACGAAGCAAAGGCGAAGGAGGGGTCTTTCAAGGAAATTGCGGCGACAATGTCACGGTACGAGGCTGACGGCTTTGAGGTGCTCATCTACAGGAAAAAGCTGCCGTCGTTGTTTTATTATCTGCAAACGAAGTATCCTAGGTTGCGCAATAGCGATGAGGTTGCCGACCGAATGGCTGCGAAGGATTACAAGCTGTTAATTTTGTTACAGCGGGATTTGATGAACGAGTGGGAGGATAAGTTGTTGCTTGGAAATTATTCCACCATTGAGTTTCCGGAGCACCGAAGCAATTATCTTTTGCTTGAACTGCACACGGTGGATTTGGATGAGGAAGATGCTCTGCCTTTGGGAGAACAACCGGAGCCGGAGCAGACCTAAAGAATGAGCCTTGCCTTTGATTGGACTGCTGAATATAGTTTATTCAGAGTAATTCAAGGAATAAACCCTATGCGTTTCAACCGACTTCAAATTCTTTTCATTTTTTCACTACTAGGGCTATGCGCCGTGAGCACTTGCGTGGTTGCTCAAGATGCTGCGCCCCTTGTTCGCAGGCCAAGCAACATCCGGGTGAAAACGGGGGATGCACCCACGAATGTACCGGAGGACAAAATAGACGGCATTGGTGAGCAGGTTGAGAAGCCGGAGGCTGAACCCGACCCCACGGCGGTGATTGTGGCGCTGGTTAATAATCACACGATCACCCGAGCTCAGTTGGATCGGCGGATTGAGGCCAGAACGAACTTTGATTCGGACGTTGTGAATGAACTCCCCGCCGCCGATTCAGTGATGAACTTGATGGGCAGCCAAATTGTAAGCGTGGAAGCGGTGGATGAATTCCAAAAGCGCTCCCTTAGAAATGCGATTCTTAAAGAGGAAGCGGAAATCATTACGGAGTGGCAGGAGCAAATGATGCTGGCAGACGAAGCACGGCGTCATCAGTTTCTTGTAACAAACCAAGAGCTTCAGGCGCGTATGGGTAAACTAGAGCAGGATTTCGCCCTTCAAGATAAAAAGGTAGATAACATGTTGCAAGCGTTCGGCATGACAAGGGCGGAGCTGGAAAGCTATGTTTACGATGCGCTGCTGATTGAAAAGCTGTTGAACCGGTTTATTGAGCTGAACTACTCGGAGGCAGATTTCTACAATAGTTACGAGGCAAACCCCGCGGCGTATCGTGTGGCGCCGCAGAAGCGGGTGGCACACTTTTCAATTTCATTACTGGGTAACGAAACACCCACCGTGATTCGCAAGTTTAAGGATGAAGCGGAAGCCATTCGCGACCGGTTGCGCAAGGGTGAAGATCCGGAGGCGGTGATGAGCTCGGTCAATAACATTGAGTACGGGATTTTTGGGAGCACGCTGAACTGGAGCACGGAAAGTAGAATGCAAAACCGCTCTGAGGAGAACTTTTATCTTCCTGAGGCGGTAGTGGCGAGCTTGTTAGAATTGAAAACGGGTGAATTAAGTAGGGTACTCACAAACAGCTTCCGCTCTGGCGGGCAGGAGATTATTGAATCCTTTCATGTGATTAAAGTGTTGGAGGAAATCCCTGCAACCGGTGAAACGTTTGAAGCTGCTCTTCCGAAAATTAAGCAGATCGTACAAATGAATGCCCGGGCCCAAGTGTTGCAGATTTTGAAGGATAAGAAAACCCATAAACGCATGATTCGGTTGAGTGGTATTGCACCGGAAAAATTGCCGACACCCGAGGAATTGAGGGAGAACAACGCGCCGGTTTCGCTGAAGTTAACCGCCGCAGGAAATGCACAAGCCAGCAGAAGGTAATAATTACTTGCGGCGTAATGCACTTGGGGTTGGGGAACTTTTTTTGCTGCAATTGTAAACACTAAATGCTCCTGAGGTTTTAACCCCATGAACCGCTTCCCCGACAAACAAACTCTCAAAGCCCTTTGCATAATGGTGCTTGGCATCTCAGCAAGCTTTTGCCATGAAGCGGCTTATGCCCAAGCGGTGCAACCAACTCAAGGGGCTGAATCAACACCCCACGCCGCTGACGCAACCTCAGCACAAGCACAAGCGCAGGCTGGTGCTGAACCAACCCAAACAAAGGCTGATTCCATGAGTGCAACCGAACCCCTAAAGCCCAACGAACAGTATTTACTGTTTGAAGCAGATGCACCAGAATTAGGCTGGCGTGTTGTGAATGACTCTGTGATGGGGGGTGTTTCTAGCAGCACGTGGAAGCGCACGGAGGACCGGAATTTTGAGTTTACGGGGGTTCTTTCGTTGGAGAACAATGGGGGCTTTGCCTCAGTTCGCAGCGATGCCACCGACTTTGGCCTTACGGTGGTTTCGGCGTTTGTACTGCGAGTCAAAGGGGACGGGCGAACTTACCAACTCCGTTTCCGAACGAACGGCAAATGGGACGGCGTTGCTTACGCTCAATCCTTTGAAACGGTTGCCGGTGAGTGGGTTGAAGTGGAGCTTCCGTTCTCTGGTTTTATCCCCACTTGGCGGGGGCAGATTGTAAGCGACGCTCCCCCATTGGATGCCAAGAAAATTGAGCAAGTAACGTGGATGGTTGCGGATAAAAAATCAGGGCCGTTTAAGCTTGAAATTGATTGGGTGAAAACGCTTTCGGGAACCGGTGAATCTATTGAAGATGAGTAGGTGCATTCACGGCTGGATTTTAGTTGCTTGAACTGTTCTTTGTTTTGATTTGGTTTTAAGGATAACCGATGAACCTGTGAACAATCAGGGCAAAAATGGCCGTGGGTTTACGGCGTCGCCGTTTTTGCGGATTTGGAAATGCAGGTAGGGCGTGTTTGATTTCTCCGGATCGCCGCTTCGGGCAATAACATCCCCGCGAGAGACGTGTTGGTTTTCCCTGACTAGAATTTCGCCGCAATAGGCGTAGCAGCTGGCGTAATTGGAATCGTGGCTGACGATGACCATGTTGCCGTACGCGGGTATGCGGCCAACGAAGACGACTTTACCCGTTTTGGCTGCCCGTACGGGCGTGCCAACGGGGACTTCAATATCAACGCCGAAGTGTTTGGAATCGGTTTTGTTTTCAAAATTACGGAGCACAACACCGTTTACCGGCCATTGATAGCCGCTGGTACTGGCACCGCTGGGCGTTGTAGGGGCATTGCCAATTGTTCGCGTAGGAATGCTGCCGCCGCCGCCACTGGTGGCAAGGGTTGGGGTGTTGCTGCGGCTGCTGGAACTTGCGGAATTGCGGGTAGAATTCCCCCCCGAGGAGCGCACCGTAACGCCGCTGCTGGCGGGCCCGCCCGGAAGACGAAGCTTTTGCCCAATGTTCAATTGCGCGCTGTTGCTTAGGTTGTTTTCAGCGGCAAGCTGAGAAACGGTAAGCCCGTGGCGATTTGCAATTCCCCATAACGTGTCACCCTTGGCGACGACAACGACTCCCCCACTACTTACTACTGAGCGCACAGTTGAGCGGCTTGAGGAGCGGTTTGCGGCGGATGATGTTACCGTGGTGCGGGAAGCTTTATTTGGCGGCGGATTGGGGATTGGCTTTGGAGAAGAAACTTTAGCTGTGGGGGAAACACCTGGAATCCAGATTCTGCTTCCTGATTTCACCATGCTGTTTGTGGAAATATTGTTGGATTTTGCAATGCTGTAAATCGGCACCCGGTAGGTTTTGGCAATGGCATCCAGTGTTTCGCCGTTGCTAACGGTGTGGTATCGGCCGGCTGCCAATGCCGGGGCGGGGAGCAAAACACAAAGCGCAAAAGCAACGGTAAGCCTTGCAACCCAAAGGGAGCATACGGCTACACCTAACCGCTTTGCTGTAACGGCAAATTGCAGGGTACCACGGTAATTGGTTTTGTTCCGCATACGTTCCAGCAAGCCAACAAGTCCTTGGGCAAAGATGTTATCTGACTGAAAAGCCGTCATTCCCCCCAAGACTGTCAAGAACGGAAAACGCAACCCTGTTGCTATCAGCGTAGATGAGGGAGGGTTTATTGAGTCCTTTTGTTCCTTTTGTTCGGATTGTACTAGGCTTCCGGAAATCCTTTGTCCCGCCGTGGTAATCCCCCCGGTTGAAATGCCATTGAATTGATTCACCGAAGAGGAACCCCGTGCATGACACCACCCCCAAAGCACCCCCCGGAAGCAAAGCCTATTTCGCCGCGGCGCAAAACCAGCCGCAGTGTGAGCAAGCAAACGAATAAAAAAGCCCCAACGGAAATACCTTTACATAGGGAAGCGGACCCACTCAAAGCCCCTTGGGCTTTGAGTTTGGAGAAGCGCCTAAACCGCGCGGAGGGCCTGCTGGATTGCTGGCTGAACAGTTTTGAACAACAACTGGAAGTGGCAAAACCCGATGCCAGTAAGGTGGGTGAACTTCTGAACATTTTTACACTGCTGAAACGCATTCTTGAAATACACGATCTGCAAAACAAAATCTTGAAAAACGAAAGCGCCCCTGCAAATGACACAACCCCAGAATCCTTTGTCCTTGATTCAGCATTGTTCGGCGGCGGAGTTCAATGCGTTGATGAAGGCGAATCAGAAGAATAGTGGGGAGCTTCAGTGGTTGCTGAAAGCGCGGGGCGCGGTGGATTTACCGCTGTTTGCCCGAACGCTTTTCCCGGAAACGTTTCGACTGCCCTTTGCGCCGTTTCACTACCAGCTTTTTGAAGAGCACAACCTGATGAACCGCACGCCCCTGGCACAACGCACGGGGCGCCGAACCTGCCTTGCCGCCCCCAGGGGGAGTGCAAAATCTACCGTGGTAAGCTTTCTGCTGGCGCTGCACGATATTGTGTACCAGCGGGAAGCCTACATTATATTAATCTCAGCAACACAGCGGCAAGCCCAGCAACGGCTTCGCGCGTTGCGCCGCGAGCTAACAGAACAAACGCCGTTGGTGCGCCTATTTGCCCCACGGTATAATAAGAATACCGTTCAAAGCAGCGAACGTTATTTAGTGGCAGGCAATACACGGATTGAGGCCTTTGGTGCCGGTGTTGAAATGCGCGGTATTAGCCACAACGGTTGGCGGCCCACCAAGGTGATTCTGGACGATGCAGA
>DAIOTT010000036.1:6692-10073 GCA_036751885.1 Candidatus Sumerlaeota bacterium
GCGCCGCTGCCCAAAGTCCCCGCCGGCGGCAGCGCCTGCACGACTGGTTTTCAGAGGTGGTGGAACCGATTGGTCAGCAGCAAACCCACTTCTTGGCCATTGGCACGGTGTTGCATGCAGAAAGCCTTCTCTCTACCCTGCTTACTAGGCCGGACTTTACAGCCCTTCGCTTGGCAAGCATTACGCAATTTGCCCCTGATTCCCACCACTGGCGTTATTGGAAAGCGTTATTGACGGATTCAACCTCGCAAGCTCCGGGTATGGGTACCACGCGGCAAGCAGCGCGGCAGTACTTTCTGCAACACAAAGCTGAAATGGAGCAGGGCGCGGAGGTGCTTTGGCCGGAGTCTGAAGATTATGAGCAACTGCTGACCCAGCTGACTGTGCAGGGCCGGCGCAGCTTTTATCAGGAAAAACAGAATCAGCCCCAAGGGCCGGAGGATGCACTTTTCCGCCCCCGGGAAGCCTGGATTGCCCGGCGCACCGATACAGGCTGGAGCCTTAAATCCCCTTGGAGTACGAACAACCCGCTGCAACCCATGCGCACGTACAAGCGCGATGAACTGCGCATAACGGCCCATTTGGATTCCGCCTTAGGGAAAAGCAAAGCGGCAAACGAAGGGGACTTCGCGGCCCTTGCCGTGCTGGCCGAAGCCGGCGATTCCCAACTCATCGCGATTGATTGTTGGGTGAAGCGCTCCTCCCCCACGGAACAACTGATTGCCTTGTTCAATCTTCACGAAGAGTACAATTTTCAAGCCGTAACAATAGAGGGAACGGGCTTTCAAGAGTTGTTGGAACACCCGTTGGAGGAAGAGCGAATTCGCCGGCAAACCCAAGGTAGGCCGTGTTCTTTTTTCGTAAACTTTGTGAAACCACACCTCAAGAAAGAACTCCGAATTGCCAAGCTTGATCCGCTGTTGTGCAACGGAAAGCTGGCGCTGGCGGAATCGCTTCCGGAGGAATTTTGGCGAGAGCTGTCGGATTTTCCCCGTACTGCCTACGACGACGCTTTGGATGCGCTTGCAGCGGCGGTGGAGTATAGGCGGCTTGGCGCCCCGAGTGGTCAAGAAAACACCTCTGTGTTCGCCGTCCGCAGGCGGCAACCATAGGCAATAACTCGAGTGAATGTGAAAACGTACAACGAGTTCGCCGATTGCGTAATGTTCTTCGGCCCCGGGCAAGAAATTATAACCTTGTGAAAGAAATTGAACAACAATTAGCCGCGAATCCTGAGTTCATTAGTAAAGCCGAGCAGTTTCACGCGGTGCGCATTCTGTATGATGACCCCGCAACAAGCCGTGTATTCAACTCGATCTACAGAATTCCCGTGCTTGCCACAATGACGTATGACTTCAATCAACGGCAGTGGCGAATTTTGGATCAGATTTTGGGGCCGAACGTAGCATCTGATTGTATTCCGCTGTTGGAACAAGCTCTTCGATAATTATCTGCATGGCTTTTTATGCATGATTATAACCCCAAGAGTGCCCGCTGGGTTGAGCTGTAATTTGCATAAGACGCCGGTGTATTTTAGTGGGCGAAAACTTTCCCCTTGTTTTCGGCCCACGGCTTGCTCATTCTCCTACTAGTTTAGTAGGAGAATAACACCAAATGGCCCCCATAGCTCCCGCCACAAATGCACCGAGTACCAAGGCGCTCTACCCTGAGATTCCCTTTGGTATTTCAACGCCCCCCACCATGGCGGAAATAGACCAATTGAATGAGTTGTTTGAAACTTGGGAAGCCGAGGAAATTGTTGCTTGGGCCGTGGAAACCTACGGAAGCGGTTTGGTCTCGCTCTCCTCTTTTGGGGCAAGCTCCGGTGCCATTTTACACCTTCTATCAAAAATCACCCACAGCGTACCCGTTGTATTTTTACAAACCCACTTTCACTTTGAAGAGACTTTAGCCCTGCGGGATACCATTGCGGATCAATACGGCCTTACGGTGGAGAATTGGGAAGTTTGGGGGGGGCGTAAACGCTTTGAACGCCTTTGGGGGGCGGATCTGCAACAGCGCGAAACCCTTGACGGTGTGCAAATCCCCGAAGCCGCAACAAGCTCTGCGCCTGCAACGGGGATTGATCTGTGCTGCTGGTTGAACAAAGTGGAGCCCCTGCAGCGGGCGTTAAAGCACCGCGACGCCTACATTACGAGCATCCGCCGGGATGGTGGTACGGAGTTGCGGGCTCGAACGAAAATCTTAGAAGCTCACCTTCCTGAGGGCCGTACCACGCCAATCGTAAAAATCAACCCCATGGCCAACTGGACAAAAAGCAAGCTTTGGCGCTACATTTACGACAACACAATCCCCGTGCACGATTTGTTTCAATACGGCTACAAAAGCATTGGTTGCGAACCCTGCACCCGCGCTATCGGCGAAGGGGAAGACGAACGGGCCGGCCGCTGGGGTGGGACGAAAGATGAATGCGGCATTCACACGGACAAAGCGATGGACTTTAGCATCTAACTGCGTCCCCAGCGCCCCTGCGTTTTAAGATAAACCGCCTTACCACTCCCACTCCCTGCGCCCCAGCGTTGCAAAGCCGGGGGAAGGTTAGGGGGCTTCGCAGGTCTCGACTTCAGTTGAAGTTTCGCTTTCCTGTTCCGTGGCTTTGGTGTTCATCCATTCGGCGCTGTTTAGTTTGAAGTCTTGTATTGCGGCGAAATAGGGCTCGGGTTCGCGGATGTTGAGGAGTTCTTTTTTGAGGACTTTGGCGGCGGGAAAGCCGCGCAGGTATTGTACGGCGTGTTTGCGGAATTGGATTAAGCCGTGATCGCCTTTGCGCTCTACCATGATGCGGGCGTGGCGTTCTACGGTTTCGATGAGCTCGGCCAAGGTTGGCGATTGGGGATCCTGCTGGCCGTTGAGGCGGCTGCAGATTTCACCGAAAACCCAGGGGTTGCCCATGCCCGCGCGGCCTACCATTACACCATCAACCCCTGTTTCACGGATCATACGCTCGGCATCATCGGCGGACTTTACGTCGCCGTTGCCGATGACGGGGATGCTGACGATTTCCTTTATTACTTTCAGGATTTCCCAGTTGGCGGCGCCTTTGAATTGCTGCTTGCGGGTTCGCCCGTGGATGCAAATAGCGTCTAGCCCCTCTTCTTCAGCGATGCGAGCAATGGTGATTGCCTCCTCACCGTATTTATCAAAGCCGGCGCGAAATTTTACGGTGAAGGGAACGGTGAGGGCTTTGCGCATGGCGATGAAGATTTGGCGGACGAGATCGGGTTCGGTCATGAGGGCAGAGCCGCCCTTGCTGTTGACGATTTTATTGACGGGGCAGCCCATGTTGAGATCGACGATTGTGGCGCCGGCATCCTGCAGGCATTTGGCAGAATAGGCTAGGGCCTCGGGTTCGGCGCCGAA
>DAIOTT010000036.1:10083-17390 GCA_036751885.1 Candidatus Sumerlaeota bacterium
GCGATCCATATCCAGCAACGACCAACATTTGTCTCGGCCGCGAATCATGGCTTCGCTGCTGACCATTTGGGTGTAGACCAAAGGGCAGCCTTGCTCGCGGCTGAGAGTGCGCCAGGCGTAGTCGCTAATGCCGCACATGGGTGCGGGGAGTACGGGGGGGAAGACCTCCAGATCACGTATTTTCAGGGGCTTCACGTTTAGGGGAGCTTGGGGTTGCGTTGGTGTTGAGGTGGTTTCTGTCACTTGAATTCCTTTGGCTTAAGTAAGAGTGAATGCCTAAATTCCAACCAATCACTCAAAGGGCAAAGTGTGAGAACAGGGGCGGGGTTTTGTCAAAACGTTTGGGGAGATTATCAGTTTTTGGGGAGTGCAGTGCGCGCTGGCTGTTAGTGGCTTAGGTAGATCGAGCCGGTGGAATCTGTGCCGCCGTCGCTGCGCATGGTGAGTTCAAGCTCGTAGTTGGCTTGAGGATCGTATTGGGGAATGGTGAGGTAGTATTGCGTGCCGACAACATCGTTTCCGGCCCAGGCATCGTGGACGTCCGAGGAGATGATGCTGCCATCTTGGTAGAGCACGGCAGATTGGCAGGCCATCGCATGGCGGCCTTTTTCGTATTCCAAGTAGATTGTTGCAGGGCCTGCTTGCTTGATGTGGGTTGTAATGTTGAGGCGTTTACTTGTGGGGTAGATGGTGATTTCATTGGGTTCCCAGCCGCCAATGCGGTTGGTTTTGGGTTTGCGTGTGACATCCATTAGAATCATGTTTTCGCCATCAACGGTGATTTTAACAAGGCCTGAATCGCCGATCCATTCGCCGTTCATTGTGATAAAGGTTGCGCGGTACTCCCCCGCCGCCATGGAGCTGAGGAACTGTGTTTCTTTATACAGGGTAAACCGGGGATAAGCGTAGCGTTGGCCCATGTTTTCCGGCTGTATAACCACCTTGCCGGGGGCGAATTCACTCCCTTCAGGGAAGCTTACGACAAGGGTTGCTGAGGCAACTTTCAAGTCAATATCAAGGGTTTGCGTTGTGTTCCCTTTTTTCACCGTGATTGTTTCGCCTTCGCCGGTGGTGATGGAGGATTTTACTTTGTAATCGCCGGGGAGAAGGGAGGTTGAGTAGCGGGAGTTATTGACGCCAACCCACTCAGAACCATGGGTGGAGGTGTTGACTAAGCCTAGGGTAATGGGCTCGTGGTAGGGCTTGCCGTTCACAGAGACTTCACCGCTGACTAGCACGGATTCACTGAAATCGAAGTCGACTTGTTTTTCTTCGCCAAGGCTAAGATCCAGGTGTTCACTGGCATCTTGACCTGGGTAATTGAGGAAGAGATAATGAGCGCCAGCAGGAACGCTTAGGAATTCGTAATACCCGGAGGAATCTGTTTGGGTACCTTTGCGAGACCACCCATCGATGTTGGGTTTTAGGCTGGCGATTGTAATGAATGCATCTTCCACGGCGGAACCATCCTCCGCGGTAACATAACCGAAGAGTTTTCCGCCTTTGTATACGGGCAAGGTGAGTGAACTAGGCGGCGCCCCTGCTTCAATTGTGAAGTCGTAGGCTACTTTTTGCACAAGCCCTTCCGCTTCCACTTGCAGGGTATAGCGGCCGGGGGGAATTCCTTCAAACCGGAATCTACCGCTGGCATCGGTTGTTTCTTCAAGATCAAGCTTTAGAAGAATGGAATCTGGATTGTAGCCGCCCCAAGGGGGGACAAAGGAGACGCTGGCACCAGGAACTATTACGCCGGATTCCGCTTCTTCTACGGTGCCATTAACATCATAGCCGCCCACCATTACAAGCGTGAAGACTTGTTGTTCATTTTCACCGGTGATGCTGAAGCTGGTGGCATCGCGAATGGGCAGGGGTTCGCCATCGGCGTCTAGCAGGTTTACTTCAACGCGGTAATCGCCTTGTTCTAGTTCGTTAAGTTCAAACTTCCCTTCGGGGGAATTCACCCGCCGGCCTTGCTGGTTAGTATCAATTTCAAAGTCGTTAAAGCCGGATTTACCTAAGCGGTAGGAGAACTCCGTTACGGGAGTGTTGCCGCCTTCCCATACGACGTAAACGATGACACCGCTGACTTTTTTGAGGGTAATGGTTAGAGGGCTTTCCAGCATGCTAACGCTGATTCTGCTGTGGGGTTCGTACCCTTCAGCCGTAAAGCTGAGGTTGCGGATGGAGCCGTTTTTTGGCAGGCCGGAAAATTGGAAAGCCCCAGCTTCATTTGTGGTGGTTGTGGGGGGGGTTATTTTTTGGCAGATTCGCTTACGGTGGTGGTGCGGAGTTGCTCGCTGCTTGTAACGGTAACACCGGGGATGGGTAGGCCCTCTGAATCAAGCACAACGCCGTCAACGATGTCGCCCACGGGCATAACGAAGCGAATCAGGCTGGGGGGATTTTTTGCGGTGAAGCTGATTTTTTTTGTTTGAGGACTTTCTTGGTACCCGGATTGGTATACAGGGCTAGCAAAGAGTGTGTAGCTCCCCTCAGGGAGCACCAGAATGAAGGTGCCATTTTCATCTGTGGTGTAGGCAGAGTCTACGGAATCGGCATCAGAGCGAGCAAGCACGTTGACCATTGGGTAGGGGTTGCCCTCTTCATCCACAACAATACCGCGAACCATTGCCGTAGTTAGGGCTTCTTCATCATCGGGTTTTGTGGATTCATCTTCATCCAATGTGATGCCTAGAGACATTGTAACAAGGATGGGGTTTTGATTGTTGAGGACGATGGATTGGCTTGTAGAAGAACTGATTGCTTGTTCAACCGTGATGATACTTGCGGAGGCGTATAGGGTGTATTGCTGAAAGGGGGTGAAGAATACTTCCGTTTCGCCGTAGGAGTTGGTGACTTGTTCAATGAGATCAAGGGTTGCGCTGCTGGCGGAATCTGAGGGGAGCACCGCCCCGATGGGGTAGGAAGCGTAGGAGACAAGTGCCTGCGGGATGGGCGTTCCCACCTGATCCACCACGCGAACGGTGAAGGTTTCTACCTCGACAAGTTCTATGAGCAGTTCTTGCGGCAGGGTTTCTAGATTCAGTAAGAAGGCTGATTTTGTTTCGCCTGTGGCGGCAATTCTGTGTTGGTTTGTTGTTTGAATGAAGACGAGGGCTTGCTCCCCTTCAAGGGGTGCAACGGCCGTTTGAAAACTTCCTTGTGAATTGGTGATGTCCGTTTGGTTGTGGTTGTGACCAATTACGATTATCTCTGGAACGGGGATTTGCGAGGTTAGCAGAAAAACTTTACCGTTTACAATCACCGGTTCACGATCTGCTAAGGGATCAAGCTCACCGGAGTTCAAGAGCGCCTGTGCTTCGGCCAACGTAAGGGGTGTTACGCCTTCTTGCTCAGTGGGCTTCCAGCCTGCAATTTGGTCCTGAATACCGTCCCCGCTAATCAAGTAGGGGTCATCTACGACTGGATCGTTCGCGGCGAAGGGATTATGTATTTTTGTTTGTGTTATTGTTGAACGGGCAATTGTGCCGTTTGTGGGATCGTAGGGTGGGGTTTCTGCAGTCTTTGTTTTCGGCGTTACAGAAACGATTGGGGGTTGATCAACAACGGCCGGCTGGGTGGATTTCCAAATGAGAAGGCCCCCTACACCGGCTAAGAATAGGGCGATGATCATTGCCAAAACATGATTTTGTTTCACTCGGTTGCCACCAGTTTTTGAGTATTACAAAAGAAACGCTTCTTTTACGGAAGTTTGCAACGTTAAACTCTTTGAAGTATAATTAGAAACGCGTGTTCAGTTATTCAATCGTAAATACCGTTTTGTTGTCTGAATTTGTTGCAATTTGCTTTTTATACTTAAACGCGAACAGATATTATTGTGGCGGCGGTTGGCCGTAGATTGCTCTAAGGCGGGCTTGCAGGGCTTCAAATTCAGGGGAGCTGACGATTAGCGGGCGATTGAGATCGTATTCTTGAATTTGTTCTTCTATGTTCTCCACCCGCTCTAGGGTAGGTGGGTGGGTAGAATTGATTGTCTCAAGCCAACTGGGCTTTCGCTCGTACAGGGCATTCAGGCGTTCAAAGAAACGGGCGCCCTCTCGGGGGTCGTAGCCGGATTTATACATGGCATCCACGCCGTACTGATCGGCCTCGCGTTCATCGTCGCGCCCAAACTTGCGGGAAGCTAGGTAGGTTCCGCCGGTTCCTGCCAGCACGGCGGCGGTTTTTGCGGCGGGCGAGCTGATGAGAAAGCTGCCTGCCACGACGAACATTTGCAAACCAGCAGAGCGTTGTACCTGCACAATGCCATGGCGGCGGGTAACGTGGTTGATCTCGTGCCCCACAACGGCCACAACTTGGGCCTCGTTTTCCGCGTAGTTGATGAGGCCCACGTTGATGTAGCAATGCCCGCCGGGAATGGCGAAGGCGTTCACCTCAGGCGAGGCGGTAAGGTAGAAGCTGAATTCCTGCTTGGTGGATGGGGAGTTGGCCACAAGTAAGGCCCCCACACGATCCAGCCAAGCTTGGCCTTGGGGATCGTTTAGGATTTCATACTGCTTTCCAATTTGCTCGGCATACTGTATTCCGAGGGACTTTTCCGTTCCGGGAGAAACCAACAGCCGACTTGTGGCAAGCTCGGCACCACGGAAGGCGGAACACCCGGTACCCACAAATGCTGTGAGTAATAGGAGGGTAAGAAATTTGAATTGAAGGAATTGAAGATTGTTACGGAAGAAAGGTTTCAACTGCGGGGCCTTTGCGTGTTGCGGTGGTAAGACAACATTGTGGTTTTTTTGTTCAAGGTAAAAGAGAAATCCCTAAGTTTTAGTTTAATAGTTGAACAAAGCCTTGACTTGACTGTTCTACTTTTCTACTCAGGCCCAACTTATAAGTTGGTGCAAAAAAGACCTTACAAAGATCTAACACTCTTCTGACTGGCTTTTCCAACAAAAGTAACGGCTTATAGTGCCGAACAGTTTATTCTAAGGTTACATCCATGAAAAAAGCATTTACACTGATTGAATTGCTGATTGTTGTCGCAATCATCGCCATCCTCGCGGCGATCGCCGTGCCGAACTTTCTTGAGGCGCAAACTCGCTCCAAGGTTAGCCGTGCAAAGTCCGACATGCGGACGCTTGATACTGGGCTTATGGTTTACTTTATTGATAATAATGCTTTTCCGAAGGCGAATAACTTTTCCTTGATCGGCCGCCGTTTCAATCCAAATGAGCAAGCCCTTCCAGAGCGTCAGGTTCTTGAGCGCCTATCTACTCCAATAGCTTATGTAACAAATTCGTTCATTGAAGATCCGTTTAAAGCTCGTTTTCGCACAGGAGCACCTAACACAACCACTGGTGAATTTACACTGAATAATCCCGGCAACGCATACAACCCAACAACTGACGCTAATTTTCCATTGGCGCGCTTTTACTCCTACTCTACCCCTGGGTTGCGTGGTGCAAACCCAACAGGTGGTTTGCAGGATGTTGAAAATGCTACCGAAAAAGCTAATTATTTCTTCACACTTGCTTCAGCATCACCCGTTGCACACGTTTATAACTTAGGTAACTTATACAACCCTGCAGCTACTGAGGCGGCGGTTATGAATAACATGTACGACCCTACCAACGGCACTGTTTCTGTTGGAGGTATATTTAGGGTGAATGGCGTATCAACCGGCCCGGGGAATTACGGCGGCACATTCTTCGATGTAGCCACCCGCGTTCAAGGTAAGTAACTTATAAGCCATCTTTGCAAAAAGAGGGCTTTTTTGTTAGAAAATCTAAAGTAAACAACACAAATCATATAAAGAGGACAAAGTAATGAAAAAAGGATTTACATTAATTGAATTGTTGATCGTTGTGGCGATTATCGCAATTCTGGCGGCTATCGCCGTTCCAAACTTCTTGGAAGCGCAAACACGCTCCAAGGTAAGCCGTGTGAAGGCGGATCTTCGTACGCTTGTTACAGGACTTGAAATTTACCGGCTAGACTTCAACGCCTACCCAAACTCAAACGGCGATACAGCCGCTGGCGCTGCGGGCGATCTTTCGCTTGTGAACGTTTCACAGAACATATTCGCTGGGCAGCCTGAAGATACTCAAGTGCTTGAGCGTCTTTCAACACCTATTGCTTACTTGTCATCTGGTCTTTTACTTGATGCGTTCCCGACACAAAAAGTTGGAATTCCTAACAATGCGACAGGCGTTTACACCTTGCCGCTGCTGGAACTAACAACACCAGAATCCAGATTTGCAAACCGCTTCTACAAATACGCAACGATTTCTTTTGCAGGCGGTGTAACAGCTGAGGTTCGTGAACCGGGGCGTAAATCCCTCTCCGTTGGGTTTGTCTATTCTTCAGGGCCTGATAACATTAAAACAGAACTTCGCGGCTCTGGCGTGTTGGGAACTGCTGGGTTTGGTGCGAATCAAGTAGCGGCGTTCAACGTGGTTTACGACCCCACAAATGGTACAGTATCACAGGGTGATGTATTCCGTGCATTCGGTGAAGCCGTTGATGATCGCGGTAAATTCATGCAAAATGCGGTTCGCAACCAGAACTAAGCTTCGGCTATTAGTTCACGCCATAATTCGTTCAACTGCCTCTTGTCCTTCAAGAGGCAGTTGTGTTTTTTAGGCTTAATGTCTTGTTGAAAGGGGCATCTTGTTGATGCGTATATTGATTTTTTCAATGGTCTTTTGTTTCGTTTGCCTAACAGGGTGCGCCAGCCGCTCGGGTGAGGCGAGTTGGTATGGGCCGGGGTTTGCCGGTAAGCCGACGGCGAGTGGCGAGCGGTTTGATCCGTATCAGCTAACGGCGGCCCACAAGGATTTGCCGTTTGGCACGTTGGTTCGCGTTACCAACAAGAAGAATGGTAAAAGCGTTGTGGTGCGGATAAACGACCGGTTTCCGGGGACGAAGGGGCGAAAGATTGATCTTTCAAAGGCGGCTTTTGCGCGCATTGCGGATACGGATGAAGGGGTGATTGACGTGAAGATTAAGGTGCTGGATTAAGCAGGCGTTTTTTCGCTTATGGGTGCAGCCTTAGCGGGGCTCCAGATCATCCCCCACCAGGGCAAGGGTTACAAGAGTCCAAACGCCGATGGTGGTGAGTTGCCAATCTTTGCCAAGGTTTTTGTGAAGGTGCGCCTGAATCCGTGCGGGTTGAAACAACCGGTTGATTGTTGGGGACTGGGTGATTGTTTCCAAGGTGTTGCGGCGCAGATCTTGGGATTGCAGCCACAGAGACATCATAGGGCAGGAGCTGTATTGGCGTTCGAATGCGAGGGGGTTTAGGCGCCGTTGCAGGGCGTATTGCAGGCGGCGCACGCTGGGCGGTACTG
>DAIOTT010000036.1:17400-24060 GCA_036751885.1 Candidatus Sumerlaeota bacterium
GATGAGCCAACCAGGGGCGGGCGCATTTGTAAGGGCATTTTCAACAGCGGCAATAATTCTTTGGTGCTAAACATGTTGCGGGCGGCTTGTTTGTAGGCGGTTTGATCCCACAGGGCTTGTTGGGGCAGGGAGCTTAGGGCTTCCAGCAAATGTGTATCGAAAAACGGGAGCAGGGCCTTGCATCGGCGGTGATAGAGCGGAAGTTCTGTGAGGACTCGACGGTGAACGAGCTCATTGAGGAGCCAACGTAGCAACAGGGCGGAGGAGGAGTTTTGCGCAAGGGGTTCAAAGGTTTCGGCAAACAGGGTTTCGTGGGCATGGGCGAAGCGCTGGTGCTGGGGGTTTAGCAGGTTTGCGTAGGTTGCGGCGTTCATTCCGTTTTGGTAGATTTTGGCGAGGTGGAGTTGAATTTGTTGGTGAGTTTGTAGGCTGCGCTGTTGATTTAGCCGGGAGCCGGTGATGATATCGCCGCTGTGACCGGGGAGGACGACGGCGATATTCGCTTCTTTCAGGCCTGTGCCTACACCGTAGGCTTCCGCAAGGGCTAAGCCGCCGTCGCCAAGGGTTAGGCGGGTAGTGCTGCCGATAGAGTGGGCCAGCAGTTGTTGGCGCTCGGGCGAGAGGAAATTGGCGTCAAGAAAAGGCACTTGTCGGTGGTTGACGCCGATGGACTCTGCCGCTCGGCGGGAGAGCTGTGCGTCCTCACTCGCGGGGTTTCCGTAGCAAAGGGCGACAAGGCGGGAACCCAGCCTTGGGGCGAAAAGACCTAGCAGAAGGCGTGAATCTAAGCCGCCGCTAAGGGGTAGACCGATTTTTTCACCGGGTTTGAGGAGGGCTAAGAGGGCGGAGCTCCAACGGTCGGCAACGGATTCCAAGGCAGTGAGCAGAACCTCAGCGGACTCGGCTAAATCCAGATTTGCTTGATCAGAGAACCCTGCTTGCCAAGTTATTTTGCTTTGCGCTAATTGACCTTGGGTGTTCAGCTGCAACCACTCGCCCGGCTTGATTTGGCTTACGCCGTTAGCCAGGGTTTGCCTACCGGGAACCCATTCACTGGCGGTGAGTGATAGGGCGGCGGGAATGTTAAGGCTTGCGGTGGTTTGCTTGCCCAGTTCAAGGGCTTTGGTTGAAAGCCAAAGCTGGTTTTGATGGCTTGAATAATAGAGGGGAAACCCGGCGCACCGATCTGCGAGCAGGTGTACGGTTGGCTTTTGGGAGTCTTCGGCGGTGTTTTCAATATAGGCTAAGGCGAAGGAGCCGTTTAGCTGTTGGGCAAAATCTTGAAACTCAGCAGGGGGATCTTCAAATGCGTAGCGGTAGGCTTTAGCAAGCCACTCTGCCGCCTCTTGATCGAAGTAAAAGCGGGGACCTTGCGGGGTTTCAGCCAGAATATATCCCCCCACCCAAAGCCAGCCGGTTGGCACTTGGGGCGAACCGATGTGGAGCCATTGCTGCGATGCAAAATCGCTGTGGGGCTCAACCGGTGTACCGAGGGGCGTTACAACGGTGATCATTAAAAGGGGAACTGTGAATCAAGTTCTGAATCGCTGAGTTCTTTCAAGAACGGCGCAAGGCGCTCTACAATTAGGGTGAGAAGCCGATTGCCTTTTTCAGCGGTTGCAAGGTGGGGGTTTCCGCTGCCGGTGTTTGTGGTGAGGAGGTGCCAGGGGCGGGTAAGGGAAACCCAGCCGTTGTTGACGGCGGAGAACCGGGAGGGGCGAACTTGGCCGGAATCGGCTTGTAGGCTGCCGTCGGGGTTTTTGCCGACGAGTTCCGGAAACAGCGCAAGGGCAAGGGAGGTTTCCATTTCGCGGGCGTGGTCTTCCGGGTGGGTGAAAATCTGGGGGTATACATCTTTAATCATGCGAAACCATTCGCATAGGAAGAGTTTGGCGGGGGTTTTGATGCTGAGTTCTCGCAGGTGGGGTTTGAGTTCGTTGCCGCCGTGGCTGTTGAGAAAGACGATTTTTTGAATACCGTGGTTGCTCAATGATTCCACGAGGTCGGTCATGATTTGGTAGATTGTGCTGGGATTCAAGTTGATTGAAAGGGGGCAGGCGTGCTGGTTTGTTTCGGTGCCGAAGGGGATGGTGGGGAGCAAGATTACGCGGGCGCCTAATTCATAGGCTTTGGCGCACACGGCTTCGCCAATCAGGGTGCTTTCAAGTGTATCCGTTGCGTAGGGCAGGTGGAGGTTGTGGGGCTCCGTTGCACCAAACGGGACAACAGCAACTTCATAGCGTGCGGCCTTTACCTGTTGGTAAGTAAGTTCGGCCAAAACATAGGGCCTAGCGGGTTGGGGCGCAGAAGATGGAGGGGAAGGGGTTGTCATGATTAGGCTTTTCAGCACATCCTTGATGCTTAGTAAATCTTTAGAGCACAATCCCAAGGGAGAATTGTGCCCTGAGCAAGAGTTACTTTTTCAACAAGTCGCGTATTTCCGTGAGAAGAACTTCCTGCGGGTTTGGCGCAGGGGGCAAGGTTGGAGCAATTTCTTCTTTTCTCTTTAGGTTGTTGATGATTTTTACAGCAACAAAAACCGAAAAGGCGATGAGTGTAAAGTCGATGACCGTTTGAATGAAATTTCCGTAGTTGATTGTTACGGCGGCAACTTCGCCAACGGCTGGCTTGAGAACTAATGCTAACTCAGTAAAGTTAACGCCGCCAATAAGGAGGCCGATTGGAGGCATCACAATATCTGCAACAAACGAGGAGACGATTTTACCAAAGGCAGCACCGATGATAATCCCCACGGCGAGATCAATTACGTTTCCCTTTATGGCAAATTGCTTGAATTCACTTACAAAGCCCTTCATAATTCGTGCTTTCTTTTGAATAATTTTTCCTATCGAACGGTCTACTTTGTTTGGACTAAGCAACTTGCCTGAGCCTGTTTGGCCCTTGAGTAGAATTGACTTATTCAAAAACTGTAGAAAGAACTAAGGATTTCGCTAATTAGTAATGAGTTGTGAAACAAGTCAATCGTTATCATACAATTCAATTCGTCTTCAATTAGAGCGGTATTCGCATTTTGCTGGCGGTTGGGTGGATCAAAGATCGACTCATATACACTTAACATCGGTATGAGATGTTTTTTAGCGTGGAGAACTAAATTTTTTATCGAAGAACGAACGGCAGCGGAAATTCCCGTTGACGATTTCACGCTGCTATAAAAATTGGGCTGTCAAAACACTATTCCATTGCGCGTAAAGATGATGATCCTATGAGTCCGTTGTTATTCTTTGTAATTCTGTACATAGTTGTTACCGTGGGAATTGGCTTGTACGCCAGTATGCGCGTGAAGACTTCCACTGATTTCGTTTTGGCGGGGCGTTCGTTACCGATCTATGTGACGATTGCGACGGTGTTTGCCACGTGGTTTGGCTCCGAGGCGGTGCTGGGCGTTTCAGGGACGTTTGCGGCCGAGGGGGGTAATTTGGGTGAAATCATTGCCGACCCATTTGGTGCGGGTTTGTGTTTGGTTTTTGTGGGGTTGTTTTTTGCAGGCCCGCTTTACCGCTTGAAGCTTACAACAATTGCAGACTTTTACAACAAGCGGTACAGTAGAACGGTGGAAGTGTTGATTTCCATTGCGATTTGCATCAGCTATTTGGGGTGGGTAGCAGCGCAGGTAATCGCCTTGGGCGTGGTGATCAACGAGGTTTCTAACCAAGCAATATCAATTGAGCTGGGGATGTTTATCGGCATTGCCTCGGTTTTAATTTACACGGTTTTCGGGGGAATGATTTCCGTTGCTGTTACGGACTTTGTGCAAATGGCGGTGATCATTATTGGTGTGATTGTTGTGGCGTTTATGATTTCCGGAAGAGTGGAGGGTGGTGCTTCAGCGGTGATTGAGTACGCAGCGGAAAAGGATAAATTCAAGTTCTTCCCTGAGTTTAGTGCGATTCCATTATTAGCATTTTTCGGAAGTTTTATTACGTTGGCATTGGGAAGCATTCCGCAACAAGACGTATTTCAGCGGGTAATGTCGGCCAAGAGTGAGAAGTCCGCTGTTTGGGGAACGGTAATCGGCGGTACGTTCTACATGATCTTCTGCTTCATTCCGGTGTTCATCGCGGTTGCAGCTACCATGATTGATCCGTCGTACTTGGAGGCTGATAACGGCGAAAATATTATCCCGAACTTTGTGATCAAAGAAATGCCGGTTTTTATCCAGATTATCTTCTTCGGTGCGTTGCTATCGGCTATTATGTCCACCGCTTCAGGGACGCTGTTGGCGCCTTCAGCGATTTTTGCGGAAAACATTTTGAAGGAAACGTTCAATTTGAATGAGAAATCCTTACTCCTTACTCTGCGGCTTTGCGTTCTTGGGTTTGGTGCGATTGTTTTTCTTTATGCGTATTTTTCAGAGTCGCAGGGGTTGACGATTTTTGAGATGGTTGAGAACGCATATTTAGTAACATTGTGCGGGGCGTTTGTGCCGTTAGCTTTTGGGGTTTATTGGAAGCGAGCAACAAACACCGGCGCGTTAACCTCTATTGCGTTAGGCGTAACGAGTTGGGTGATTTTTGAGGTGTATAATTTGTCTGTTGAAGAGACTCAAATCTTCCCGATTCCGGCGAACGTGATTGGTTTGTTTATGGCAATCGTTGGGATGATTGTGGGCAGTTTGATTTCCCCCGCAGAACCCGAGAAACACTTGACCTAATTTTTCGCCAATCTGGACGGAAACTACAGGTGTTTAGCAAGCTCTCAGTTGTTGGAACTGAGAGCTTTTTTTTGCTGATTGAATGCTTGAAATTTGATTTACAGGTTGTGGTAATAATCGCGTTGGTGCTCTACTGTTAAGATCAATGAAGTCAATCAACCGAATTTACTAGGCATGCGTTTTATACCGAAAACTAACAAACCACTCAACCCGGTTCTCTTAATGTCATGTGTGTTGGCGTTAACGTTATTGTTGCTGGGCTTTGTGGGCTGGTTTACCTGGCGAACGGAAGTTGAAGTGCGCCGTGGTTTAGTGAACGATTTACGGGCCTTGGAATTAATCAAGGGCATTGATGGTGTTTCTTCCCTTACCAGTTTGGTTCATCAAATCATTAGAACCGCTGATTACGATGAAATTGCGGATTATGATGCTGATGCTAAATTCATTCTGGATTCTTTGTTTGAGCTAAATTCCACGGTGAGTAATTCCACCCTTAAGTCCCTGATAAATGAGTGGATCAGCACCCATGAGGAGTTGATTGAATTTGAACTCAAGGCAATGGCGTTTGCCCGCACGGGTCAGCAAGAGGCAGGGCTTGCATTGCTTGACCAAGAAACCTACGACGACTTAATTTACCGCTACGTAGTGTTGGAACGGCAAATCACGGAAATTGCCGAAGCGGAATATGCACAATCCAGGCGTAATATTCAGCGGCGAAGCTACACCATTTTGGGAATTGTTGCGGTGGTTTTTACAGCTTTGCTTATTGCCTGGGTTTACACCATTCTTACGGTCAGCAAGATCCTGAAAGAGCGCCAAGGGATGATTGATGAGATGAAGATTATGGCGGAGCGTGATTCCTTGACCGGCCTATACAACCGCCACGGGTTACTGCTTATGGCAAAGAAAATGTGGAAAAACTGCCAACGGGCGAATCAGCATATTGCCTTATTTTTTGTCGATTTAGACCGACTAAAGCCAATCAACGATGAGTTTGGTCATGATACAGGGGACAAGGCGATTCAAGCGGCAGCGGAAATCCTGACAAGTTGCTTTCGTGAAACCGATGTGGTAGGTCGACTAGGGGGGGATGAATTTGCCGCTCTTACACCGATCAAAAACCCCGATGAAGCCAGAATTTTGGAGACAAGATTGCAGCAGGAAATTGCTGAGTTCAACTCAAAGAATGATTTGCCCTTTGAGGTTTCAATGAGCTTTGGCATTAAGGTTTGCCTTCCGGATATTTTCACGTTGGATCAAGCGTTGAGCGAAGCGGATGAGCTAATGTACGAGCACAAGAAGAACCGTAAACTGCTGCGTGAAGCCTAGGCAGCAACCAGCCTTTACAAGGGCTTCTTAAAGCTGAGGTAAAGGGATGCATTGCTTAGCGAGCAATCAAACAGGGACGTGATCAATCCAGCTCCACGGTTACATAAAGGGCGTATTGTTCTTCCTCCACGGAGCTTTGGGAGGAGCCAAATCCCGGGCCTATGAAGGGTATATCTTTTATAATGGGTGCACCGCTGCTGCTGCTGGTTGTTCGGGAGGATGTGTTGCTGGAGACCTGTAACGTTTGCCCGTTTTGAAAAATCAACCGGGAGTTCGTAATGCCAAAACCGCTTCTATCGCCACTGGTTTGCCGGAAACTAAGCTCCACACCTCTACCGGCTAAACGGGTATATACGCTGCCAGAGGCTTCACCGCCGGGCCCACGGAAGTTATAGCGAGCACTTTCCCCTACGAGGGCGCGTACAAAGGATTCGGACTCAACCTTGACGCTCCCGTTTTTTTCCAGTGCTTGAAGCTCGTAGGTAAATCGGTCGCCGGGTTTGCCAATCGCAACTTCACCACCTCGGCCGCTTGTGCGAGCGCGAACGGCTGCGTCGCCACTTGTGTTGCCGTTGCTTTGGTAGGTTCCAGCGCCTGAAAGACTGCGAAACGCACTGGTTGAGCCTTTGATTACGCGGAACGTAATGAGCGCTTGTGGG
>DAIOTT010000037.1:0-5065 GCA_036751885.1 Candidatus Sumerlaeota bacterium
TTCGGGTTCTATTGCCGAATGAAATGGTTCCTTTGGATGAAGGGAATCTTGATTTAACCTTCTTCCCTGTTAGAACAATTAATCCGGGAGAAAATACCATTTTTTCCGTGATTATCCCACGGTTTGATTCCATGACCAGTTACAAACTGGTCATGAACTACCCGCCCAAACAAATCCTTTTGCCCGTGGCGATTGAATCCGCTTCAAACAACACCACAATCATTTTGCAGGAACCTGATTCAGCAACACCTTGATTCAGGAGAGCATCATTCAAAGATTTATGTAATAATCCCTGCACTTTACGCTTATAGCTTTTGTTGTTAGCGTGCTCTTTTGCGTTCAAAAATATATTTATCGTCATCGAGAATTAGCCTGTAAGGTAAAGTTTCCAAGATGATTAAATTATATTGATGATGAAACCATAGAAAAAGAACGTTCTAATTTTGGTTGCAATTGCCGCAATTTCTAGAAATTACTGGAAGTATTCAATCTGGAATTCTAACCATGAACAATCAGCGATTCTTGCTGCTCACAATTATTTTAGTGTGTTTTGCAAACCTCAATGCGCAATCTACAGCCTCCGCAGGCCAATTCTATTGGTGCGGAAATCATCTTCATGACCCCTCACAACCAAAAGGAATTTCAATCTGGGCGAAATCTCAGTTGGAAAAATCCGTTAAAACTCCCGTCAATTATAACAAGGGAGCCGCATTTGGGGAATCAGAGCCTAATAACACCCGGCAAACGGCGCCGTTGTTTCCAATTATCAACTCTACTCTTACGGTTCAAGGCCAACGCACGCTTCCTTTTTCACGCCCCGCTGCCACCGTTACTCAGGTGTTTGAAAACAATGATTCCATCAGTACGGCTTCAAACCTGAACCTTGCCACGGGTTTTACAAACGGCCGGCGCGTTGTAAATCAAACCATTGGGGATGGTCAGTTTGGTACAACCTCCGGGGATTTTGATTTCTATTCATTTTCGGGTGAGCCCGGCGAACTCTACCTTTTCGATGTTGATTCCACCTCTTTATTTGATCCCATCATTGCTATTTATAGTTCCAACGGAACTTTGTTAGCAATCAGCGATGATGAAGTTCCGATGCAGAAAGTTGACCCCTACTTCACTTGGACCCCTGAGACCGCCGGTACATATTACCTTTGCGTGGCAAGTGTCTCTCAAGAAACCCTTGTGAATAACTTCCCGGCAAATCCCTTTCAACCGGGAACGGGCCGTGGTGCAGGCTTAGGCGGAACCTACAATCTGGAGGTTTTCCGGCTTACGCCAATCATCACTGCGTTCGAGGAAAACGGCGTGATTCAAAGCGCCATTCCCATTATTAACTCACAAAATACGGTGGCAGAGTTTATCATTGAAGGCTTCATCGGTGATAGTTTTGTCATCAGCGGCGATTTTGATCTGTTCCGATTCAATGCGGCCCAAGGGCAGGTTTTTACATTCGATGTTTTTACCTCGGATCCTAGTGCCCAAACCGGGCTTGACCCCGTTATAGGCGTATACAACTCCAACGGGATTTTAATTGATGCTGCCGGCGATAAAGATGCTGAAGCCGGAAATTTAGATCCGCGGCTTGTTTTCAGCGCTCCCAGTGCCGGCTTCTATTACTTAGTCATTGGGGCACAAGTGATTCAAAGCGAAATTATTCTTGATCTCAACTTCCCAAGCAACGGCTTCACGGGCATTGGCGGCGGCCCAGCATCCGTTGGCTTCTACACAATCCTTGTCTCAACGCTAAATACCGATGAAGAATGGTTTGAATTTGATCTTGAAGAAGGGCAAGTCTTCAGCGCTAGAACCTTAGGTGCCGCTCGGGTAATGGGTGTTGAAGGCCCTGCAGGCAATCCGATTGCCTACACTACGCAAAACGTAAACGGCTTCAGCGCTAAGGGTACGCCCTTAGTGAACGGGGAAATATCCTTGTCTTTTGTTGTGCCTGAAACCGGTCGATATGCCATGAATTTACTCTCATTCGGAACCCTATTAAAAAATGGTCCTTGGCAGGTGGATATATTACTCTCTGAACCGGGATTGCGCGGAAAATTCGAGGGCGAGCAGCAAATTATTTTCCTAGATTTTGACGGCGCAAGCGTGGATGCATCCCTCCTGACAGGCCCCAATCGAATTGCAACGCTTTCACCCTTATCCGCATTCCTCCCTGCATGGGGAATCCCGGCAAACCAAGAGTCCGCCTTAATTGACAGTATTATTGCAACCATGGAAGAAAACTTAAACGCCGATATGATCGCTAAAGGCGGCAACGGCGATTTCAACTCAACAGGCAATGGCGGCGAGTTCGGGATTACCTTCCTCAATAGCCGCGATCACGCCGATCCCTTTGGGCAGCCTAATGTCAGCCGCGTGATATTTGGCGGCACAAGAGCTGAACTCGGTGTACAAACAATTGGCATTGCCGAAAGCATCGACCCCGGAAACTTCAACCACGAAGAAACCGCAGTTGTACTGCTGGATTTATTATCTGAACCCGCTGATCAGCCAAGTTCACTCAACCAGTTTACCCTTGCAGGGGGCCGAACTAAAATTGATTTGGTAGGTGTAGCCGTCGGTAATATCGGCAGCCACGAAGTCGGCCATTTTGTTGGTAATTGGCATACCATAAATAATAATGCTCAGCAAAATATCATGGATCAAGGCGGCATCATCAGCAATGCCGTTGGCGTTGGGCCGGACTCAATTTTCGGTAATTTGAATGATATCGACGTAGATTTTGAAACAGATCAATACGAACCCAGAGAAGTCTATATAATCGGCTTTGAAGATACACTTAAGGCAACCGTTTACGGGCTTTCCACCGGAACTAACATTCCACCCGTTCAAAATAAAGACGCTTGGCTCTTCTACTAAAACCAATCACGTTGTAACGAATTCAGGTTCAACTTTTATTCGACACTCTACGGACTCCCACAGACCCTTGGGGGCGACGAACTCCGATTCGTCGTAAGCTCACCTTTACACCCAAAAATTAATCAAAGAACCCAATTTTTCCCCAACACGTTCAACTCATAAGTTATTGCGTGTGCAGCACGAGTAAATACCGTGCAAAAACCCCACGTTGCTTCTATGATGCAAGGCCCCGAAGGATTTTCCCGGCAATGCCAGGGCCTTCATAAACTAGGCCGGTGTAAAGTTGCACAAGGCTTGCACCAGCATCTAACTTTTCTTGGGCGTCGGTGGCGGTGAAAACCCCTCCTACGCCGATGATGGGCAATTCCTGACCCCCCAGGCGTTTGTGAATTTCTGCAATCAACTTGGTGGAACGGTGCGTAAGAGGCCGGCCACTGATGCCGCCGGCTTCATTCGTCCAGGGCTCTTTGAAGCCCGCGCGGCTTACGGTGGTGTTGCCCACAATAAGCCCATCAACCCCAGAGGCTACAATTGCCTCTAGCATTTCATCCAACTCTTTTGAGCGTACGTCTGGGGCAATTTTCACCGCAATAGGGGTAGGGCGCTGGTTATTCTCTTCTGCAATTGTGCGGGCCTCTGATTTCAGGCCCCGCAGCAGCCCCTCAATAAATGCCCCCCCTTGCAACTCCCTCAGGCCGGGAGTATTGGGTGAACTAATATTCACCGCCACGTAATCGGAAAACGGTGCCACAGCTTGAAAGCAGCGCGTGTAATCTTTCAACGCCTCGGCTAAGGGTGTTTCCTTTTGCTTGCCAATGCTAACGCCTAACACCCAGTTGCGCGGCTTACGGTGCAAGGCTTTTAGGCGGGGCATAACATCCTCAAGGCCGGGGTTCGGGAACCCCATGCGATTGAGCAGGGCGCCTTTTTCCGGGAGTCTAAAAATCCGCGGGCGGGCATTTCCCTCCTGCGGTTTGGGTGTCAGCGTGCCAACCTCAATGTGCCCAAAGCCTAGTTCTGCCAAACCAGGGGCTAAGCGCACCGATTTATCAAAGCCGGCGGCAACGCCCACCGGGTTGGGGAAGCGCAAGCCCATTAATTTAATCGGGCGTTCGGGCCGTTTTCCCGCAAGTAGATTCAGCGCGCGCTTGCCGGCAGCGTTGTTGCCAGCAAACTCCAAGGAGCGCGCCATGCGTTCGTGGGCCTCTTCAGGATCCATTAATTTAAATAAGGGAAAAGCAAGATCGCGGTAAATGTTCATCATAAAATGTAACATGCACCCATGCTCCGGGGCTTAGCAAGGGTGAAATATTGGTAGGGGATGGTGGTTTTTTACAACAGGCTGAAAATTGAAAAAGGCCCACGTCACAAGAAGCAACGGGGCCTAATTCACTTGAAGGGAAGGGAACACAATATTCATCTCCCGCAGGCTATGCAACCTGAAAAGTTAATATTTTGTTAGCAATTCAGGTTTTATTTTTGTAGAAGCGTAAATTTACTCAGTTGAATCAGCAGTTTCAGCTTCAGCGGCTTTCGGTGTGCCCGCTTTTGCTTTCTTGCTGGACATCATGCTGGCACGGCCAAAGCGCTTGTTGAACTTCTCAACACGGCCCGCAGCATCAACAAATGTTTTCTTGCCAGAGTAAAAAGGGTGGGTGTAGGAGCTGATTTCCAAGGGAATTACACGGTATTCTTTGCCATCAACAACCTCAATTGGGCCGTCCAGCTTAGTAGAGCGGCTGAACCATTGGTCGCCAGATTGTGCATCGCGATAGATTACATCGCCGTACTTGGGGTGAATTTCTTTTTTCATTTTAGCGATTCGCCTTTTCTTGCATCAGGAGTTCAAGTTGGCGAAAACCAACCTGCGAGAGTTATTTGCCAGCCGCTTGCGTAAGCTGACTCTCGTGATCTTCGGGTGAAAGCACCTCAGATTCCTCTATTAGGAGAACGGGAATATCGTCCTCAATACGGTAACGACGCCGTGTTTTCTTATCCGTTGAAATCAAATAGGCACCATCCGCCGATATAACGAGGGGTGCTTTGCTTTCAGGGCAGGCAAGAATTTTCAGTAAATCACGACTAATGCTCATAATAGAAAAACCCTAAAGAGTTCCCGAAGGGAGCGAAACACTAATCTGACTAGCCCTAAATGCAAGCCGTTTTTGGTTGTATGAGAAAA
>DAIOTT010000037.1:5075-5971 GCA_036751885.1 Candidatus Sumerlaeota bacterium
ACAATCAATGTTCACTTGCGATTCCAGTACGTTACACCTCTCATTTGTGCTTCACTGAAAGTTAAAGCCTTTTATTGATTCCCCTCAAAGGGATTTTTTGCCCACCGTGCTCTATACACCGAGCGAACATTACTTAAGAGGAACACAGATTTATGACTCCACCCGAAGCTGCCTTTCCTGAAACCGAACTCAGTGTTCACCGAGGCACTCCAGATTCCAAAGGCCGCAGAACATCCCCTTGGGCATGGGTCGGCTCAGTCAACTTTGCCCAAGGCTTGCAATACGCCATTGTCAATCAGCTCTTCCTCATCATCTTTTCCACGATGGGAATTCCAACCGGAGCGGCGGTTTTTTGGGCCGCAATGCTAGGTTGGCCTTGGGTTCTAAAACCCCTGTGGGGCCCTTTGGTAGAGCGTTATTGGACTAAGCGAAGCTGGACTGTGTGGATGCAGTTTACAATCTTCATTTGTCTTCTTGGCTGCACTATTTCATTCCTCCTCCCTAGCAGTATAACCACCGCAATTTCCCAAGTTATCAGCACCAACTACCCGCCTTTCTTTCTCTTATCGGTCTTCTTTCTCATCCTTCTAGGGTTTGCCGCTGCCACCCACGATATTGCCTGCGACGGCTTCTACATGCTCTCCCTTACGGAAAAGCAGCAATCCTACTTTGTAGGCATCAGAAGCACCGCCTTCCGCATCGCCCTCATTGTCGCCAACGGCATCTTAGTCGCCATTGCCTTCATGGTTGTACAAAGTACCGGCCCCACACCGCCGGAAATCACCATCAGGGCGATCAATATTCCCGAGCAGCAAGTGAATGTAGCCGAGCAACAAGAAACCGATTCCGAGTTGCTAGATATTGCCGAACCCGCGCCTACACCGGCAGAGGTAATT
>DAIOTT010000037.1:5981-16959 GCA_036751885.1 Candidatus Sumerlaeota bacterium
GGTTGAAGAATTTAATTATGAAGGCGAACCCACCGCCGAATTAGAACTCCGCCTAAGCAAACTCACCCTTGAGCAGGATGAATCAACCACTGGCTCCGTTCTCCTACACATCACACGGCCCCCAACTGAGGGCTACACCGAGGTGGTGATCGTTCAGCCAAAGCCTTCCCCCAACATCCTGCGCCGGTTGTTTCTTTCGTCTGATACGCGTGGGTTTAGCTTAGCGAAAGAACGCTATGAATTTACCCCAGAGAATTGGCGCCAAGGCCAAGAAGTGGTGATTAACTTCCCCAAAAATATCAGCGATGATGTCGAGTTAATTTACCGCGCCACGGCCGGGGATTTAGCCAAAGGCTGGGCACTTTCCCTAGGGATTTGCGCCCTTATTTACGCTCTGTTCTTTGTGTACCACCGCTTTATTATGCCCTATCCGCAAGGGGACGGCGGAACCCCGACCGATGTCCCCTTCATTATACCATTTGGGGCGATTTTCGTTACGATCGCCGTCCCTGTAGGAATTACCGTTGTTTACCTGTATGGGTTCGATTTGCTGCGAGCACCGTTGCAGAATGCAACAGTTGGGGCCGACCCCTCCAGTGTTGGGCTGAAAGGATTTAACTTCGCCTTTACGTCAATCAGTTACCTAATTCTACTGGGAGCGGTAACATTCCTATGCATGATTGTACCGATTCGCGATACAATTCTTTCCTTCTTTAAGTATATGTCGCGAGCCAGCCAAATTGGTTTTTACGATGTGTTTGAAAGCTTTTTCAGCAAGCCGGGAATCTTTGTAACACTTGGTTTTCTGCTTACATTCCGCTTGGGCGAAGCACAGCTATCATTCCTGAAAACCCCGTTTCTACTGAACGATATTGATACCGGTGCCCTTGGCTTGGGGTTGGATCAATTTGCCGTTACCAATGTGTTATACTACCTTGGCGCGCTAACGGTTGGGGGGATATTGAGTGGATTAATGATTGCCCAATACGGCCTTAAAAAGCTGCTGTGGTTTTGCGTGGCATGCATGCACTTGCCCAACACGCTGTACATCCTTTTAGCAGTCGTTCAGCCACAAGGTGTTTGGTTGATTAACGCCGTGGTCGCAATCGAGGCGTTTGGTTACGGGTTTGGTTTTGCGGCCTACCTGCTCATTATGATTATGGCGGCTCAAGGGCCTTACAAAACCGCCCACTACGCTCTTTGCACCGGCTTCATGGCCCTTGGAATGATGATTCCCGGCCTGTGGTCTGGTTTCTTGCAGGAGATTACCGGCTACCCGATATTCTTCACGCTTGTCATGTTCTTCTGTATTCCGGGGATCTTGTTTATTCCCTATTTGAAGATCGATGAAACCTTCGGCAAAAAGTCAAAAGTTTGAGTTTCATGAAGCATGAAAGTAGTAGAAAATCGCCGGTTGAAAAGCGAATTACGTCGCACTTCAACCGGCGAATATATTTTAGGCTAAGCAGCTAACCCCATCAGAACCAAGGCTAACAACTTGGAAATAAGCGTCACAATAATCAGCGCAACGGGGTAAACGGTGGCATAGGCAATCGCGGGGTATTCACTATCGGCCGCCTGTGTTACCGCGCCAAGGCCCGGCGTACTTGTCATTGCGCCGCAAAGTGCGCCCAAGGTTGTGGGTGCATCAAACTGAAATACTTTCAGCCCCAAGTAAAATGCCACGGTAAGGGGAACCAGCGTTACAAGCACACCGGCGATCAGCAGAGAAATCCCTTGAGATTGAACAACCTCTAAAAAGCCAGAGCCTGCTTTCACGCCCGCGCCGGCAAGAAACATGATTAGGCCTAATTCGCGGATAAAGATTTTGGCTGGGTTTGGCACGTGGAAAACCCAATTGCCGATTCTGCCGAAGTGCCCCGCCACAAGGGCAACAAGCAGAGGCCCGCCCGCAAGCCCTAGGGAAAAGCTGCCGCCGCCGGGCAAGGGCACAGCCACTAAACCAAGGAAAACGCCCAATGCCAAGCCCACCATCAGGGGGAGAAAACGCGTTTCCTGAAGCTTGCGTTCCGCATCGCCTAGTTGAGCAATAAACCTCTCGCAATCAGCCTTTTCCCCCACGATTCTAATCGTATCGCCGAACTCCAGCGTCGTAATCCCCATAGGAGTAAGCTCGTTGTCCAGCCGGAAAATCCGGGTCACAACAATCCCGTACTTTTCTTGAATGCCGAGTTCTTGTAGGGATTTGCCGACAAATTTGTCTTTGGTTACGACGACCGTAAAGGTTGAAACTTGGCTGAGTGTTTCTTGGTAATCGGGAACGGGGGGGCCAAAAAAGAGCTCAATTTTCTCCAACTGCGAGTGCGTACCCACGGCTTTAATCAAATCATTGTGCTGCAAAACGCGGGTTGAAAGGCCAGTAACAACTTCATCGCCGTGTGCCACACGGGCAATGGTGGCGTGGTCGTCATCGTCTCGAAGGATTTGCCCTAAGGCTTTGCCAACAAGCTGTTCATTGGTCAGCTTAAACCAACGCGCCTGTACCTTTGGGCCAGAATCTTGAGTTTGCGCGTCGCGGGAAATTTTGGCTAAATCCATCCCCATTAGGCGGGGGAGAATCTGCATAAACAACACCACGCCGACCACGCCGAAGGGGTAGGCAACGCCGTACCCTATGGATACCATGGGGTCATTTACGGATTCCATGGCTGCGGCCAAGCCGGGCGTGGTGGTAAGTGCGCCGGTGAAAATTCCGATGCCAAGGGCAGGATCAATACCCAGTAAAACTTGCGCCACAACGCTGGCCAACGCAGCAGCCGCCAAAGTGGCAATAGCGAGCAAGGCGAAGGTTATTCCCCGGCTTCTGAAGGCCTTGAAGAACCGCGGCCCCGCTTGCAGCCCTACGGAATAAACAAACAGCACCACGCCTAGGGTGGAAATATCGTTGGGAAGAACAACGCCAAAATGCCCAAACACCAAGCCCACAAACAGCACTGCTGAAGACCCCAGGGAAATTCCCCTTATGCTCAACTGGCCAATCATTGTTCCCAACGCTAGAATGGAAAGTAATGCCGCAATCGTATTGCCCTGTAAAAATACCCAAATCTCATTCATTGAAAACCAATGCTCCTTTGTGGTGCAGCCTGATTGACTGCACGCGGAGGTAAGCATACGTCAACCCGTGATGGGGGAATAGTGAAAAATGGATAAATCGGAGGGCTTGTGTCGTTTATTTGATCAACTCTTTATCAACTCCCTTGATAGCCTCCCCGTAATTAACTCCTGATTCTCTGCAAGAAAAAACCCTTCAAGCAAAATAACATGTTCCCGAAATGAATTTGAAGAACGGCTCTGTTGAAGAACGGCAAAATCGCGTTCCCCTATTTTTGCGACAACAGTTCCCCTTGATATTCATTTTGAAATTTGCAGAGATCTGTTATCAATCATTACGCCTAACACACAGCATTCACGATTTACTCATCGTTCAAATTTAGCCAAATCATCTGCAAAGGAAGGGGTTGCACCCTGCTCGCTCGCTCCGTGGAATCACACATTTTTTCGCCGCTGATTGTATTTGTTTACGGTAGTTTGAAAAACGACTATTGGAATTGGCCTGTCTTCTGTTCTCACGCTGTTGCCCTGGGCAAAGGGTACGTGCCGGGTCGGCTTTGGCTTCGTCATACCGGCACGCCAATTTTGCAACCCGCTGAGCAATGCATCGTTCAAAAAGGAACCGCTGATTTGACGGCTGATTTGCTCATCCAAAAATCCTTGTTGGATGCTAAGCGGTTTGAATCCATCCGGAAGGCAAACCAACTGACAACACAAACCGCAGCGGCGTTTGATTCTGTGCAAGCGCTGCAAGAAAATACCGTTTCAGGCGAATGGATGATGTTTGAGAACGGGTTTGAAACCCTGCGCGATTTGGATAAATTAGAGGAGTTCAACCCCCTTGATCCCTCGAAATCCTTGTACGATCGTTTTCTGTTGAATTCCCCGACGCTGCAAATCCCTGTTTGGGCTTACGGAATTCCCACTGTAAAAACAACCGCCGATTACCGCCGCCCCATAGATCCCCATTACTGGGATTCCGTGGCAGAAGGCGTTCCTAGGGACCCAAAAACAGGGGTCTTTTTGGCCTTCTGAATCCGCGCTTACGGCAAACGGGCCCTGCCTGCAGCCCAAAATTCCGCATTCCACGGGGCTCAAGCCTCGCAAAATAACTCCTCGACTTCACAAGCGGTTGGCGTCAACACTTCCACGAATTTTCACCAGCCCCCTATGGGCGGCTGCAGCTAAGTATTAGGCATTCAAATGAAGAAAACTCAATTGTACGGCACACTTGCCCTAGTGTTGGCGAGTATCTTAATCACGGTTTGGTTTGCCGGAAAACCCGCCAACCCGGCGCCCACAGCGCCGTCGCCGAAGAGCGCTTCACCCAGTACCACCAAAGCGATTCCGCAATCATCAATCACTGAGCGCCCTTTGGCAGCGGCTGATGCCGAGGTTCCAACACCGCAACCCAAAGCCTTTCAGGAATTTGAATCTGAAACCACGCCAGAACCCACCATTCCCGATGAAATAGATTTGGATGATCCCTACTACATTCTTCTGGCAACGGGTCGGCAGGAGCTTGTTGAACGGCTGAAAGCGGAGGGTGTTGTTGAAGTGTATCGAGACGCTGAAGAGGAACTCCGGCTTGATTTGGTCGCTTTCTTGGCCGATACAAACGAACTGGAAACCTACATGTTGCAGCTGATGGCGATGGAATCTGATTCCTCCATCAGGGCTTGGTTGCTCATCAATTACCGCCCTAAAAATGCCTTTGAAACCGTTGATCTGGATAAGTTAGCCCAAGATTCCACGCTGATTGAAGCCCTGAGCATGCCCGTGAGCACTGATATATCCGTTGAGGAACACGTTGAACGCATTCGTGTTGCGGGCGCCGCCGATGATGACCTTACGCTGGATCAAATTGCCGGGGCGCTGCGAGATTTCCCCGAGGATGAATACCTACAATTTAGAGCGGCTGAGGGTTTGCTGGGGGTAAGCCAACGTTCAGGAGCTGTGGCAGAGCAAGACGTTCGGGAGGCGGAAAAAATGTTGGTTTCCAGCCTATCGCAACCAGTGGGGAATTCCCCGTTGGATGCAACGGATCGCATTCGTGGTTACTTGGCCCTGATTAACTGGGGAACCGAGGAAGAACGACGGGAATTTTACAAGCAACAGCTTCAGCAAGAAAATGATCCCCGTGCGATTGATGTATTGATCAACTTATACAATCAAGCAAGCCAGATTGAAGAGTAATTCTAAGAGTAATGTTTACCATTTTCGCTTCTGTTAGGGTGTTACAATCGTGCGTAAATCAAGTTACAGCCAATTTTTTCATTGGCACAGAGTAAATTTTCCCTGCAGTTTGATTTTGATTTTTGTTTTCAATGTCTGGTTACGTTTTGTATTTTACGCAAGATGTGATTTTAGCCCAGCTTCATTGATGAGGAGTTTACTCATGACGCGAGCAATGTTTCGCTCATTCCGATTCACCTGTGTATGCGCACCACTGCTTACAGGGGTTTTTATTTCTGGCATTTTGCCTTCAGTAAGTGCTGACCAAAGCGCCCCTAAGGATTGCCTTGAATCAACAGCCCAAGTCCATGCCTCCGTATCTCTCACGGATTCCCAAATTATTGGTAAATACCTCCCCCACCTTGAATTGATTCAAGATGTTGCAGCGGTTCGTACCAAAGGGGCTCTCCCCGTAGAGTTCCACCAGATTAGCTTTGATCGCCAAAGCATGATCAGCGTTGTGAAATCGGAAGACGTGCGGTTGTTGCGGGATCGATCCGACCTTGAATTTTACGGTGCAGCGTTCTCCTTAGGCAACACCATGCACGTGCTAACTGATTCAATTGTCGTGAAGTTTGCCGAAGGCGTTTCTCCAAAGCAGCAACAAGAACTTTTGGCAGCCCATGGGTTCTCCGTTCTGGAAAAACCCTATGCTGAGCTAACAACGGGAAACCTTGTAACGGGCGTTTTTCAAGGTTCCAACGGGTTGCACATTCTAGAGCATGCGGAACAACTTCGCGCAAACCCTTTGGTTGCCCACTGCATAACCGATTGGTTTACCACCATTGAGAAAACAAATTACACAGGTGAATTTGGCATTAAAGACGTAGGCGGCACATCCGCTGCGGCCGCCATTGCCGCGGGCGTTGCCGGCCTTGTATGGAACGCAAACCCAGATCTTGATCCCTACCAAGTAATGGACATTCTGCGGGAAACAGCAAATCCTGGTTCCGGTTCAGGTACGCCTGATTTCTCCGATGAAGGGGCCCCACCTTTTTACCTGCAAGATTCCCAGCTCAGTACCTACAACTGGGAAACGCTTGAAACAGAAGTCAAAATCTCCAATGGCTACGGATTAGCGGATGATGACAGATTCACCACAATTACGCGCAGAGTAAATCGTTCAGATCTTTTTGGTGATGGCGTTGTAAACCCTGTGGAAGCCGTTCAAGCTGCATTCAGCGCCGCTAATAACTCAGAACTGCTAGGTGGTTTAGGAAGTAACTTTTTCCTAAACCCCACAAACAATCCGCTGCATGCTTACCAGTGGTACCTGAATGACAATCAGGGCGAATTTCAAGATGTCGTTTCACCCATTGCGAGCTTAAACATCAGCGGGCAAGATGGTGCTTGGTCCCTGTTTAATTCGTTTGAAAACACAACCGGCGCTTCAATGAACCCCGATACAACACGCATTCGATACATCGTTATTGATGATGGCATTGCGGTAAACCACCCTGAAATAAACCTGATTGCTCAATTTGATATTGATTCCTTCTTCTCAAATTCAACAACTGCTCAGCCCAGATCAGGTACAGGTCACGGTACCGCCGTAGCCGGTATTCTTGCGGCCCGTGATAACGATACAGGGATCGTTGGTGTTACACCAGGATTCCCGGTAATTGGCATCAGAGCCATGAACACAGAAGGACGCCGTGGAAATAACTCCTTCGTTCGGGTGTCACGTGTATTGGATGCAATTAATATCGCAGCTGCGATCGCGCAAAGTAACCCCCAAAACCGCTATGTTGTGCTCTCATCCTTTTACACCTTTGCCAACGATCCAAGCATTGGTTCCTCTATCTTCCTGCAAACCGGATTATTTGAAAGCTTGATCACTGAATATGCAAAAGGTACACCGTTCAACAATAACCGAGACGGCTTACTATTCGTTTTCCCATCAGGGAACGGAAACGATATCTCTTGGGCAACGACGGCTGGAGCAGCACCAGATAAGTTGATAGATTTGTACGCCAAAATTGGTGCACAAGAAACTCAAGAGGACGACACACTTGATATTCAAAGTGCACTCATTGTTGGAGCAATCCACAGCGGTGCATCAGCTGGCTTTATAGTCGAACAGGGAGAGGGGTTTGATAGCAAAGCAAGTTATTCCAATTTCAGCCCTTCATTAAGCCTGGTTGCCCCATCAGGGGATGATGTTCCTCCGGGGTCCGGCACCGACTTAGGCCTTAGGCTGCAACTTGTATCTACTTCAACCAATCTGCTCTCTCTTGGTGGTGAAACTCTTCTTCCTTACGACGTGGCTGAATTCCCTTTGATCGATGCGGTTGTTGAAATTCCTTCTCCCTCAGTTGTTGGCATATCAAACTGGAATCAAATTCTGCTCAATAACTTTACAAACAACGAGTTCAACGAAGAAAACAAGGTGCTCTTTCTGGCACGCGGGTTTACCGCAAATGTCCCATCAGGCACGGTGGATATTCTCCCAAACGTCATTCAAACTGAAAATGGCGAATTAATTGGATCAGCGTTAATTCAAATCCGCAATGCTAATGGCACCATCACTAATTCTTTTGCTATGGGCAACGTACGTGGCCGTTTCCGTTATACACGTGCTGGCACTTACAAACTAGACGAACGAATTTCTAGCTCTTTCACGCTTACGTCTCGCGATGCATTTGGCAA
The DNA here is from genome assembly GCA_036751885.1 of Candidatus Sumerlaeota bacterium. Classification (GTDB taxonomy): domain Bacteria; phylum Sumerlaeota; class Sumerlaeia; order SLMS01; family JAHLLQ01; genus JANRMB01. The sequence goes on from DAIOTT010000037.1 coordinate 13,938, forward strand.
TATTTTCCAAATTACAGGCGTTCAAAATGCCACCATCCTGAATGGTGTTCTTAGAAATACAGGCGGCGCTGGTGGTGGTGCTGGCTCAGCGGCATCGGGCTCAGCAATCAGCGAAACAATTGGCGGCAATGTTGCCATTCCAAGGCCCATCAAGAAGCCCAAGCCTGTCTCTGCTCCGGTTCCTAGCTCATTATCCTATAAAGTAACGGGGGCAATTCGCCTTGCCGGTGTGGGTACAACACGCTTCAACGGCAACTTGTACGCGGCAAGAATGCCGGGGACCGTGGGTAATGTAACAGGGCCTGGTGTTAATGTTAATTACGGTCTAGGTACATTCTACTCACCGGATATTAGCCTTACTCGTGACATAGGCTCACGTTCAGCACTGTACACGGGCTCCGCATCTTTGGACTCTGATTACAGGTTCGTAGCTGGCTCTTTTGGTGATCGTCGCAATGTTGTGATGACCAGAATCGACTATTCTACAGCGAACAGTCTGGGTAGGTACATTGCAATCGGTCGTCAAGGCAGCTACTCAGCCCGCGCACAAGGTCTGCATACGGCCAGTATTGATCAAAAACCGGCTGGGGTAGAGATTACCACCATCTCAAGTTACCCAACGTACACCTACTTCCGCTCACCCGCGGCGGTTAACGTGGTTCAAAACCGGTTCCCGTTCCAACAACTTACAGGCGACTAATCCACCTCTATTCGACGGTTAATTAAATACACAAAACGCCCGGCTTTATGATTAAAGCCGGGCGATTTTTCTTTATAATGAAGTTAAAGTGAATCACAAAAAAACCAACCGCAATCTGTTGGCTGTAACGGGCGGCATTTGCGCCCTATAGCCTCAAAATAGGCCGCAGTTATTATCAGAGATTTTGATCAAGCTCGCCTTTCAGCGCCTCAACAGTTGTCTTTGCCTAAGCTTTTTTCAAGGTAATGAATCACCGATTGAAACCGTATTTCATTCTCACCATCGGCTCTTACCAAGGTTCGGTGGGCTTCCAGAGTGTGGCAAATTTGGTCCGTGTGGCTTAGCTTTTCTTGGTGCATGGGCTCCAGCTGTTCGCCGGCTTTATCCAAGGAAATTTGGTGGGCCGTTGCAGAATTGCTGGTTGAATTAGGCTCGTGTATTTCTAAAAGCCGCGCAATTCCCAGCGTTTTCAGGAGTTTACGGCAATGCTCGTTTGCGTTGGCCAATATAAGCTTACGCTCACCTCGGCGAATTTGTGCAATGCTTACGCTAGCAAGAACACCCATAAAGGTGGAGTCCATGCTTTCGCAATCCTCTAAATCAAGGATAATATCTTTCACCACAGAGGACTTACAAACGTACTCTGAGAATTTTTTAAGGGGGACGCTTGATATAAAGTTCCCTTTACCGTAAAGCTTGATCACGGCCAATTGCTCTTGGTCAAGAACGGCGCAGGAAAGAGGTGAATCTTCCATAGATTGGGCTACTACTTGGGAAGTTTTCGCTGAAGAGTAATTCATAATGTTGAACACTGTTTCTCGCATCAAGGTTCTTGTACGTATAAACGCAGAATTCAAAAGAAACCTACTTTCTTCAAAGCAAGGATTCGACCGAATTGTTTCTTGAGTCGTTTTCACCCTTGCAAGAATCTAATAAAGGTTCTTTCAATAATCCCTTAGCAAGGTCAAAAGGTCTTTTGTAAATCAGCTGAATTGTTCTTTGTTTCTCAATAAACTGTTTATGCTTTGCGCGTTGCGAACCCGCTAAACCGTGAGTTTTTGGTAGGCTTTGTCTAAGATATTGCCGCTTTTTTGCAATTCTGCCTCTTCAATTGGCGATAGTTTCAGTGCAATGGGTAATAATGCCCCCTTGCGGCCCATCTCAGTGGGAATGCTCATGCATACGCCCTCAGGGATTCCAGGAAGGCTTATTTGGCGGCTAACTGTGTAAAGTTGGTGACGATCGTTGGAGAGCGTTTCAATTAAGCGTGTAGTTCCCGACCCAATGGCAAAGTGCGTAGAGCCTTTGCGCTCAATGATTTGGTAGGCAGCGCGGCGCACGTCTTCATCCATTTGTTGCTTTACAGCGGGGGAAAGCTTTTTGCCCTTTAGATCAGCGTATTCTTGAAGGGTAAAGGGTCCAATTTGAACCCTAGACCACACTATTACTTCGCTATCGCCGTGTTCACCAATCACGTAGGCGTGCACGTTGTTGCTGGAAACGCCGAGGTGGGTAGAGAGATTTTGGCGGAACCGGGCGGTATCTAGCACTGTTCCCGTTCCAAACACTTGCTCGGGGGGTAAGCCTGAAAGCTCCAGCGCAACGCGAGTCATAATATCCACGGGATTTGTTACGATGACAAACAGGGCGTTGGGATTCTGCTGAGAAAGGCGGGGAAAAAATGTGCGAAAAATCTCGACGTTTCGCTTCATAAGATCCAGCCGAGTCTCATCTTTGGATTGTGCCGCCCCTGCGGTGATGATCACCAAATCACAGTGGCGGGTTTCATCTAGCGAGGCTAAATGAATATTCGCCGGGCCGGAAAAGGGGAGCGTGTGTTGTAAATCCAGCAACTCACCCTCAGCGCGGCGGCGGTTGTGATCGTCCACTAATAATATTTCTTGGGCAATCTTTGCGTGCAATAGGGCAAAAACGGTTGTTGAGCCCACGGCGCCTAGGCCAATCATGGCAACCCGACCAATCGTTCGGGAAAAGTGATTTTGTGCTTCCGTTGATTGTGCAGTCATTTTTGGAATGAACCTTTTCTATTTGGGGAGGGTGCTTTATAGATCGCGGTGAACGGTTTGTGGGCTGAATGCTGGTAAGCATACAGCAACGTATTCCGCGCCGCTTTCACTGGGAGAAGAATAGCGAACCCATTCGCCGGCGTGAATGATAATCGCCTGCCCTTCAGCGATTTGAAAGGTTTTTTCTTTTGTTTCAACTTGCAACACGCCCTTCAATACTAGGGTAAACTCATCAAATTCAGGGGTTTGACCCGGTTCTTCCCAACCGCCGGGGGATTTCATGCGGGCAATACTG
>DAIOTT010000037.1:16969-17645 GCA_036751885.1 Candidatus Sumerlaeota bacterium
ATTCCCCGTGTTTACGGCGCCGATGTATTCCTCAATGCGTTTGGGGATGTTGCCGTGGGCTTCCACAACGGTGGGGTGTTGAATGAATTTAGGCATTAGCGGCTTATCCTTTTGGTTTTTGGTTGATGTAAACATGGGGGCAAATCAGGGGGGATTTTGGCCGGGTATTTTGTCAAGCTGCTCTTGTAAGGCCAAGAGCGTAGTTTCATCGGCTGCGGTGGGGTTTTGTTTCAATTCAATCAGCACACGCAGTATTTCACGCACCATTGCGTGGTTCTGTGATAATGCAGGGTTTTGCAGATGATCCAAACATAAGACCATGAGTTGCGTAATTTGTTGAGCGGTTGTTTGTTCTTCAACGGGGATTGGCAATAATGAAACCACCTGATCGGCCAAAATCAATTCCACGCCGGGTTTTAGGTTTACGTATACCCAGATAAATCCTCGGCCGTAGGCGCTGAGCACGTAGCCGTTCTCAGGGATTACGGATTCTTGGTTTGCAATCCCTACAACGGTGTTATTTTGAATAACTGCTTCCAATATGCCGTGGGGTGAGCGGGTGGTAGGGTGGGGGTATTCGTTGTTGTAGAGCACTAATTCAGGGAGTAATGCGGGGTCAGCCGGTTGGGGCATTTGTGGCGGGTTGACCAGTGAGATGGGGAAATCACGGCGGTTG
>DAIOTT010000037.1:17655-20011 GCA_036751885.1 Candidatus Sumerlaeota bacterium
GTCCGCCTCGGGCTGTAACAACTGCGCCCAAAGAATGTAGCCATCGGAATTCAGGTGCAGACCATCAAACGTCAATTCTGCCCGTAAGTGATTGTCCTTGTTTTGGAACGGCGTGCTAAGATCCAACCAGGCGAACCCGTGTTGAAGGGCTAAGGGCTGTAACCGGGCATTCACCGCAGTGATAAGGTCGTTCCTGAACAGCCAAGCATCGCGGGTGGGAAGAACGGCCTGAATCGTAACGGCGGCTTCAGGCGCTTGGGACTTTATGGCCGTAAAGAGTTTTGCGTAATCTTGCATCAACCCTTCTATAAATGGCTCGGATGAGTCCTGCCAGAGGTTGTTTGTGCCGATCAACACGTAGATTGCCTTGGGCTTAAGGGCTGCAACGGAAACATCTAATCGGTCTGTTAAACCTTGAACTGTATCACCGGAAATCCCGCGATTGATGAACGTAGAATCGGGAAAAATAATGTCCAGTTCGAAAACATGCGTAATGGAATCGCCAAGAAAAACCGTGCCACCAAAACTCTCTTGCGGTGTTTCCTTCATGAATAACTCCATCCGTTCGGCATAAACGGCGCCCCACCGTTCACGGGCAAGGGCAACGCGGTCTTGAATTTCTTGCGGTGTGTAGCTTGGCGGCGCGGTGCCGGGTTTCCCTGTGACTGAGAAGCCCGAGAAGGATTGCGCGAATAGCAGGGAAAGGCTGATGCAGGCAATCACTACTACGGGGATAATAAGTCGAAGCTGGGAAAAGGTATGGTTCACGGTTGTCTGCTCCGGCGAATTATCTGGCGGGTGCTTGGATGTTGATTTGCACAAACCTACAAACTTTTACAGGAGATTAGCAAACCACAAACCGCCTTTTCCACTCTACTGCTTTTGAAATGCCGATGCGCGGCGTTAGTTGAATTGGGGTTTGCGTTGGCCAATCAGTTCGGGGGTAAAGGCGAACGGCTTGGTTGCCCTGCAGCAAGTTTAGGGTGTTGTGCTCTTTGGTGATTGCAAAAGCTTGGCAAATTTTTCCGGGGCCGTTGAGGAGTTGTTGGGCGGGTTTGCCCTGCCAGTTGCGGTGTTCAACCATGCGCTGAATTCCGGTAATTGGTTGAAGGGCGCGCAGCAGAACGGCTTCCCCTTGGCCTAATTCGCCTGTTACAACATTCATGCAGTGGTGCATGCCGTAACTAATGTAAACGTAAAGGGTGCCTGCGGGGCCAAACATGGGTTTGTTTCTGGGGCTTATGCCGTTGGCACTGTGGCTTGCGGGGTCGTTCTGAGTGTAGGCTTCCGTTTCGATGATTCTAGCGGTCAGAATTGTTCCGTCCTTCAAGGTGCGCTCCAAGGTGCAACCTATCAGTTGATGTGCGGCAATCAGGGCGCCGGCCTCAAGAAACGTGGATAACTCCGCCGGTGTGATTGTAGCCTTGAGCTTTGGCAGGCAACGTGTAGTATTGGCATCCTGATTTTCTTGAGAAGCGTTCTTCATGGCAACCATTCGCGTTTTACCCCAGCAACTGATCAACCAAATCGCCGCCGGTGAAGTGGTGGTAAATATGGCGAGCGTGGTGAAAGAATTAGTAGAAAACTCAATCGATGCCGGGGCAACCAGCATCCGCCTAAGTTTATCGCAATCCTTGCAGGATTTAACAATTGAGGACGACGGCTGCGGCATGACAGAGGAAGATGCAGAGCTTTGCCTGCAACGGCATGCAACCTCCAAAATTCAGTCTACTCAGGATTTGTTTGCTTTGCAAACACGGGGCTTCCGGGGCGAGGCAATCCCTAGCATTGCCTCTGTCAGTAAAATGGAAATTCTTACGCGCCCCAAAGCTAATCCCGCTGGCACGCGGGTTGTGGTTGCTGGCGGCGAAATTAGCCTGATCAAGCCAACAGGCTGCCCCGCCGGTACGCGCATCAGCATTCAGGATTTGTTTTTCAATACACCCGCACGGCGAAAATTTTTGAAGAGCGGCGTAAGTGAAATGAACCTGATTATGAAAACTGTGGTGCGGCAAGCATTGGCATCACCGGATGTTGGGATTCGCGTGGAGCGGGGCGATAAGCTGATGCTGGAACTCCCTGCGCGGCAAACCTTGGCAGATCGGTTTTTATCCCTGCAGGGATCTAGAATTGAGCACGGTTTGTTGCCCCTTGATTTCTGTAGAATCTCCGTACCCAAAGCAGAGGGCGACGTGGAACACAGAGGGCCGGAAGCCAACCACACCGTAAGAGTGACAGGTTACTTAGCGCACCCGCACAGCAGCCGTGGGGATCGCTCGGCCCAATACCTGTTTGTAAACGGGCGCCCGTTTTCCCAGAAGCAAATTACCGCCGGTATTGAGCAAGCTTGCCGCGG